>DATECW010000130.1:0-22260 GCA_035286705.1 Bacteroidota bacterium
TCGCTGAATGGACAGCTCGAGGTTTTGCTTTGCGCTTTGGAAGTCATTCTTCAGCCAATAGCACTGAGCCAGCACATTGAACGCTATCTCATCGCCATACTTGACCTTCTTTCTGTTGTTGATCTCCACGGCTTTCCTCGCGGCGACCAGCGCCGAGTCGATGTTGTCCCGTCGAGATTGCCACGAACCGTACGTCAGGAGAAACAGCGTGTTGTCCGGGTGTTTCAGCAGAAGCCGGTCCAGATAACTGAAAGCATCGTCCTGATTCCCCTCCTGGTAGAGGAATTGCGATAAGTAGAATGTGGCTTCACTCCTTGTGTAGACGCCGTTCTCCGCCGCATTGCGAAGATATTTGAGACCGAGGTCGACATCGCCGCTGAAGCCGATAATATTGACGATCCAGCGAAACGACTTCGGAATCTTGCCGACCAGGTAGGTGAATAATCCAAAGCCCATTTGTGCATCCACAAGATCCGGCTTCTCCAGGGCACATTCCTCCAACCGATTGTACCCTTTCTTGCCATCCCAGACCGCCTTGAAAATTGAACCATTCCGTTGGTGCATCAGGCCCCGAAATCCATACGTACCGCCGAGGTAGAATTTTGCAGGCCAATCCTCCTCGTTCGCATCGAGCAGCTTCTCACAGAGATCGATCACGGTATCCGAGAGAGCAAAGAATCGTTCATAGGCTTTCTCCTCTTTTGACAACATGTAGATCCAATAATCAACCGTCGATTTGAAGAAGAAGCCTCGAGGGTCCTGAGGTGCCATTCGAATGACCTCATCAAAGGAGCTCACCGCTTGATCGAATTCCATGTTGTACAACTGATCGATTCCCCGTATGATAATCGAGTGCACACGCTGCTCATCCTGAGCCTGGGCTGGCATCAAGATGAACAAAACCATGATTCCGACGGCAAGTAGACTGTGCAAAAAACGAGTCATCATTGACATTTGTGTAAGATATGTGAAAACGAGAAGATTGACATCAGGCCGCTATACACGTTCCGCCGTGATCAGTAACGGCCCATCGACCACAGAGAGGTTCATGCTGCGCCCATCCGTTACTCCGAAGCGAATCCGAACAGATTCAGCCCCGACGGGATGAAACTCGTGATTCCCAAGGTGGTAGATCGTCCTCGATACTCCGTCCGTCCCCTTCTTGATGTTCAGAAAGCCGGTTTTTCCCGCAAAGACTTCCAGTGTACTGCCTGAACCGGGGCCCAGCCTGTATGTGCCGATGTAGCGTTGTTTTTCTTCATCCGACAATGAAAGCGAACTCACTCGAATGTCGGCATCTCCAACCTGCTCCAGATATGCGACGACGTTTTCGGCTTCCTTTCCTCCCTGACGTGCGTGATGCAGGAGCGAAAGCCCGTGAGGCCCTTTGATACGTTGAATCCCCGATGAGGTCGTAACGTACGCTTTGACGACATCGATCATCCCGAGCATGGCAAATGTGAAAATATCCGGTCTTGCCCCCTTCTCCATCAGCATCCTGGCGATTTCGCGGCTCCCCGTGTGGGAAGCGGCACCCAACCCTGTTTCCCAATCTCCGTATCCCCAATCCCATGTTGCCTTCGCGAGCGCCGGACTTTCATCAAGAAGCATGCGGACTTTTTCGGTGTTTCCATGACACACTCCAACCATTTCTTTCACTCGCTCGGGATTCTGGGCCGGAAATTCCGGATAGAGGGAAGATTCGGAGTTGATTTCCGCCGGAATGGCGGAAAGCCAGGGGATTGAACAAACAGCAGGCAGTGTAGCGAGTACCATGCGACGTGATATGCCCCTCATGAAGCCTCCATTCGACAAGGTGAGAAATGAAGTTTTAATATCAGGAAAGCGCCTTTAAGGTGCAAAAGCGTTGACGAGTATACGGAAAAAAGGCAGTATTGTTATGCCAGAGGTGAAACATGGTGCTTTCGAAGATCATACAACCAGATACGTCACCCTTTCCTTTCATGAATGCTATTGTCCTTGTCGGGCCACTTTGAATGGAACCTGTGCGCAGAGAGGGAAATAGGTAATCCAACACAGACAATGAGGATTGCGGCTCCGACGAGAATTCTCGTCGCTGTAAGCGGCATGGGCGGCGTTCTGCTCAGAGGAACGACGACCAGGTTCATTACGAGCCAAACAAAAATCCCATACACGGTGCCGCTCAAATACTTGTTCCCGGCGAGAAGGGCCACCTTGGGATACATCATGAAGTAACAAACCGTCCAGCAGAATGCGATGAAGTAGTGAAAGAGCACTCCCCACCATGCCAACTGGCTATTCTCTGCAACGGCTTCCTTCCCGAAGACTCCACTTGCGATAAAAAGGAAGATCCTCGCTGGATCCTTTCCGCCCGCAATGACATAGTTGACAATCGCAGCCAATCCGTCGAGTGTTCCGACCAGGAATCCTGTTGCTGCCAGCGTTTGAAAGCGTTTGGTCAAGCTCACGCGCGTACCTCCTTCTATTCTGGTCAACAGAATGAATGTCCCATCATGTCTGGAGAATCTATGAATGAAATGCGGCAACTCAAAGCTGATTCGCGTGTGTCTACGAGAAAACTACATTCTGACTCCATGGACATGATTGTGGAATGAAAACACAGGGAGTCTATTTCGATTTCTTCCGGTTAGTGGATCTTGACTTCACCATACTATCCTGGTAAGCAATCTTGACTCTCCGCCGAAACCTCATTACCATCCCGACATGTTATTCCTCAAAAGTACGACGCTTTTCTCCCTCTTGGTTCTCCTGCTCAATCAGCCCCAAGAGAAAACCAACGCGCTCAGGCTGAACGATCTCGAGTATTTTGAAACCCGCGGCCTGAATGTCCTGGTCTTTAGCAACTGGTACAACGATCTCTTCAGTGATTCCAAGATGAGCGGGATCGAGATTATCCACCATGAGGTAAGAACCGCGACAAATGGAGACGTCAGGCTGAATCCGACCCCGGAACAATGGGATCCTATCCCGCAATTCATCGAGCGAAGAGTCGACAAGAATGCCCGGAGCATTGAGGCATTTCTGAAATACCCTGCCTACGATTTCTCGTACTCAATCAAGGCTGAAGCACGGGATCAGGGAATTGTCATCACCGTCAATCTTGAAAAACCGCTTCCCAAGACATTGGAGGGTCGGGCTGGATTCAATCTTGAATTCCTGCCGTCGGCTTATTTCAAGAAATCTTACCTGATGGACGGCAAAAGCGGTTACCTGCCTCTCTATCCCGGCGGACCGATGGAGGTGGGACAATCGGGCCTTGTTGAGCCAAAGTCCATTGCCTCCGGCAAGACTCTTGTCCTTGCGCCTGAAGACCCTGCCAGGCGCGTCACGATCGGCTCAAGATCCGGTGACTTGATGTTATTTGATGGCCGCAATAAGGCACAAAACGGATGGTTCGTGGTTCGCTCGCTCTTGCCGGGAAGAAGATCCGGCAGGGTGATTGAGTGGTTCCTCGAAGCCGGCACCATTCCTGATTGGACGCGCCCGCCCATGATCGCCTACTCGCAGGCAGGTTATCATCCTGACCAAGAGAAAATCGCCATCATCGAGCTCGACGGACACGACCATCCCCTCACGAGCGCCCGTGTGTTAAAGGTCGCTGAGAATGGGTCAATGACAGAAATATTCAGATCGGAGATACGAGTGTGGGGCAGGTATCTCCGTTACAACTACGCAATGTTTGATTTCTCGCCAGTGAAGGAGAATGGTCTCTACATCATTGAATACGGCGACCAGCGAACGAAGGCATTGAGGATTGCTCCTGATGTGTACGAGAATGCGTGGCACCACACTCTCGACATTTTTTTCCCCGTTCAGATGGATCATGTGGTTGTCAATGAGGCCTATCGCGTCTGGCATGGAGCATCGCATCTTGACGACGCATTGCAGGCACCCGTGAACCATGAACACTTTGATCTCTATGCCCAGGGCCCCGCGACCGACACGAAATTCGAACCCGGAGAGCATATCCCGGGACTGAATGTTGGCGGGTGGTTCGATGCGGGCGATTTCGATCTCCGCACACAGACTCACTACTCGACCGTTCTGAGCATGGTCCAGGCCTGGGAGCGCTTTCGTCCTGAAAGAGATGAGACAAGCATCAATCAGCAGACACGCTTCGTAGACCTTCATCATCCCGATGGAAAACCCGATCTTCTCCAACAAATAGAACATGGTGTCGTGCAGCTCGTTGCGCAGCACAGAGCTATTGGCCATGCGATTCCCGGTATCGTCGAAGCACACCTCTCTCAATACACACATTTGGGCGATGCGGTCACCAAGACCGATAATAAGGTGTATAATCCCGAGCTTGACAGCCTTGAATCAGACGGATTCACGAGCGGAACATTCGACGACCGGTGGGCATTCACGAGCAAATCGAGCGCGTTGAATTACGGTTCTGCGGCGGCGCTGGCGGCCGCGAGCAGAGCATTACGCGGCTATGATAATGCGCTGGCCGACGAATGCTTTGCAATTGCCAAACGAGTCTGGGACGAAGAACACAGCCATTCGCCGGACGTTTTTCGGCACGGGAACACGACAGGAGGCCCGCTGGAAGACGAGGAGCTGAGTGCGGCTGTTGAGCTTTTGATTTGTTCGAAGGAGAATCGGTACGCAAAGAGGGTCGACGAGTTGTTTCCTCACATCGAGAAGAATTTCAATCGGACGGCAGCCCTTGCCGTTCGTGCCCTACCCTTCATGGACGGAGAATACGCAAAAAGGATCGAACCACTTGTAAGAAGATATAAAGAGCAAGCGGACAAATTCTACGAACAGAATCCGTTTGGCGTACCCATTTCGACAGGCGGCTGGGGCGGAAACGGTTGGGTCGTCGGCTTTGCCAATACAAGTTACCTTCTGTACAAGGCCTTTCCGAACATTATGAGTTCAGAATACACCCTGAGAGGATTGGGGTATATCTACGGTTGTCATCCCGGTTCTGCTGTTTCGTTCGTTTCGGGAGTCGGAGCTGATTCAAAGATGGTGGCCTACGGAAACAACCGGGCAGATTATTCCTTCATTCCAGGCGGCGTTGTTCCTGGTGTACTCATTCTGAAGCCGGATTTTCCGGAGAACAAAGAGGACTGGCCATTCTTATGGGGAGAGAACGAGTATGTCATCAACCTTGGCGCGGCGTATCTCTTCCTCGTCCACGCCGCGAACGATTTGGTGAATCAGACCTCGCGGGGTACTTCCTACTGAGGATGTGGAGACAAGGAGCGAATCGGGACTTCGCTATTCGTACCGAAGCGCTTTGACAGGATTCGTCATTGCCGCCCTGATTGCCTGGAAGCTGATTGTCAGGAACGCGACCAGAAGGGCCAGAACGCCGGCGAGGAAAAACGTCATAAGCCCGATACTTGTCTTGTAGGCAAATCCATTGAGCCACCAGGTCATAATGGAATAGGCCAGGGGCCACGCAACAAGATTGGCAATGAGGACAAGCAGCGCAAATTGCTTCGTAAGTTGAAAGACGATGTTGCCGGCCGATGCTCCAAGGACCTTGCGGACCCCTATTTCCTTGGTACGCCGTTCAGCTACGAACGAAGCGAGGCCGAGGAGGCCAAGGCAGGCGATCACCACGGCAAGACCAGAAAAAATCCCGAAAACCTGTCCCAGTCGTTCTTCCGATTCGTACTGACGGTTGAACTGGTCGCCGACAAACTGGGGAATGAAGGGATAGTTCGGCCGGAGCAATTGCCATCGGTCTTTCAGGATTGACAACACGCGCTCCGCATGGCCCGCGGCAATTCTCACAGAAACGACATTGAATCGGCCGGGGTTGATGAGAAAAACGATGGGGGCGATCTTCTGGTGAAGAGATTCGAAATGGAAATCCCTGACAACGCCAATGACTTTCCCCGTTCGACCGCCGTACTGGAACCTCTTGCCAATGGCTTCTTCTGCCGAAGGCCATCCGATGCCCGCTATTGAGGCTTCATTCAGAACGAACGCTTCAGTTGAATCGCTGGCCAGTTTGACATCGAAATCCCTCCCCGCCGCAAAAGGGACCCTGTATGTTTTCATGAAGTTGTGATCGACGTGAATATCCGCAATGCGGGTTGTTATCTGCTGCATCTCGCCCCGCACCTCCGCTGTTCCTCCCTGCGAATCGAGAAGCCGGCCGGAGGGGACGCGGCTGGAAATCGTCACATCGGTGATGCCGGGCTGGGAGAGCAGTTGATCGCGCAACGCCACGAACTGTTCCCTGATCTGGCCTCTTGCCGGAAGGAAGACAACCATTTCTTTGTCGAAGCCAAGGTTCTTTTTGCGCAGGAATTCCAGCTGGTCATACACGATTCCCATGCTGACGATCAGAGTGATCGAAATGGCAAACTGTGAGACCACAAGGACTGAACGGAATCTCAGCCCCGCTTTTCCCCGGGCGGTTTCCCCCTTCAAGACTGAAGCCGGTTGAAACGCCGAGAGGAAGAAGGCCGGATAGGCCCCGGCAATCACACCGACGATGACTGCAATCGACCCGAGAGCAAAAAGTCCGAGCCAATTGCCGGCGTAGTTTACGGCAAGCGCCTTTTCCACAAACACATTGAACCAGGGAAGCGTAAGGTGAACGACCCCCAGGGCAAAAACCAGAGCGATAAAGGAGAGGAGAATTGACTCACCGAGAAACTGCCGAACAAGAAGCTGTTTGTAGGCCCCCAGCACTTTCCGTATTCCCACTTCCTTGGCGCGCCGGGACGCATGTGCGGTGGAGAGATTCATGAAGTTGAAACATGCAATAAGCAGGACAAAGAGCGCAACGGCGGAATACACATAGATATACGTCACGTCGCTGTTGGGTTCGACTTCCGAGTCAAGGTGCGAAAAGAGATGAATGCTGGTAAGCGGCCAGAGATTCAATTGTGTCCCCGCCGATGGAAGATTCCCATTCGGTGCCGCGCCCATGTGCTTGTCGAGGAACGCTGGAAGTTGCGCGACAAATGCAGTCGGATCGAATGTCTCGGGCACGAGAATATAGGTGGCAAAGTTGTTGCTTCCCCAGTTTCTCACAAGATTTTGTGCACCGACGGCGTTTTCGAAGGAGATGAATGAGCACAGGAAGTCAGCTTGAAAGTGGGAGTTCCTCGGGACATCTTTCATCACACCGGTCACCTTCAGGTCCGCCTGCTGGTTCAACCGAAGAACCTTTCCCATTGCATCCTCGCCGCCAAAGTACTTTTTTGCCGTTGATTCCGAAATGACGACTGAATTCGGGCCCGCCAGCGCCGTCATCGGATCACCGCCAGTCAATTCCCAGGAGAAGATGGAAAACACCGCGGAATCCGCAAAAAAGAACCTTGACTCCTGAAAGTGATGATCCCCATAACTCACCAGCGACGTGCCAGGCCTGAGGAACCGCGCGACCTCCAGCACACTCGCCGGGAAGTCATTCCTCAACAGGGGACCAAACGGAGGAGCAATGTGGCCGAGATGTAAAGAAATTCCGCCGTCCTGGTTCATCCATTGACGGGAAACCCTGTAGATTCTGTTCGCCTTCGTGTGGTAGCGATCATAACTTAGTTCATCCTGAACATACAGCATGATAAGAATGCAACAGGCCATCCCAAGAGTAAGACCGAACACATTGATAAAGGAATACCCCTTGTGTTTGAAGAGATTGCGAATCGCAATCTTCAGGTAGTTTGAGAACATGACGATAGGTTCCTCTTCTGGAATGGACAGGGAATCGGGATTAGGGGGAGGGCGTATCATTTCTTAGACTCAGGTTGATCCCAAATGGTTGCGAAAGGCAAGGTTGGAATGTGAAGAGATCATCAGATCTCACGCTGAGGCAGCTGTCCACCTGTGTCAGTTCTCCTGCGGGACAGATGAGACCAAAGAGCTTCCGGGCTGTGAGTTCACGTCAATGCTTAGGAAAAGCGAGAGGATTGCGTGAAAAGAAACATGTCAACATGAATCCAACTTGGTAGTGTCCCGGGAAACCACTCCAATTTGACTTTTCGTGAGGTACAGGTTAGATTCTATGTACCCCAAGGACGCCGCATCACTTCTCACCCCGAAGTGATGGTCCTAACGACTTCTGAGAACGAACTTTGGATTGAGCACGAGATATCCGACCGGATCCTACGCCGAGAGGACGGTCGGGTGGTTGTTGCCCGAAGCTTCAGAATCACCACTTGCCAATTTCCAAGGAGGCCAATTATGCGAATGCACAAAAATGTCGGCGCTCTCTTGGTCGCGCTCTTCATCCTGGGCGCGGCCGTGCGGGCACAGTCACATCACTCCGAATCCCAGGATATCGGTGTGGTACATTTCCCCATCACGTGCGAAAAACCCTCGACACAAGAGGACTTTGACCGGGCGATGGCCTTCCTTCATTCGTTCTGGTATTCCAGTGCATTGAAGGAATTTCACGAGATTACCATGCGAGAGCCAAATTGCGCCATGGCATACTGGGGAATCGCCATGAGCCACTTCCACATGCTGTGGGAACCACCGACACCTGAAGAGATCGATTATGCGTGGAAGGCGTTGAGGAATGCAAAGCACGTTGGCGCAAAAACCGAGCGTGAGAAAATGTACATCGAGGCCGTCGAAGCTTTTTATCTCGACGTGGACAAGACGGACCATCGGTCACGACTCCTTGCCTACGAAAAGGCAATGGAGCAAATTACGAAAGCCTATCCTGACGACAGGGAGGCTGCCATCCTGTACGCTCTGGCCTTGGATGCAACAGCGCTCAAATCCGATAAAACATTCGCCAACAACAAAAAAGCGGGCGAGACTCTCCTCAAGGTTTTCAAAGAGCAGCCCGATCACCCGGGAGTAGCGCACTACATTATTCACAGTTATGATTCGCCTCAGCTTGCCAGTCTGGGGCTGGGCTGCAAGGAAGTATGCGGGAATTGCTCCAGCGGCCCCTCACGCCCTCCACATGGCGTCGCACATATTCGTAAAGCTTGGACTCTGGGCGGACAACGTAGAGACCAATATTGCCTCTGCGAAGGCGGCACAGGAAAATCCGGCAAAGTGATCCCGACGTAACTTCATTTGATGCACTGCACGCATGGGATTACATCGTCTACGGCTATCTCCAGACCGGTCAGGACATCAAGGCAAAAGAAATCGTAGATCAGGTTCTTGGAATTCAAAGGTGCGACAGGCCATACCTCGCCGCTGCATATGCGCTCGCGGCAATCCCGGCCCGGTATGCGCTGGAACGCCGCCACTGGAGCGAGGCGACCACATTGAAGCTTCACCCCGAAACTTTCCCCTGGGATCGTTACCCCTGGGCTGAGGCGGTGACGTGCTTTGCTCAGGCAATCGGGGCAGCTCGCAATGGAGACGCCGGCCTCGCCAGAAACGGAGTGGAGAAGCTCAGGGTCCTTAAACAACAGTCCGTGGAAAAGAAGGACCCTTACTGGGCGGGCCAGGTGGAAATATCACGGACGGCTGCAGAGGCATGGGCGTGTTGGGCCGAGAAGAAGAACGAGGACGCGTTGAAATTGATGCGCTCCGCCGCCGATCAGGAGATTGCAACGGAGAAACATCCTGTGACGCCGGGATCCATTCTGCCAATGCGTGAACTTCTGGGCGAGCTTCTTCTGGAGCTGGGACAGCCGAAGCAAGCGCTGGCGGAGTTCGAGGCTTCCCTGATGTCTTCAGTGAACCGCTTCAATGGAATCTATGGAGCGGCACGGTCGGCGGAGATGGCAGGTGAGAAACAAAAAGCAGATTCGTATTACAGGCAACTGATCGCCCTTTGTGAAAAGGCGGACACCGCCCGTCCTGAGCTTGAAAAGGCGAAAAGCTATATTGCTGCAAAATAGCAGAACGTTCAGAGCTCCAAACAACGCTTTTGTGGCGGAGACCGGGGAGAGAAACGCCCCCACCCCATTGTCCGAAGCCTTCGGATGAGCTTTCGTCCTGCCAAGGGGATGGGCTTTTTTCGGGCGGTCGCCCTACAAGAAAAAAAACCAAAAACCTTCTCAATTCCCTGATTTCCCATTTTCCAACTTTCCACTTTCTTTGTCGATCGGGAGCACAAGCAACACCCTTGTCCCCACCCCCGGTTCGCTCTCGATCATGACAGAGCCACCATGGATCTCTACAAGCCGCTTGGCGATTGCAAGGCCTAATCCCGTACCCTGCTGTTCGTGCAACCTGCGATTAAACTGCGTGAAGGCCCCAATCCGCAAAACCTCTTCGGCAGTCATTCCACGTCCTGAATCTGCCACTGTTATGAGAAATCCCGTTGAGGACGAATTCGCTGTAACCATGACCGGGGTTCCATGTTCTGAGAACTTAAATGCATTATCGACAAGTTCATCGATGACACGGGCAAGATATTCCTGAGAGATGCCCACTTCCCCCTCATCCGTATCCAGGTGCAGGTCTTGGGGCCTTTCATACTCTCTCCCCTTTTTCTTTGCAAGAAGCCCGATGAGAGTGCCTGCATCGGCCAATTTATCCTGCCGTAGCACCTTGAGCGCCTTTTCATCGCTTGCGATCAATTCGATCTGTGCGTAGATCAGGAAGTTCTCAATCACACGGTGAAGCCGGGCGGCTGATGCCTTGATCCGGTTCCCCAACTCTGCTGTCTCAACAGGCTTGAGCGTATCAGCGCCCGAAATAATCGAATCGGCAAATCCAAGGATACCGTGCAGGGGGGTCCGAAGCTCATGCGGGAGGGCAAGACTGATGCTTCCCCTGAGCTCCTCTAACTTCTTGTCAGCCTGCCCGAGCATTGCTGCATGTTTCTTGAGCCTTGATTCAATTGCCCTCAGCAGTTCTCCGGCGTGAAACGGCTTGGTGATGTAATCATCGGCCCCCTTTTCCATCCCCTCCCGCATCTGCGGCTTCTCTCCCCTTCCGGTGAGAAAAACAAATGGAATCGTTGACAAACTCTTCTCCAACCTAATCTTCTCCAGAAAGTCGTACCCACCCAGCCCGGGCATCTCGACATCGCTGACAATCAGGTCAGGGGGATTCTGTCGAGCTTGTTGAAAGCCCTCATCGCCATCCGCTGCTTCATCGACTTCATACCCTCCGCTCTTCAGGAGCACAGCCATCGACTCCCTCATGGCATCTTCATCCTCGACAATCAGGATCCTGGGCATGCGAATTTTTCAATCGTTGATGGTGGACACACGAACAGAAGTCTTTCTTCCTGCGGACGTTTGCCTGTGTCGCTCATCCGGCGACCGGAAAGAGCCTCAAGCACAGCACGGCTTGACACGATTTCACCAGGAAGGATCTATTGTTTCCGAGACGCCCTCTTGAGCGACCGCTCCACGGCGGAGACAAGCTCAGCAGATTTGAATGGTTTTTCAAGATATTCGATATCAGGATCGGATCCCCATGCGCCTGCCCCCTGAGCGTGTCCTGTCATGAGAATCAATGGAATCAGGGACGTTTCTTCATCCTCCCGAAGCAATTCGCGAAGGAGGAAGCCGCTTCCACTATCCATCACGACATCACTGATGATCAGATGCGGCTTCTGTGACCTGGCAAGGTCAAGGGCCCTCGTTCCGTTATCCGCCTCAATAATGTCGTATCCCAGCGCTTCGAGCGCCGCTCGTACCGACTCCCGAATCTGATCTTCATCGTCGGCAACCAATATTCGTTTCACAAGACCTCCAGGGTTCATGTGAAAATGCTTGGGTTTATTTTCATTTTGAATCAAGAACGGCCCGAATAGACTCCAGGAGCTTTTGTGCCGTGTATGGCTTGTTCAGGAATGCGACGCCGGTAGCTCGATCCGTGACTTGACCGTTCTGTGCCAGACCGCTGACCGCGAGAATCCTGACGTTGGGGTTCATTTTCTTGAGCGCCCTGATTGTGGCAGGGCCATCCATGTACGGCATCATCATGTCGGTTACAACGAGCGCAATACGGTTTTTTCCCAGAGCGTACTTTGAGATGGCGTCTGTTCCGTCATTGGCCGTCACGACAGCGTACCCAAAGGCCTCAAGGGTTGTTCTGGTTATCTCCCGTACTGCCTCCTCGTCGTCGACCACAAGAATCAGCTCTCCTTTTCCTACGACCGAGTCCTCATGTTCTTGCAGCTTTTCCGGAACATCAGAGGCCCGCACCGGGAGGTACACACGAAAGGTGGCTCCTTTTCCCGGTTCGCTGTAGACATTGATGAAGCCGCCGTGACTCTTCACAATGGTAAGAACCGTGGAAAGACCAAGCCCCGTTCCCTTCCCGACCTCTTTTGTAGTGTAAAAGGGGTCAAAAATCTTTGTCTTGATTTCGGGCGGAATCCCGATCCCCGTATCTGTCACACTGAGACACACGTATCGGCCGAGCTTTGCTTCAAAATGCATCGCCACATATTGTTCATCCAACTCAACATTCTCGCATTTGAGTTCAAGTCTGCCACCGGTCGGCATGGCGTCCCGGGCATTCACACAAAGGTTCATGAGTACCTGGTGGAGCTGCGTGGCATCTCCCGAGACAGTCCAGAGGTTTTTCGGTGCTTTTATTGCAACATCTACGGATTTGGGAAATGTCTCCTTCATGATCGATTCGACTTCGCCAACGAGATGCCTGATTTGGACGGTAACATGTTCTCCATGCACGCCCCGTGCAAATGAAAGAACTTGTTTGATCAGGTCGGCCCCGCGGCGGCCGCTCGATTCAATGGTGTCGATCATTCTTAGAAGGCCGGGATCCGCAACCTTGCTGCGCATGACCTCGAGCGAAAGAAGAATCGGGCCCAGGACGTTGTTCAGATCATGCGCAATGCCGCCTGCGAGTGTTCCGATCCCCTCCAGGCGTTGTGCCCGCAGGAACTGCTCCTGAAGAAGCTTTTTTTCGGTGATATCGCTGAACGTTGCAACGTAGCCGATGACCGCGCCGCTCGCATCGATGATGGGAGATGCGCCAATTTCCATCCAGAGAGAATGGCCATCCTTATGCAAACACCGGATTTCGTATTGTTCGCTGATCCCCCTCCGCAGTACGAGATTCTTCTCCACGATTTGCGCCTGGTCATCCTCGGATACAAGCAGTCTATGAACGACATGGCCCAGAAGCTCGTCGCGCTGGTATCCAAGTGACACACAGAGCTGGTCATTCACAAATTGAATGACGTCGTCATTGTCCGCTTCGAGCAGGCCTTCCCGCAAGCTGGAGACAAGTGTTCTATATCTCTCTTCTGACTTAACGAGGGCCGTTTCGGACTGCAATCGTTGCCGCCGTTCCTCTGCCTGCTGAAGAGCCCGTTGAACAGCCGGAACCAACCGCGCAGGCTTATCTTTGAGGATGTAGTCTGTCGCGCCCCTCTTCAGGGACTCGATTGCGACTTCTTCCCCAATCGTGCCCGAGATGATAATAAACGGAATATGAGGATCCCTTTCCCGGACAAGTTGTAAGGCAGCAAACCCGTCAAACCCAGGAACGTTGAAGTCGGACAGAATAAGATCCCAGCGATCGCCAAGCGCTTTCACAAAGCTGGCCCTATTTTGCACGAGGGAAACATCGCATTGAATGCCCCCTGACTCAAGATGCTCCCTGATGAGTAACGCATCTTCCTGGCTGTCCTCGAAATGCAGTATTGTCAAACGAGGCTCCATTTTCAATCCTTGAGCGGTTTGTCATGATTGGAACATGGCATGCGTCTTTTCCTCTACAACTTTCTTTTTTTCTCGATCCCATGAGGCGGTTCATTGACCAGCGCCCAGAAGACGCCAAGGGTTTTGACGGCGGTGTGGAATTCACCGAAGTCCACAGGTTTCACAACATAAGCGTTCACGCCGAGTCCATAGGCATCGACAAGATCACGTTCCTCCCTTGAAGACGTGAGAATGACCACCGGCAACTCCTTGAGCTTCGCATCACCGCGGATCGTTCTCAGAACCTGCATACCGTCCACTTTCGGCATTTTTAGATCCAGGAGCACAACGGCGGGTAATCCGTTCATCCGATTTGCGAATTCCCCACGGACATAGAGATAGTCAAGCGCCTGTTCTCCATCGCGAACAACGACGACATCGTTCGCAAGGTTGTTTTCACGGAGTGCCTCCAGAGTGAGTTCGATATCCTGCTCACTGTCCTCAGCCAGAAGAATGTTTTTTACGTCCGTGGTCATGATTGGTCCCTTTCTTCGCTGTCCAACGGAATTGTAAAGTAGAACGTTGCTCCCTCATTCACCTTCCCTTCCGCCCATGTGCGTCCCCCATGCCGATGAATAATCCGCCGCACATTTGCCAGCCCGATGCCTGTTCCTTCGAATTCCTCGGCATTATGAAGCCGTTGAAAGACGCCAAAGAGTTTGTCCGCATACTTCATGTCAAATCCCGCGCCGTTGTCTCTGACCAAGCCGACAATTTCCTTCTCTTGAACTTCACACCTGACATCAATGACTGCTTTCTCTTTCTTGGTCGTAAACTTGACGGCATTGTAGAGGAGATTGACCATCGCCAGATGAAGCATAGAGCGATCGCCCTTAACCAGCGGAAAAGGCCCGATATTCCACACCACCTGCCTCTCTTTCGTCTGGGTTTTGAGCTCCGCCAGGATTTCAGCGATCATGGCATTCACATCCACCGTGGTCTTCTGCATTTCCTGCCGACCCATTCGCGAAAACGAGAGGAGGTCGTCAATGAGGGCTCCCATTCTGAGGGCAGCTTGGGAAAGCGTTTTCAGAAAACGTGTGCTCTTCTCATCAAGGGACTTGCCGGTGTGCTTTTGCAGCAGCTCAACGAATCCGGTGATATGGCGCAGCGGGGCACGAAGATCATGCGATACCGAATAGCTGAAAGCCTCAAGCTCTTTGTTGGCAGCCTGGAGTTGAGCCGTTCGTTCCTCGACGCGCTGCTCCAACTCTTCATTCAATTTGCGGACACCTTCTTCCGCCCGCTTGCGCTCGGTGATATCCATGGAAAGAACAAAAACCCCTTCAGGTACCGGCTGAATGCTAAGGTCGAACCACCCTGGGGTTCCATCGGGGAAAACAAATTCATTCTCCATATGACGCCCAATCCGTTCCTCCATGCATTGCTTGATAATAGCAAACACTGTTGTTGCTTCAATGCCGGGCCACATATCCATGTATCTATTGCCCAATAATTCTTCTTTGGGCCGACGGTTATGCCTGTCCGCAGCATCGTTCAGATAGAGATAACGCCAGTCGAATCCAAGTATTTGGCATCCCTCCAACATATTGTCCAACGTTGAACGGAAGCGCTCCTCACTTGCCCGCGTCAAAGCGACTGTCTTCGTCAGTTCCGTGGTACGTTCGCGCACGCGTGATTCAAGCTGCTCATTGGCAAGGCGTGCGGTCTCTAAAGCCTCCACGGTCTGGCGATTTGCTTTCTTTAGACGTTCCTGGGTGTAACCAAAGAGACATCCCATGGATATGAACACTCCAACCGAAAGGAGGACCTTTGGGTCTTTCACCGCAAACGAGAACTGCGGCGGCATGAAAACAAACAAGACAAGCGTGGCAGAGATAAGAGTGGCAACAATTCCCCCGCGCATGCCGTCAATCCATGAACTAAAGAATACTGCGGGATAGAAAAGAAACCACACAAAAGGTTGAAGAAACGGCCAAAACATCCATTGGAGAATTAGCGCTGCCAGCGGCAGCAGTGTGGCTAGCATGGGACGACGTAACCCAGCCAGGTTATGATTTTTCATCGGCAATCGCTTCCTTCGGTTTCAACAACAGCAACACTCGGAAGTTCTTGAGTTTCGAACGGCGCTTCATCCGCCCCCTTGCTATCAAAGAAGCAGAGTGTCCATTGTTCTCCCATTTTTCGAGCATCCAGAGTGAACGGAGATTCGCTCGCGGCTGATCTGATCTAGCGCAATTGAAGGACGTGCGATGTCTTAGGAATAGTCCCCAGATAGAACCCACAGTAATGAAGACCTGCAGAGTCTATCCGTGACTACGCTTTAGATCCTGGAAGGCAAGATTGCATTAGGCATCCCCATCCCCGTTGGTAAGAGTCAACTCCAATATAGCGTGCTTGAAGGAAGGTGTCAAGAAAGGATACCAGGGAGGACCGGCGGCTGCAACGTCCGGGGCAAATCCCGCAGATAATTCGGGTCCATACGGTTCGACCCTCGGGGTCGAGATCTCCTCCAACCGGCTTGTCCCATTCATCTTGCGGGACAAATTCTTCAGGCCGTTGCCCTAAAAGAAAAAATTGGCGACACACGGCTTTTCAGGAGTCAGCCAACGACATACCTCAAGCCACTGAACTTCCTCCTCCGCCGCTTCGCGTCGGAAATCCGACCTCGTGGTAACCAAATGGCAACCAGTCAACCTCATGTGAGAAGAAACGGTGAGTTGTTGTCGAACCTAGAGAATTGAAATGAGGTAAGCAAGCATTGGGGTCAAACGGAATGCGGTGGGGCAGGCCAGCTACAGCAATGAACTGGAAAACCACGGACAATTCCGACGCGGTGGCCTGGAGGGCGCGTCCGGAAGGGAGCATATGTCCGACGATATTCTCAAGAAGTCACCCCGCACTGCCCCCGTCATCTTGCCATCGACGTTCCTCATCCGATCTCTCCGCAGGGGCGGAGCTGGTGTCTTTTTCTTCGTTTGACCGCATCACCCAGTGGACGAACCCATCCCGCATTTCCCCCTGAGGTGAGCTTCCCCTTCGCAGTTTCAGCCTGTGATGAATATCCCTCATTGTAAGCCTCTCCTTTTCTTCCGTGCTTCAAAAAACCATATGCTCGCGTTCCATCTTTTTTGCAAATGCGAGAGCCTGTGATCCGTCGATAAACCAGTTGGATGAAATCCGCTTCTTAAACCAGAACGTCTTCTCCCAACGCTGCACAATCCATACACCGGGGTCCGAGTCGCGGTGAAGAAGCTCAATGAAGCATTTTCGATTCTTCGACACTATCGTTCTCCTTTTCATGGTTCGTTCCTCATTTGCCCTGTGGTCGCATTTCGAGTGGAACGTGGCTGTTTTGTCGAAACCACATGAGCTCTACCCAGCGTTTCAAGGTCCACCATCCCGGTCTGGCGAGTGGCAGGAGGCGCTCAAGGAAACGCCATACGTGCTCCATGAAGTCGATTTTGGTCATTGCGCCGCCTTTACAAACCTCAGTGGTGTTCTTGATTGAGGATTCCGTAGTTCATCTTTTCATTTTTCTTCAAAGAAGCGATTTGCTCTCGGCACTATGTTGATCAAGCCATTCGAGCATCCTTCGAATGCTTCCGGTTGCCAAGGCAATGCTTGTATCTGCGGCACCATAGTAGACATTGACGGTATCACCGTCGCCTGCAATCGTGTATCCACATGGAAACACGACATTCCCGACGTTGCCATGGAGCTCGTATGGTTCTTCGGGTGCAAAAAACCATTCTTGACTTCTTTTCAACAAACGCTGGGGTTTGTTCAAATCAAAGAGAGCAAGCCCCAGCCTGTAAATACATCCGTCACACGATTGCTTCACACCGTGATAGATGACCAGCCACCCCAGGGGTGTCTCGATCGGCGGCGGAGAAAGGCCGATTTTGTTCGCATCCCACCAGGCACCCTTTCGGGCTTGCATCATCAGCGTATGACCGCCCCAGTTCCTTAGATCCGGCGAATGGGAAATCCACATATGCGCCCTGGGTGCACTGACAGGACGGTGAATCATGACCCATTGGCCGTCGATTCGACGCGGCAAGAGTGCCGCATCCTTGTCTTCAGGCGGCATGATCACACCAAAGCGTTCAAATGTGTGGAAGTCTTCTGTTAACGCCAACGCAACACCCGGGCCGTCACGCGTGAAGGAAGTATAGACGACTGCATACCGTTTCAATTCAGGGACAAACGTGATCCGTGGATCTTCAATCCCCCACATTTCTTCCGGAAATCTCTCGGGATCGGAGAGCAATGTCGGTTCCCGGTCAATCTTCCAGTCATCGATGCCGTTTGCAGATCGGGCCGCACTCAGGTGGGACAGACCCCGCCGGTCCTCCACGCGACACAACAGCAGTGTCGTTCCATCCTGCAGCAGCACCGCACCTGCGTTGAACACACTGTTGACCGGATACGGCCAATCAGCAGCCGTCAGGAGAGGATTCAGATGATGGCGGTGAAACAACTCTAAATGATGATTGCTGTTTTTGATGTCGTCTCCAGAGAGAGAGATGTTTGTTCAGCTATGCGCAATTCCAGCAGCGATTGGAGAAATGCGAGCGTGGATTCAGCACCCTGATTTTCGTTCGGCCGATCGGGATGCAAACCGTCACGGCAGCCGCCCGTTGTGGCATCATACAAGGCAAGCTTCAAATCGTTCCGCCCGAGGAACCACTCAAATGCCCGACGGGCCTCTTTATTCCAGCGTTTTTCCCCGGTGACCCTGAATGCCTCGAGACAGGCCGAGACCATTGCCTGGGCTTCCACCGGTTGTTGATCAAAGCGAGCGCGTTCATTTCCGTACTCATAGAAACCGTTCGACCCAATGGGAACAAAATGCCCGTCACTCGAACATTGCAGACTGGCCAGCCACTGCAGCGACTCCAGTCCGACCTCGGTTATTGCGCTGCTGGAGAGCGATCGGCCACAGATGAGAAGGGCATGAGGAAGAGCTGCGTTGCAGTACGTGAGCTTTCGCTCAAACCATCGCCAGTCATCCGAGCGGTTATCTTGGTACAATCTCAAGAGTCGGCCCGCAAGCTCCTCGCTCACCTGGCTGGCCATCCGATCACCGCGGTACTTCTGGGAATACTCTGAAATACCGATGAGCGCAAATGCCCATGCGCGTGGGCTGGTCGTGGTGAGAATGGAAGGAAGGGCCTGTTCAAACAACCATCCTGCCATGCTGTTCAATGACGGCGTCTTCGAATGATTCAACACAGTTCCGAGCGCCCAAATCGCCCGGCCGTGGCTGTCATCCGAGCCCACGTCCTCCAACCAATTGCGCTGATAATCCATGAAATTTCGAAAGCGTTTGTTTTGAGTATTGAAGGCAAAGCCGAGGAATGCGAGATATCGGGACGAAAGATCCATGCTCTCACTGTTATCCAGTTCTCCCAGGAGAATGCCGACCAGGAGGGCACGCGTGTTGTCGTCGGTAGTGTACCCGTGAGAATAGTCAGGCACGGTAAAGTGAGCATGCTGCAGAACGCCAGTCTCATCCGACATCGCCCGCAGGTGATCTAATATGAGCGGCGGCAATTCACTCGGATATTTGTCGAGGGCTTTCGCTATAAAGCCCGGCGGCACATAGTTGCGACGCTCTGCCCGTGCCCGTTCAAAGCTCTCCATGTAGCGTTTCGCAACTTCAGACCAAATCATTGTTCGCCCAAACACATATGCGCGTTTGCGCATTGCATGCCTCTCCGCCTCATTGCCCAGCAGACGGATCACCTGCTCAGCCAATGCAGGGGGGTCACGGAAAGGGACAAGCACTCCCCGCTTCTCTGCCAGCATCTCCTGAGCATACCAATAGGGTGTCGAGACGATGGCCTTGCCTGCACCGAGCGTGGCCGCCAGCGTGCCGGATACGATCTGCGCCTCATTGTGGTACGGGGTGATATAGATATCTGCGGCTCCGATGAACTTCACAAGTTCTTCGGGATCGACGAAACGGTTGTAGAAGATGACATGGCTTTCCACGGCCTCCTGCTGGGCCAACCACTGAAGTGAGAGACGGTACGTTTCCCCTTCGTGCCGAAGGACGTGGGGATGTGTCGCTCCGACAACGATGTACACGACATCCGGATAGCGGGCGATGATCTTGGGGAGGGCAGAGATGACGGTCTCAATTCCTTTATTCTCTGAGAGTAAGCCAAAACTGAGCAGGACCGTCTTACCCTCAACCCCAAAGAGATCCTTGTTGAAACTCGGATCAACGAACGCCACATCCGTGATACCGTGCGGAATCAGGTCTATCTTTCCCGGCAACACATGATAGATTCTTTGCAGATATTCTGAGCCTCGCTGACTCATCACAACCAGCCTGTCCGAAAGAGCGGCAACTTCCTCCAAAACCCGTCGTTGATCGGGAGTCGGTGAGTCAAGAATGGTGTGGAGGGTCGTCACAATCGGCATTCGCAGGTCGCGCATCAAGGTCAGAACGTGGCTCCCCGATTTTCCCCCGAAAATTCCGTATTCGAATTGCAGACTTACCAGATCAACATTATTGACATTGAGAAAATCGGCTGCGCGCCTGTAGGAATGAATGTCTTTTTCCGCGATTTCAAAGCGTACACGCGCCGGATAGTCATAGCCGGCTTCGACATCGTTGACGGGCAACGAGATGCACGACGTTTCATCGTATGCCGCCGCAACGGACTCGCAAAGATCTGTAGTAAACGTGGCAATACCACATTGCCTGGGGAGATAATTTCCAATAAACGCGATTCGGCTGGTTGATTGATGTGGTACTCTTCGTTTCAAGAAGAGTCTCCTTTTTGGGTTCGTTTGCGAAGAGAGGCAGTTCGGTGGAACTGGAGCTCTTTTCAATGAGCTCGATTGATCAGGCTCTTGACACCTGGAAGATCAGTGGCTGGTTACCGGGCAAAAGGCAGCGTGGATGTGGGACATCGAGGCAGGCTTACGATGTGCGCTGTTTGGCTGGAACGACCCCTGAGAGCCTAAAGAACCTCACCATTCAAAACGATGGTGAGCACAGGGGCAAGAGACCCCACATATCAGTGTAGCCCGAATCCTCTTGAATAGCAAGGCATTCTCACGAGGGGGATCAATTCAAACGGAGCTAGTTGACCTTTCAGGGTGTTTGGACCACTTCTCCGATTTGAGGAGGCACCATTGACATGAACCGAGGACGTTTCTTCATCTGGGTACTCGGACAAAGAAGCAGAGCAGTTGTCAAGCATTCTGAAAACGAAAATGCAGGCCATAACTTTGACCTGCATTCTCTGAAAGATTCAATTGAAGGTTCTACTTCACCACCACCATCCTCTTCTGAGCCACGACATCGTTCCCTGCCTGATCTTTTGTGACAAGCCTGTAGACATAGGTCCCACTCGCCATTGAAGAGGCATTCCATGCTGTCTCGTGAAAGCCTGCCATTTGATCGCCATCTAACAAAGTCGCCACCTCCTGACCGAGAAGGTTGAATATTTTGAGACTCACTTTACTGTCCACTGTCAACTGATAACTGATGACTGTCACCGGATTAAAGGGATTCGGATAATTCTGAAATAGTTCAAATCTTTCAGGGGGAGCAACTGAAACGGTGATCTCCTTTGTCCAACTCTGATTGTTGGGACCTGTGATTACAAAAGTGAGTTTCTGATCCCTCCTGACCGGTGCCTTTTTGTCGACCGAAAAGATGAATGAAGCCGTCTTCTCCTCCCCATTTGAAAGGCCGTCGATGATAGTCTCGGTCGATCTGAAGCTGATCCAATCAGGCTGCCCCTCGACCTTAACCTTGACCTGTTTTACCTGAATCGACGCTGTGTTCTCAATTCCCAGATCAATAGTATTGTCCTTCGAAGCAAAGGGCAGTTCGTAGACCGATTGAGCTACCAGTGCATTCGTCAGAACAAAGGCAAACGCGAATGAAATAAGTACTTTCAAAGAGAGATCCCCTTTAGAAAACCGATTTGTGCCAGATTTTGACACCAATTCCGACATCAACATCCTTGCCGATGAATGCTCCTGTTGCTTTGCTGTTCTGTCTAATCCATAATGTTCCGTTTGGCACATAGAAATTCGCCTTCACCGTGTTGCTCAGCCCGATTTGTGCTGCCTTGGGAGTAGCGCCCAAATTGCCGTTGCTGCCATTGATCCCGCCTATGTAGAACACGATCTGATTCGCACTGAGACTTGTGGTGTCTTCCGGACCAACACTGGTGCCTTGGTCCGTATCGAACCTCCCGGCTATGCGCACTTCTGACGGCGCCTGGAACAGAATCTGGACGTTATCACCTGTGTTGAGAGAACCCAGATGATAGACTCCCCCGGTGAGGGTGAGTTTACCGTTTCTTCTTACCAGTATATCCCCGTAGCTTCCCGGCGAAAGCGTCTGAGTGCCGTTCTGTGGAATGGTGATGTTCTGAGAGCCTGGAGTGGCTGTTTTGAACTCTGGCAAGATCGAGACCAGGGGCAAGGTTAAGGGAGTGTGCTGGGTCCCTGTGATTGTCCCATTGTTCTCCAGCTCATTGTAATAGACATCGCTTCTCACAGTTGCTCCCTGCTTGACCTTGATCCGATTAGCCTTGATGGAGAATCCAGAAGCTGTGGATGTGCCAATCCCCACGGATAGCTCCACTTGAGAATCAAGGAATGGGGCTGATCCCGCTTCATTAGCACCGATATCGCCTGAATGGACATCGCTGTTCTGTTCGAGCCACAGGCTGTG
>DATECW010000131.1:0-9645 GCA_035286705.1 Bacteroidota bacterium
GAGCTACGGGCGCAGTAATTTCTTTTTCTTGAAAACCCTGTAACCAGATCCCGGCTAGAAACGTCGGGATCCACCCCGAAGGAGTCCTACGGACCTTCGGGAAAAATGTCATCAGCTCACAAAAAGCGTTCGCTGAACCCCTACAGATGCTAAAAAATTAAGGTACCCAACTTTTTGCTCAACTTCAACGATAGCAAGAAGCAGGCTGGTGCGTCAAGCTCTTGACACAGAGGCGCAGAACGCGGGGACATGCAGAGAAAACATTGATTTAAGGGATACAACAAACTTCCATTGCTGCCATCACCTCTTCGCGCCAGTTTTTTCCAGAACGTCCATCATGCGCGAGAAGACTCGCTCGGGGGTAATCTGAACCATGCAGTCGAATGTCTTAATGGGACATTCGGTGCCCCCATGGATGGAACACGGCCTGCAGTGCAGTCCCCTCGTCTCGACAACAGCATCATGAGGCCCATAAGGCGAAAAGCCAAATGAAGGAACCGTCGCGCCAAAAATCGCCACGACCGGCGTTCCAACGGCGACTGACAGATGCATCGGGGCGCTGTCATTGGAGATCGTCAATCGGCATCGACTAAGGAGTTCGGCCGATTCGAGCAACGTAAGTGAGCCCGCAGCGTTGATGATGGACTTTCTCTTTGCCGCCTCAAGTATTTCGTTGCACAATGCCCGATCTTCCTTCCCCCCGACCAGCACAACGGCAAATCCGTTGTCGACAATCATATTGATGAGCTCGACGAATCGTTCCTTCATCCACCGCTTCGTATTCCATATTGTCCCTGGAGCGACCGCGATCACTCTTGCCCGTTTTGGCACAGGAACCGCGCTCATGATCCGGGATACGGCCTCTTGATCAGGTCTCGAAGGATAGACACGCGGAAGAACTTTCCCGAGGTCTCGAATTCCAATTGCCGTAAGAAGCGAAAGGTTACGTTCAACCTCGTGCTTTTCAGTTTCGTAATCGATGCTTTTTGTGAGGAGGAATCGTCCGGCTCCCTTGCTAAATCCAATGCGAAGTGGAATACCCGCAAGAAAGGCCAGAAGAGCGCTTCTCAAAGACCTGTGTGGAAGAACAGCAATCTGGTACTCTTTCTCTCCGAGAATCCCCACCATGCGACGGAATCCCGCCCAGCCTTTGTCTTTTCCACGCTTGTCATATTCGATAATTCTTTCTATTGCGGGGTGGTTCCGGCATAGTTCCGCTGCCCGGGGAACGACAACTACATCGATCTCAGCTTTCGGAACAAACTCCTTCAGGACCTGAATGAGAGGGAGAGTGAGAATGACATCTCCGATAAACGCAGTCTGGATGACCAGTATTCGGTTGATCGCCTTCATCCGGCCCTCTCCCCTTCCACTCCCGCATCAGCATGCTTCCATCTTCTATGCGTCCACATCCATTGACCCGGGTATTCTCTTATGACGGCTTCGGTAATCGTGAGATGCCTCTGTGTCAGAGTGTGAATGGCTTCGTCGGAATAGGTAAGGTCATCTGTAGGTACTTGTTTGCAGCGGAGCATATAGTGTCCGTCCGGCTTTCGTATCGCAAAGACGGAAATCATCGGAGCCTCCGCTTTCAGAGAAAATGCAGCGGGGCCTTGAAAAACCGGGACAGAACGGCCGAAGAATTCCAGATGGATGCTTTCTTTCGGAGCACTTTGGTCCGCGGCCACGAGCACAGCATCCCCCTGCTGCAATGCCCGCAGGATTTCCCTGACTCCGAGGCCCATTGGAACGACAGCTGTTCCAAAACGGGTTCGACGTTCGGCAATCTTCTCATCGATCAATCGGTTCGACTGCGGCTTGTAGAGAGCATGAACGCGGATGTCTGTCTTGAGAAAAACGGCCGGAGAAATGAGCTCCCAATTCCCTACGTGTGCGGTTACGATCACGATCCCCTTCCCCTTCCGGTGAAGCGCAAGGAATAGCTCACGATCATCCAGCTCGACAAGGTCTTCAAGTTGTTCAGGTGTGAGGGAGGGGAACCACAAGAGCTCACACAACGACGCGGCGACGTTTCGATAGACATCCCGGGCAACGTCGTTGAGTCGCCCGAGGCTTTCTGCCGGGAAAGCTTTCGTGAGGTTCTCACGCACTATTCCCCGCCTGAACCCCAAGACCGTATAGATAAATGCCCCGAGAGCTCCTGCGATTTTCTGCACCCACACGAGCGGCAGCATTCCGAAAAACCACGAGGAAGCCTGAAAGAGGAAGTATTCGATCCGATGTCCCAATCCTTTTCCCGGTTATTCCCCCATCACTTTCACAATGACCCTCTTTTTCCTCTGACCGTCAAATTCCGCATAGTATATCTGTTGCCACGGACCAAAGTCGAGTTTTCCATCTGTGACAGGAACAATCACCTCATGGTGGATCAGCAGACTCTTCAGATGAGCGTCCCCGTTCGTCTCGCCGGTCCTGTGATGACGATACGAAGGATCGAAGGGTGCCAGTCTTTCCAACCAGGAATCAATGTCCTGTATGAGTCCTGACTCGGCATCATTGACATACACGCCGGCGGTAATATGCATGGCTGAGACAAGGACCATCCCCTCCTTTATTCCGCTTTTCTGGAGAACGCGTTCTACTTCTCCAGTAACATTAACATATTCGCGGTGTTTCTTGGTGTTGAACCAGAGATACTCCGTATAGGATTTCATGGTGTCCTCACTTTGAAGGAACGAGAACTGCATAACCGCGGGCGGGGAGCGTTAACTCGATCGCAGTATTCTTCACAGCTGAAGGTTGCTTCGTGAAATAGTCAATCCAACGGTCCGATGAGCCCAGCGGATTGGCAAGGGAGATCGTTTTCTTTGCATTTGAAAAATTGATGGCGATCAATACAGCATCGTCATTCAATACCCGCAAGAAGGAAAGGACTTTTGCGCTGTCCGAATTCTTGACCGAACGGTATTCACCTCTTCTCAACGCTGCATGACTCTTCCTGAGCCCACACAACTCCTTGTAGAACTGCCGCATTTCGGCATTCCTTTTCCAATCGATATCGACTTTTTCGAGAAGGCTGAGTGTGCGGTCGTTCCCTACTTCCTCGCCGTTGTAGACAAGGGGGACCCCCGGGAACGTCATCATCAGAACTGCCGATGCGGTGGCTCCATCTTTCCCAAACTTCTTCACGGCTGGCGCATCATAGGCATTCTTATCATGGTTCGTATTGAATCGAAGGCGAAGAGAATTCCCGGGGAATTGATACGATTCATTCTTCAGGATATCTTCGAAGACTGACACAGGAGTTGTACCTTCGAAGATGCGCTCCAGCACGTCGTAGGTCGACCAGGAATAGGTAATATCGAACGCTTCCACGTGATGTTCCGGTAAGGTCCCCTCCGAGAGCATCATGATCGGCTTTATCTTGTCCAACTCTCTCCTTGCAACTTCCCAGAAGTCCGTAGGCACAAGCTCAGCGACGTCGCACCGGAAACCATCGATGCCGATATCCTGCACCCAATATTTCATCATGGCGATCATGTACTTGCGCAATTCATGATGACCGTAGTTCAGGTCGGCCACATCGGTCCAATCAGCGTTCGGGGAAACAGCCGCTCCCGTTTCATCCGTGGTAAACCAATCGGAATGTTCGAACATCAGTTTGCTGTCCCATGCGGCATGGTTTGCCACGAGGTCGATGATCATCTTCAGGCCTTGCTCATGGACAGTTCGGACAAGCGATTTGAAATCCTCAATTGTTCCAAATTCCGGATTGATATCGTAGTAATCCTGGATGGAATACGGACTTCCCTTCCGGCCCTTGCGGTTCGCGTCCCCTATTGGATGAATCGGCATCAGCCAGATGACGGTCACACCCATTTGCTTCAGCTCCGGGATTCTACGCTCAAGCGATTTGAAGGATTGATCCTCCGAGAAAGACCGAAGGAATACCTCATAGACAATTGCATCCTTGACCCAGTCGGTGCTTGGGCGCGCTTCTTTTTCCGCATACTCTGACCGCAGGAGTTCATCGATTCTTGAAAGAGCAATGACTCTCACCGGCTTGTAGATGCCGCCGGGTCCGGCATTGTCCCTCACCTGAACAACGATCTGGTTGCTTCCACGCTTCACAAAGTCCGAGATGTCGAGATAGAAGGGCTCGCTGTATCCCGTATGTCCGCCTGCATGTTTGCCGTTCACCCACACTTCTGCGTCATCGTCCACGCCTCCGAAAAAGAGGGCCTGCCGCTCGGATGTATCGGCGACATCGATCGTTCGGGCGAACCACCCGATGCCGTCGTATGTTTCCAGATTGTATCTGTCCCAGAAGCCCGGAATTTCCACTGTCGTCCAATCGGACCGATTATGAGAGAGAAGAAACCACTCCTCAGCAAGACCAACCCCCGATGAATCCGCTTTGAACAACCATGAGCCGTCAAGATCCATGTATGATCCTTCTGATGAAGAACATCTCAATGCACCCAGAGCAATGAATAGAGCAAGGACAAGGGCTGAGTCTGAAGGAAAGAACTGCCACCGAAGGATTCTGCCCATGAGAAGTCTCATCCCTTCACGCTGCCAAGAGTAAGGCCTGAAACGAGAAAGCGACTTAAGGCAAGGAAGAGAACGACAACGGGAACCATCACAATCAATGACGCCGCTCCGTACATTCCCCATTCCGTACTCATCGTTGCCTCAAAAGATTTGAGCCCGAGGGGGAGCGTCCAGAGAAGGGTGTCCTGGAGAATCTGTGACGCAACGAGGTACTCAGACCATGCGGTCATAAAAGAAAACAGGGCTGTAATCACGAGCGCCGGGGCAGCAAGGGGAAGGATTACCCTGACGAATGCTCCAAACGACGAACATCCGTCAATCCGGGCGGCCTCTTCCAGGCTCACAGGAATCGTATCGTAGTATCCCTTCATCGTCCAGACACAAAATGGAAGCGCCGTAGCCGAATAGACCACGATGATTCCCAGGTATGTGTTAATAAGGCCGAGATTGATCAGCATGATGTACATCGGAAGCAGCAGCATCGTGGCCGGAAACATTTGTGTCGTCAGCAGGGTCAGAAGGCCAAACCGTTTCCCCATGAACTTGAATCGCGAAAATCCATATCCTGCGGTGGATGCAAAGAAGACTCCCGTCACCGTCACCGTGAGCGCAACGAGAGCGCTGTTTCCCATCCAGACAAGAAAATCTCTCTCGGTGAAGAGCTTCACATAGTTTTCGAATGTCGCTCCCGCGGGAATCAGCTCGAGGGTAGTCGAGAGCAGCTGATTGCCGGGGCGCAGGGAGATGTTGACTATCTGCCAGAGGGGAAACAGGGCAATCAGCGCAAAGACCACGAGAGTTGCGTAGCTGAAAAGCCTGCTGAGCAAAATGCCGCGCTTCGATTGAACTGCCATCAGTATGCCGCCTCCGTCGCTTTTGATCTGTTCATGAGAATGAGGGTCATCCCCAGAAGGATGACGAAAATCACCATCGAGAGTGCAGACGCGTAGCTGAAATTATAGAAATTGAACGCGGCCTTGTAGACAAACGAAACCAAAATGTGCGTATTATCAGAGGGCTCACCGGCGTTACTGACCAGCCAGACAATATTCAGATTGTTAAATGTCCATATTACGCCAAGTGAGATTGCTGGAATCATCACAGGCCGGATGAGCGGAATCGTAATAGTTCTGAGTTTATGGAACCATTTGGCCCCATCCATATCGGCGGCTTCATAGAGCTCCTGCGGAATGCTCTGGAGAGCCCCCAGGGCAACAACCATCATGAAGGGGAACCCGAGCCACACATTGGTCAGAATACACGCAATAAACGCTTCTGTGGGGCTTCTGAGCCATTCTACGGCGGGCAGATTCAGATATTTCGTGATAATGAGGTTGATCGCGCCGTATTCGTAATTAAACATTCCTCGCCAGGTGAGCGCAACAATATATTGCGGAATCGCCCAAGGGAGGATGAGGATGGTGCGGAAAACCGCCTTGCCTCTGATTTTCTGATTCAAGATGAGGGCGAGAAACACACCCAGCACAACATGGAAGAAGACGTTAACCACAGTCCAGATAATCGTCTTTCCGAAAATAGCGTAGAAATCCGGCTGCGTCGGCTCCGTGAATATTTTGACATACTGAGTGAATCCCACCAGATTCCAATCGCGAATCCGAGTCAGATTCATGTTTCCGAATGAGAGGACCACGTTATACACGAAGGGATAGAATACCACGGCCGCGAGGATAACGAATGAAGGAAGAACGAGGAACGAAATGAACGCTCTATTTCTATTCATTCATTTCCCTGATCTTTCTTACTGCGAGCCGCTGCATGTCAACGGTCGCTTGTTCTGGACTTACTGCTCCTCCCATCACCGCCTGGTATCCCGGTCGCATTGCATCCCATACCGCCCTCATCTCCGGCACCACGGGCATCGGACGGCCGCGACGAATCTGGAGAAGAGAGTTTTTCAGAATCTCATTGTTCACAACTTCCGGAGCATCGTACAGCGACTTCCGTGTTGGCGCCGTGTTGAGTTCTTTCACTGTCTCCAACTGATTCTCGGCAGACAGGAGATAGACAAGCAGGTCCAATACCCTCTCTCTTTTTGTATGTGAGACATTCACGTTCATGGAGTATCCCTTGGGGGATGTCAACGGCGCACACCAAAGACCGGTCTCCGTGATCATTGGAAGAGGCGCGACACCGATATCCATTCCCTTCTGTTGGTACCCCGCCCAGGACCAGTCACCGTTGATGATCATCGCGGTTTTCCCGTCTTTGAAGAGCGCATCGGCAATTTCATAATCTGTTTCATTCGGCACGATTTTGTACGTGTCGCGCAGGTCCCTGATGAACTTCAGGCCTTTTACCATGGAACTGTTGTTCAATGAGGGGGTCACACCATCCCCTTCGAACAACCATCCGCCGAATCCGGTATAAAAGGGAATGTAGAAAAACGGCTCGATGTAGTTCCATGCAAGACCATACACATTCGGCCGGCCTGCAGTGTAACCATATCGGTCCTGGATGCCTTGACAAAGCTCGATCAGTTCCCGATCGGTTTGCGGCGGCGTCCGGACATACTTCTTATTATAGACAAGAGCGAGATGATTCCCGATCTTGTCAGCAATCTGATAGATGTGACCCTGATAGCGGAGAACACCGGACGAATCGAAGTCCTTCAGATACTCGGTACTTAAGAATGGTTCAAGGGGCAGGATGGTTTTTGTAGCGACATAAATCCCCACGGGGTCGGAGGGTCCGTAGACAAGATCAGGCCCTTGCCCGGCAATAGACGCCACGACATAACCGCTTCGCAGGGTCTCCGTTTCTTTGTAGAGCTCGACAACTTCGACGCCGGGGTGAGCCTGCATGTAGCGTCCGAGCTGTCTGTGGAGAATCGCCTGCTCGTCGGGACGCATCTGGTGCCAAATCACAATGCGATTTTCGCCAACGTCAGGAGGCGTGCAGGCGAAGAGCAGAGCGCCCATCAAAGCGATAATACAGCGCGATGTGTTAGATCGTGCCAAATCGGTCTTTCAGCGTAAGAACCTCACCGGGTTTCTTGTCGACGATCACCTTGCGGCTGATACCGGGGAATTCCTCTCCCGGATCCCAGGTGCCAAGGCCACCACTGTTGGTAAACTTGTATTCGATTTCCGTCATCGGCAGAACAAATACCTCCAAGGTCCAGACATTATCCGAGGGTTGGACATCACCATGACTTCCGTCGTCATACATCTTCACCTTGTTAGGAATCCAATTTCCCAGTGATTCGTGATTCCCGACGATCGAGAGATTCTTCCGCACGTAGATATCATTTGCATCGCACTGAAAAACCACCTTCACCAAGTCGTCTCTGCTTTGCGCCATTGTTCCCCGGGCCGCACGGGCAAGGTTCGCCTCGGTGCGAATGATCGGGTCGAATTTTCGTTTAGGCATTTTTCCACCTCCTTTTTGAGCGAACGCGTAGACGTTGTTCAACAGTGTAATATAGGCAAGATCGAAAGGCTTGTCACCTGCGGGTGCTGTCTGATCTGTTCCATACCACCAAAACCAGTCGGATCCCTCTGCTGCGTAGAGAGACTCCCACGCCTTGTATGCATACCACTGCTTTGTCCCTTTTCGCGGGGGAGCATCGTTGGGAGCAGAAGGTTCCAGTCCAGACTCTCCCAGGTCTTTCCTGGCCGTTAAAAGATACTCCCACGCCAGGTTCTCCTCCTCTTCGCCGATCCATGTATCGTAGTTGGCATTGATCCAGGAACCCGGCCAGAGCCAGGAAAGTCTTGGAAGTGTCTCGATCGGATGGGCCGGAACCCCTCGTGCAGGATTGCCGAGAAGGTATTCGGTTGTCGTAACCGTGACTACTTGTTTAGTATGAAATAACTTAGACAGTTTCTGATAAAGAGCATTCTGGAAATCCTTTCCGTCATGATCATAGCGGTACCATTCCCAGGCGTTCTCTCCGTCCAGTATGACCGTGAGCAATCTATCCTGTTCGTCATCCGTGGGAACGTATTGCAGGACATGCTGGACGAAATCCTCCGCCGCATCTTCGCCTTTCCAATATTGGTACTTGAAGCCGATCTTATCCGAGAGCTCAGTATCCCGAAAAACCATCACAACGGACTCCGTGCTCCCATGATCGGCATAAACGGCGTAAGGATAGTACTTGGGCTGATTGTCGGGCTTTGACCGGGAAAGGATCTTTTCATCGGTGGCAATCCACCTGATGTTATGTTTGCCAAACACAGCCACGACATCATGAGCAACTGAACCCTCGGCAGGCCACATCCCTGACGGTAGTATTCCGAAAATAGACCTGTAATAGCTGATCGCTTTTGCTACCTGGGCTTCGGCATCACCCGGAAAGAAGAACCGTTGGGGCATGGGGTCTTGCGGCTGGCACAGTTTGGCCAGGTCTGAATCATACAGAAGGGGCAGAATGGGATGGTAATAAGGAGTGGTAATAACCTCCACCTGTCCCTTGAAACTGGCCGGGTGATACATCATCTTCTTGTGGAGGGGAAGAATCGCAGACAGCACCTTGTAGGTCTCCGCAACAATTCTGTTACAGTCGTCCTCCGTGACAGCCTTTTTGAGCCAGTATGTCCCATCGCTTTTTCTCTCGAGGTAATCCGTCAAGTCAATGGGAACCCCCGTCACGAGCTTTACTCTTGCGGTAAGAAAGTCAGGATCGAATGATGCAAGATAAAACCAAAATTTAATTTCCCTCATTTCCTGTTCCGACGGCACAGCCCCGGTTTCCTTCCGGTACTTCCTGCGAAGATCAGCGTATTCCGGAAATCGCTCGTACATGACATCACTGATGCCAAACGCATTCCAAGTATTCGTCAGTAGATATTGTTTGTCCGTCTCATCAAATTCAGCCGTCGGTTTCAGGGCAAGGTCGATCCACGGATCTGTCTTTCCCCTCTGTTCCCTGAAGAACCCCTCTGCATCCACCCTGTTCTTCTTCAGGTCGACAAATGGTGCAAGCCGATTCACATAGTATTCTTCCAGCTGAAACAGGAGTGAGGAAGTGAGATTCACATTGCAATGGATATCAGGATACTTTTGCAGCATCGCGGTCATGTCGTAATAATCTTTTGTGCCATGTGTGCGGACCCATGGGCCCTGCAACTGATCACTGCCCGGATCGAGATAGAGCGGCTGATGCTG
>DATECW010000132.1:0-4040 GCA_035286705.1 Bacteroidota bacterium
TTTGGTAAAGATTTGTTGAAAATGTTTTCGGCCCCGAGATCGTCCCTTCCATTCGGATTTCCTATTTTCCCAAGGAGAGTGACACCGCCGGAACTGTTTGTGGGCTGTTCGCAGTACTGATATCTTCTTTGTTCACGCGCCCGCCGGCCTGTGACGCCGGGATCGCCTGTGCATCATTCATCGCAAGAATCTGTGAGGGGATGCCATCTCCCTTGTCAAACCCACTGCCCTTGACGCGAGGCGTCGGAGTCCGATACTCGGGGACAATTCTACGGAGCATCTCTTGTACGCGATGTTGTTCTTCTTTTTGGGCGGCGTTGACCAGTTGCATGATGTAGTGCGCGAGCGGATGCCCGTTGAGGTTGTCGCTGTCAAACGATCCCATGTCCGGGAGAGCATGACTCCGCTGCCACACATCGTCATTCTGACACACGAAGATCTTCTCATGGCTTGAACGCTCCGGGCGTTCATGGTCGTAGAAGAGCTCTTCATGCAGCTTCTCCCCCGGCAGTAAACCGTTGAACACGATATCGATGTCGCTTCCCTCCCGCAGACCACTCAGCCGGATGAGATCGCGGGCAAGATCGACAATCTTCACGGGTTGACCCATGTCGAGAACATAGGTCTCCCCGCACGTCGCCATTGCCCCCGCCTGCAGCACGAGCTGAACCGCCTCCGGGATTGTCATAAAGAACCGCGATGCATCTTTGTGCCGTATGAGGACCGGTCCGCCCGCTTCGATCTGCCGTTTCAAAATCGGGACAACGCTTCCACTGCTTCCAAGAACGTTTCCAAAACGGACCGCGACAAATGCTTTTCCATGGCGAAGAGCCGTATCGTGCACCAACAGTTCAGAAACACGCTTCGTCACCCCCATGATGCTGGTCGGGTTCACCGCCTTGTCGCTTGAAATCATGACCACCTTCTCCACGCCATGGTGCACAGCCAGATCGATCAGGATTTTGGTCCCCAGCACATTGTTCGTCACTGCATCCGCACTATTGCCCTCCATCAACCCCACATGTTTATGAGCGGCTGCATGAAAGATGATCTGCGGCCGATACTGCCCGATGATATGTCTCATTCGTTCGGGATTCCGGATATCAGCGATCACCGGCCGGAACTTCACAGCCTGGCTGAGGATGATCCCGTGTTTTGTCGTCATTTCATTGGTGATTTTGAAGATCGAGTCTTCACCGTGGCCAACCATCACGAGTTCTTCCGGACGAAAGCTCGCGATCTGACGGCACAGCTCACTCCCTATCGATCCTCCCGCCCCCGTCACCATCACTCTCGACCTGTAGATCATGTTTTCCACGGCCTTCGTTTCGGTTTCCACAATGTCGCGGCGGAGCAAATCCTCAATTCTGACTTCGCGCAATTGCGACACAGCGGAGCCCGAAAGAATCTCGAAGACACCGGGAATGGTCCTGCTCGTTATCTTCAGCAGTTTGCACACTTGAACGATCTTGCGGATGATCTTACCCGAGGCTGTCGGCATAGCGATAATGAGTTCGCCGATCCCCAGCTCTTTCACGAGATGGGGAATTTCCTTCAGCGGACCAAGCACCCTCACTCCATGAATTTCCAGATTCCTTTTTTTCGGATCATCGTCGACAAAACCGACGGGCTTCATTTTCGATTTCGGGTTTGCCCGCAACTCATTCACGATCATCGCACCTGCCACGCCGGCACCGACAATGAGCACACTCCTGGCTTCACCGTCCGATCCGCTCCTTTCGTTGAATGCGTAGGAGAGCCTCACGGCCAAACGCGCTCCGCCGACCATCATCATTACAAGAGCTCCGTCGATAAGAGGAAGCGACCGCGGAAGTGAAGGCGAAAATATCGCGGATAGCTCGGAGAGTCCAAAGAACGCAACGGTGCAAACCGCAAATGCCGATAACGTTGCCTTGCTGAGCGTGACCATTTCGTCGACGCTTGCGTAGCGCCAGTAGCGGGAATAGAGTCCGAAGAGCTGAAACACCGCAATCCTAAGAAACAACGTCACAACGGTGTAGAGCAGAAGCGCTCTCGAATGCATCGCGAGGCTGCTCAGATTCTCGTAGCGCAGCACAATTGCCATCGCCGGCGAAAGAGACATCATGACGGCGTCCAGCATCAACAGATGCCGGTTCCTCAGCCAGAGGACGTATTTGTAGATTGTCTTACGCATGGGGGTGTCTTTCAGCTAGTATTTTCCAAACGTTATGTTCACATGGTGACCAATGTCTCGATTCACAGTAACGCCCGAGGCTAATTTCTCGACTGCAATCTTGTTTAACAAGTGTGCGGATGGTATTCGTTTTGAAGCCGATAGAAGGCAACAAACATCCCTGGGAGGGCTGTTTGATTTGGCTCTTCATTGCTGATGTCGGTGGAGGACTTTGCGAGGGCATCTGTATTGAAATGATACATGAAGGGCCTCGACATATCAAATTAGAATGCTCTAAGGTGCATTAGAATCTTCTTAGACTTTCATCAGATTCTAAAAGCGTGCGTGAGTCCGCGAGAGCCGAAGCAGCTGTGATGCGGGACACAAGAATGAAGTGACAGGCAGTTTTACTCGGAGGTTCGGAGCTGGGAAAGATTCGTAAGGCTGTGGGCGGCATGAACAGCCACGTTTCGAACGATCTTGACGATACGCTCAAGATCGGCCTCTTTGAGGCCTGTCCCGCTCGGCAGGCAGAGGCCCCTGGAAAATATTTCATCCGCAACGGTGCCACCGCGCACACGGCAATGAGCGAACACGGGTTGCTGGTGCATCGGTTTCCATGTGCGGCGCGATTCAATGTTCTCCTCTTCGAGTGCAAGACGAATATCTTCGTTTGAAGCACCAAAGAGCTTCGGATCGATCATGATGCACGTCAACCAGCAGTTTGACCGGCCATACGCAGCTTCCGGCATGAAGGTAACGCCCGGAATATCGCTCAGCGCGTCCCGATAATATTTGTTGATTGTCCTCCGTTTTGCAATGATTGCATCGAGGTGCTCAAGTTGCCCCCGTCCCAGGGCGGCGAGAATGTTGCTCAGCCTGTAATTGTAGCCTATGTGTGAATGGAGGTAGTACGGGGCCGGATCGCGTGCCTGTGTCGAAAAAAATTTTGCATTGTCAACATGGGATTTCTTTTCTGACAACAGCATCCCACCCCCGCTCGTTGTAATGATCTTGTTTCCGTTAAACGAAAGAATTCCCATCACACCGAACGCGCCGGCGGACCTCCCCCGGTACGTTGCACCCATCGCTTCAGCTGCATCTTCGATGACAGGAACACCATACTGTGAAGCGGCAGCAAGAATGCGGTCATAGTCCGCACACTGACCGTAGAGGTCGACAGCGATGACAGCTTTCGGGAGCTTCCCCCTGCGCGAACAGTCTTCAAGTTCTTCGGCCAACAACGCGGGATCCATGTTCCATGTTTCATGGTCACTGTCGATAAACACCGGCACCGCCCCGCAATAGATGATGGGATTTGCGGAAGCCGAGAAGGTCAGCGTTGAACAGATCACCTCATCCCCACGCTCGATGCCAAGATTCAACAGCGCAAGATGGAGCGCCGCAGTTCCGCTCACGGCGGCCGCAGCATGCGAAACGCCGGTGCGGGCACTGATCTCGCGTTCGAAGGCATCCACCTGGGGGCCGAGCGTCGTTATCCAGTTCGAGTCGTAGGCCTCGAGAAGAAGCTCCCGCTCACGTCCGTCGAGATGGGGAGGGGAAAGGTAGATTCGTTTTGGCACGTTGTTCTTCCTGGGCTTTGAGAAATGTCGTCAGTGAGGCTAGGATTGTTCGCTCAGCTTGTTCATTAAGGGGAGAGCTCTGGCCGGATTGCCCATCGCGAGGAGCCGCGGGCCAACGGACTTGTAGACCACCGAGCCTGCCGCGACTCTCGACCATGCGCCGATCCGTACAAGGGGATTTACCACAGCGTGCGTCCCGAGGAAAGCGCCTTCTTCAAGGACGGCTCCCCCGTTGAGAGTGGAATAGGAGGAGAGCATAGAAAACGGCTCCACCACGGTGTCGTGTGCCACGGACGAGTACC
>DATECW010000133.1:0-11167 GCA_035286705.1 Bacteroidota bacterium
GGGTGGCGATCGTGATTTCTTTGATGATCTGGGTGAATGCCTTACCGCGGCGGGCGTCGGTAATGGCCTTCTTGCGTCTGATTTGCTGCCACTTCGAATGACCTGACATAAACCGGTCTCATGCTAGTGCTAGCAGGGATAATAGCTAAATCTCGTGAAAATTGCTTGGCTGCTGTGTTTGAAATCTGCGACGCAAAGTCGGACAGGTTGGGCAAATTCAATCATCTCTCCATGTACCTCTGCGTTCTGCCCGCCCGAACGACTAGGTCGGGCGCGTGCGTTCTCTGCGATAAAAGCATTGTTGAATCAGGCCGCTCCGCTTGTCTTTAGATCTTTGATTTTTAGCTGGGGGACGGTCTCGCCGGCAAAATCTCCCTCATCAAGAGAAAATGCAAGGTCAACGTATTTGCCTTTAAGACGGTCAATCAGGCCGCCGAGATTGAAGCCAATGGCATCGAAGATTCTGTTTTGTTGTCTGACTTTGAAACGGAGGTGGTTGTTTCCGACAATGCGCGGTGACCCATAGACTTCAAGATTATGTGCGGCGAACATCGGCCGCATATTCTGGGGTCCGAAGGGAGCGAACTGACTGAGGATTCGTACGAACTTGGGTGTCAGTTCCGAAAGCTGCAGCTTGGCCTCGATGTGGATTTCAGGAGTCAGGATTTCATCGGTCAGGAGTTCCTTTGCCACAACGGAAAACGCCTCCTTGAATTCTTCGATCCTGTCTGTAGCAACGGCCAGGCCCGCAGCGTACTTGTGCCCGCCAAATTGCAGCAATTTGTCTTCGCACCGTTTGAGCGCCTTATAGATATCGAATCCTGAAACACTTCGGGCCGACCCCTTTGCTATTCCATCGATTGTTGTCATCATGATGGTAGGTCGGTAATAGCGCTCCACCAGCCTTGATGCAACAATCCCAATCACACCCGGATGCCATGTTTCCTGGTGGAGAATAATGGCGCTGTCTTTTTCCATGTCCAGGTATCGTTCGACCAGGTCCTGCGCCTGCATGAAGGTATCTTCATCGATCTTCCGGCGGTTGCGGTTTTCCGTTTCGAATACCTGAGCACGCTCGAGCGCCTGTTCGTACGACGGGCACGTGAGGAGTTCAACGGCCCGATTGGCGTCCCCCAGTCTTCCCACGGCATTGATACGTGGGGCGAGGACGAAGACAATCTGGCCCGCCGTGATGCGTCCCGGGTGAAGGCCCGAAGTCTCAATCAAAGCCCGGATTCCCGGACGCGGGCTGGTGTTCATGAGTTCGAGGCCGAGCTTTACGAGGGTTCTGTTCTCGCCCACAAGCGGGACAATGTCTGCCGTGGTCGCGAGGGTCACAAGGTCCAGGGCCGATGCCAGGTGTTCTTCGGCCCCACCGCCGAATTTTGACTGCACGAATTCGTCGTTGCTCAAGGCCTGGATCAACTTGAATCCCACGCCGCAACCACAGAGGTATTTGAATGGATAGCGGCAAGAGGGTTTGAGCGGATTGAGGATGGCCAGGGCGGCCGGAAGAGCCTCGCCCGGTTCATGATGGTCGCAGATGATCACGTCCATGCCCAACGAGTTCGCGTGCTCGACCTGTTTGATTGCCGTGATGCCGCAATCAATCGAAATCAGGAGCGAAACACCCGCCGCCTGTGCTTTGTCAATACCTGCATTGGACAGGCCGTATCCTTCGGTGAGTCGATCAGGGATATAGTACCGGACATTGGCACCGATGCTTGTGAGAAACGTCCAAAGAAGAGAGACACCGTTTGTCCCGTCGACATCGTAATCACCGTACACCATAAGCTGTTCGTTTGCCGTGACCGCCTGGATGATGCGGTTGACGGCGATGCCCATGCCGTCCATGAGATACGGGTCGTGGAGATCGTCCAAAGTCGGGCGGAAGTAGGGGCGTGCCATGTCTTTGGTGAGAATGCCCCTGCGGACAAGGATCTCAGCGAGGACCGGCGAAATGCCGAGTTCATCGATCAGTCTTTTTATATGGCCAATCCTGTCGGGATCGTTTGAAGCGGAACCGTTGTCATGGAGGAAGGTCCAACGGTACTCTCGTATGGGTGACACGAGAACAACTCCTTCTTAGGGGGGAAGCCACCCCGCAAGGGGGGCTCGGGTTCGAATTGTGACACCAGAGGCAACGGTGGGCGTCGATAAGCCGAATTCTGTCTTTTCACCGCCAGAGGCGGAGAAGAGGCAGCCATTTCTCTTGGCGACCTACCCATCCCGCCATTCACAGGAATATTGAGCGGGCAGCTCTTTTCCCCGTTGAAGCGGAGAAGCGGGATTTACATGGTCTTGCACCGAGCGGGGTTTGTCGTGCCTCCGACATTACTGCCGGAGCGGTGGTCTCTTACACCACCGTTTCACCGTTTCTTTGCTGCCGAAGCAGAAAAGATGTTTGTTTTCTGTGACACTGTCCGTTCTCAAGAGATGTGGCTCTTAAGACCCCCGCTTTTCCCGAAGGGATTCCTTCGGAACGCGGGGCGCTCTGCCCATCGGTGTTCGGACTTTCCTCCCCGATGGTATTTCATCGGAGCGGCTGCCTGACGCGCCACCCCTGCCTTTGGTACCGTTAATTAAGATCTGTCGAATCGCTGACTATCCCTTGAGGTTGATCCCTCTGTTGGCAAGCTCATCGGCCTGCCGGTTCTCCTCCCGGGCAATGTGTCGAATTTCAAAAGTGAAAGGTGATGATGAAAGCATATGCCGGGCTTCGTCGAAATAGCGCCGCAACCCCTTGTCCTTGACTTTGTACGATCCCTGCAGCTGACGCACCATCAACTCGCTGTCTGAATGAACAATCAAATGCCTGCATTTTGTTTCCTGCGCCATTTTCAGGCAATGGAGAAGGGCCTTATATTCAGCGACATTATTCGTCGTCGTCCCGATGAAATCAAAATGAGATGCCAGGGTGTTTCCTTGTTCGTCCTTCAGAATGATGCCAATGCCGCTTTGTCCCGGGTTTCCTCGCGAGGCGCCGTCGGTGTAGGCATAGACAATCATGCCTTGGCCGAATCGTTCACAATCTCGTCTGAAACCAGGATTCGGCCGCAGTGTTCACAGGCAATGATCTTCGAATGTTTCCTCAGTTCGAGAACCGTTTGAGGAGGCACCCGTTTGTAGCATCCGCCGCATGCATTCCGGCGAACCGGAACGACTGCCTTGCCGTCTTTGGCGCGTCGAATTCGCTCGTAGGCGCGAAGGTCATTCTTATCGATGCGAACGACGAGTTTTTCCCTTTCGTGGTTGAGCTTCAGTTCTTCTTCCTCGTGCTCCTTGTTCACGTGCTCCAATTCGTTCTTCTTCTCCTGAAGCTCTGCCACGAGCAGCTCCAATTCCGGGCCTATTGATCCGACGTCTTCTCTGGCTGCAGCAGCTTTCCCTTCGAGCGCATCCATTTCTTTCTGCAGCTTGTTGATCTTCTCCTGTGCAGAATCGATTTCTCTCGAAAGGGTATCGTACTGTTTGTTGGTTTTCACCTGAAACTGCTGAGTCTTGTACTTCTCGATGTTCTCTTTCAGCGACAGGATCTCGACATCGACTGAATCCCTGCGAACAATGGATTCCTGAATGAGACTCTCAAGATTCTTCTGTGTCGATTCTTTTGTCTTGATACGGTCGTTGAGATCGGCAACGACACGGGGAAGATCCCCCTTCAACTCCTGGAGTTCGTCCAGTCCCAAGTCAACCTGTTGCAAAGCATACAGCAATCGTAACCGGTTTTCCAAAGCGACTCCTCTTGAACTAGTAACAATGAATTGGATTGGTCCGTTGATTCGTGATGAGGACAGAAACCCCTTTGTTATCCTTCCCGACACTCTTCTGTAATCGTGCTGCAATAACCGGCAGCACCACCTGCTCCGTTTCCCAATGCCCGGCATCAACAAGGGCAATGCGTCCGTCAGCTTCATGAAACGCGTGGTAGCGAATATCGGCAGTGAGAAATACGTCTGCTCCGGTTCTGATGGCATCCTTGAGCAAATCTGTCCCGCTTCCACCACAGACTGCCACCGTGCGAACAGTCTTTCGAAGATTGCCGGTGTACCGGATCTGGTCGGAGCCCAGGGCTTTCTTGACAGATCGGAGAAAGGACCCAAGTGGGACCGAACCTGGAAGCTCACCGACAGCGCCCATCCCATAGCGAGGGCTTTCGTTGCTGAGCGGATACAGGTCGTACGCGACTTCTTCATACGGGTGGACAGTTCTCATTGCGCGGATGACCGAGGACGCCTGAACCCGCGGGAGAATCATCTCAAGCCTGATTTCTTCGATTTCCTCGAGGACGCCTGCCCTGCCGGAGTAGGGATTTGTCTTCTCCCCTCCCTGGAATGTCCCGAGTCCGTTGATTTGAAATGAACACCGGGAATAGTCGCCGATTTCCCCGGCACCGGCGTTGGCCATGGCATGCATCACTTGAGTAGCGTGCGAGGAAGGTACGAACACAACAATCTTTGCGTAGACATCCTTCAGCGGAGCGAGGAACCGCACGTGTCCGAGTCCGAGCGCATCTGCAAGCGCGAAGTTAACGCCCCCTTCCGCGCTGTCGAGATTCGTGTGAGCCGCATACACCGCGATGTCATGTTTTGCCAGAGTAAGAACCATGGATCCGATCGCATCGGAAGACGTGAGAGAGGACGGAGGCCGAAAAAGGAGTGGATGATGAGCCACGATCATCTGCGCTTTCCTGCGAACGGCTTCGGCGACCACGCCGGGGGTCACATCAAGGCTCACCAGGATTCGCTTGATGGGCTGCATCCTGTCACCGATCTGGAGTCCGACGTTGTCGCGCTCCCAGGCGATCCAACGTGGAGCCCACTGTTCCATGATATGTTCTACGTCCATGACTTTCATGGGCGGGCACAAAAAAAGTGTCCCGCCTCTTGGGCGGGACTTTGTGGGGAAACTTGGGGTGTATTGAATCTGACTGAAATGCGCTTCCTGGGCTTTTTCGTACGGAGCATCGCCGGTTCTTGAGCTACTCCAACTGTTTGGAACATCTATACTAGGGAAATTTCCGCAAACATGCAAGGAAAAGCACTACGAGGGGGGTGGTTTCCCTGAGTCCTCGCGGAAGGTGATTCGTTCGAAGTTGATATCCCGCAGTCTCTTAATCTCGCGCTCAATCTTCTGAAAATTCTGCTCGAAGTCTCTCATGAGCGACTTTTCGTTTTCCGTGAACTGTCTGGCCAGAAGGTCCGCGCTGATCTTGATGGCCGCCAGCGGGTTGTTGAACTCATGGCACACGGTCACCACGAGTTCGCGAATCGCTTCTGCGCGTTTTTCCGCAATCAGCATTCTCTTCTCAACCGCCCGTATCTGCTTGCGCGTACGGGCTTTTTCGATCACGTTGATAATCGTTTTCGGCAGGAGGAGTTCCGAGAGATCTTCCTTGACAACAAAATCTTCAACGCCCAGTTTCATGGCATCAATCGCAAGCTTGAAGTTCCTTGATGCTGTGACGAACACTATGGGGATTTCGCTGTTCATGGCGTTGAGTTGAAGGCAGAACTCGAGGCCGTTTCCTCCGGGAAGATTGTAGTCTGTGAGGATAATATCGATGGTTCTATTCGCCTGAACCTCGGCCAAAGCTCCTTCAACGCGCTCCTTCCAGATCAGCTTGAATTCCCGTCCCTGGAATTTCTGAAGGTGATGTTGCGCGACCTTGACGAAGGCAATATCATCATCGACGAGAAGGACAGTAATCAGTTTTTGCGGAGTGCGAGGAGGGGAATCCATGGTGAAAGCAAAGGTACTCGTTGTTTGTCTGAGTTGCAACGGGGCGGATAGTCTGGCAGCGGTGCATTTCCGTTCTTCTCCGCGTTCTTTGCGTCAACTCTGCCTTCTTCGCGTTTTAAGCTTCACCGCAAAGGTCGCAAAGAAGGTGCGAAGGACACAAGAACACGAAAAGTGCACCACTACCGACAATCTTGGCGGTTGCATTTCAAGGGGATTCTTTCTATGATATGCTTCGGAACACAATCCTTCCAACAGGAGCAATCCTCACGATCCAATGATTCGGCCGTTGATTCAGGAGCTGCACCCATGGCGGTAAAAAACAAGATTCTCGTTGTGGATGACGAAGAGGCTCTCCGTACGGTCCTTAGTACTGAGCTCGAAGGGGAAGGGTATCAGGTCAGTACAGCCGGTGATGGTGAAGAGGCGATCAAGATACTGGGATCACAACAGTTTCACCTCATTCTGCTTGACATCAAGATGCCCAATGTTGACGGATTCGAAGTGTTGAAATTCGTCAAACAGAAACAACCCTCCACCAAAGTCATCATGCTGACGGGATTTGCCGACCTGAAGAACGCTATCGAATCGAAAAAGCTGGGGGCAGAAGACTTCGTCAGCAAGCCGTACGATCTGGTCGATCTCCTCACCACTGTCGAGCGCGTGCTGGGCACGAGCTGACTGCCGAGGAGGATTCATGTCGAAGAAGTACGAGCTTCTCATCGTTGATGACGAAGATTCCATCACGTTCCTTCTCCAAACTGAATTCGAAGAATTCCCCGACTTCAATGTCCAGACGGCCTCGAACGGGACCGAAGCCATCAACCTTGTACAATCCAAACTCTACGACGTCGTTCTCCTCGACATCAAGATGCCCCGCGTGAGCGGCATCGAAGTTCTGAAGTTCATCAAAGAACACTCCCCCACCACCCAGGTCATCATGCTTACCAATGTCGTCGATATGAAAACGGCATTCGAAACCGTGAAACTGGGGGCGTACGATTTCATCGGAAAACCGTACGAGCCGGAACAACTTCTTGCCGGTCCGCCGGGCGATTGAGCGCCGACAACTCATGATCGAAAAAGAGATCATGCAAATTGAGCTCAACCGGGTCGGCGGGGGAATGGAATTCATCGGGGAAAGCGCTGCCTTGAAAGAGGTGGTGGAGAACGTCAAGAAAGTGGCGGTCAGCGATGCATTTGTGCTGGTTCAGGGTGCAAGCGGGACAGGCAAGGAGCTTATCGCTCATATGATCCACCAGACCAGCCAGAGGAAAGACCGCCCGTTTGTTGCCGTGAATTGCGCTTCCATACCTGATCAGCTTCTCGAAAGCGAATTGTTCGGGCACGAAAAAGGATCCTTCACAAACGCGTACGCGACGAAACAGGGCCTTGTCGAGGTCGCAAACGGGGGGACGTTGTTCCTGGATGAAGTAGGGGATATTAGTCCTTCAACGCAGCCCAAGCTCCTTCGGTTTCTTGAAACCGGTGAATTTCGAAGAGTGGGGGGGACGAACGCGATGAAAGTCGAAGTGCGCGTGGTATCTGCAACAAACAAAAACCTTCAGCAGGAAGTGGCAGACGGGAAATTCCGGGAGGATCTCCTGTACCGCCTCAATATTGTTACCATTCGTGTCCCGCCGCTGAAAGAACGAAAAGAAGATATTCCAATCCTTGTTCAGCATTTCCTGAACAGGAAGTCGAAGACAAGGAGCAAGCAAATAAGCCAATCGGCAATCGACGTATTGATGAAGTATGACTGGCCGGGAAATGTCCGAGAACTCGAACACGTGATTGAAGGGGCAACGGTGCTCTCGCAGGGGGACGTGATTGAGCCGCAGGATCTCTGGGTCAATGCAGCTCTCAACACTTCGATGGTGTCATCATCCACCCTCGTTGCTCCAATCTCGGCGCCGGAAACCGCTGACCGTAGTGAACAGGCAATGGCCTCTCTGGAAGATGTCGAAAGAGCTCATATTGAAAAGGTCCTTCGTCGAAACGGATACAATCGAATGAAATCCGCCCAGATTTTGGGAATTACTTCCAAGACTCTCTATCTGAAGATCAAGAAATACGGCATAAAGATCGAGTCCTGAACCCGCCCCCAAGCAATCCCCCCATCGTGATCGACAGCAATTGATTGGTTAAAAAACGTTCATCGCGTGCAACTCCGCGAAACTTTTTGCCTCCCCGACAGTATATAATGTGTAGGTAACATTTCTACCTCCTTCATGATGAGCCAGTCATCGGGACCCGCAATGGTTTCTGAGAAACTGGCTCATCGTTTTATTCTCCCTCCGTTCATTCTTCCCCGTTGTTGACTTTCCAGCGATTAATGGGTATTTTTGCTCAAGTTTTTAGGGTTTTTCGCCCTTCTGTTTTCAAAAAGAGACACGCGTTCCCACCTAAAGGATCCACATGCCGAAGTTCCAGGGTGTTGACTACTACCAGCTTGACTCACTCCTTTCAGATGAAGAAATCCTTGTCCGGAACACCGTTCGTGAATTCGTGGATGAAAGGGTCATTCCGGTCATCGAACGACATTATCGTGCGGGAACATTCCCGATGGACCTGCTGCCGCTGATGGGTGAGATGGGCCTTTTTGGCACCACTCTGCCGGCGAAGTACGGCTGCCCCGAAATGAACAATGTCGCCTACGGATTCGTTATGCAGGAACTCGAACGGGGCGATAGCGGTCTAAGAAGTTTTGCATCTGTTCAAAGTGGTCTGGTGATGTATCCGATTTTCACGTTCGGATCCGACGCACAAAGGGATCGATGGCTTCCCGCGCTAGCTTCAGGCAAGTCCATTGGATGCTTTGGCCTGACGGAACCTGACTATGGATCAAACCCCGGCGGAATGATCACAAAAGCCGAAAAGGTCAAGGATGGATTTCTGCTCAATGGCGCAAAGATGTGGATCACCAACGGGACCATAGCGGACGTTGCCGTTGTGTGGGCCAAGTTGGAAGGAGAAATCAAGGGATTCCTTGTAGAGAAAGGCACGAAGGGTTTTTCAGCGCCGGAAATGACAGGGAAGCATTCGCTGAGGGCTTCCGTCACTTCGGAGCTTGTCTTCCAGGATTGTCTGATACCGGAATCCTCTCTGCTGCCAAAATCGGGCGGACTCAAATCACCGCTCATGTGCCTCAGCCAGGCCCGCTACGGGATCGCATGGGGTGCCATCGGCTCAGCAATGGCATGCTACGACACTGCGCTCAACTACGCGAAATCCCGCATCCAATTCGACAAGCCAATCGCGGCTTTCCAGATGACTCAGGAAAAACTTGTTCATATGTTGACAGAAATTACAAAAGCACAGTTGCTCTGTCTTCAGCTGGCCAGGTTGAAGGACAAAGGAGCAGCGAAGTTCACTCAAATTTCCATGGCAAAGCGGAACAATGTGTATCATGCACTTGAGATCGCACGGCTAGCCCGGGAGATCCTCGGAGCGAACGGTATTCTGGATGAATACCCTGTCATGCGTCACTCTGCGAATCTTGAATCAGTCAAGACCTATGAAGGCACCCATGAAATGCACACGCTCATTCTGGGTGAGGATATCACAGGATTTTCAGCATTCTCATAAACGTTGTGTTGATTGTTTCCAATTGCAAGGAGCTCCATGGCGCTGAAGAAGATCATTGGTGAAGCACTCACGTATGACGATGTTCTGCTTGTTCCGTCCCGGTCGTCCGTTCTGCCTCGGGAAACAAATGTCAAGACCAGGCTGTCGCGGCATATTGAGTTGAATGTTCCCCTCATCAGCGCAGCGATGGATACCGTTACGGAATCGGACATGGCGGTTGCACTCGCTCGTGAGGGTGGGATCGGCATTCTCCATAAGAACATGACCATGCAACGTCAAGCGGAAGAGGTCGACCGGGTGAAGCGGTCGGAAAGCGGCATGATTCAGCATCCCGTCACCATGAACCAGCACGCATCGGTCCGGGAAGCAATGGAGACTATGAAGAAATACAGCATCTCCGGAATCCCCGTTGTGGAGGATGACAGACTTGTCGGGATTCTTACAAATCGGGATCTTCGGTTCGAACCAAATCTGGATCTCCACATTTCAAACATCATGACGAGGGAAAACCTGATAACCGCCCCTGCAGGTACGACCCTTGAAGAAGCCGAAACGATTCTACAAAAGCACAGAATCGAAAAGTTGCCCATCGTTGACAAAGCGGGACGACTCAAAGGTCTGATCACATTCAAAGACATCCAAAAGAAGAAGCGGCACCCTTACGCGTGCAAGGATAAAATTGGACGTTTGCGTGTCGGTGCGGCCGTGGGGGTAACCTATGACACCCTTGAGCGTGTACAAACGTTGCTTGATGCGGGGGCGGATGTCATTATCATCGATACGGCCCACGGTCATTCGGTCGGTGTGATCAACATGATCAAGAAGGTGAAATCAAAGTTCGATGTTGAGTTGATAGCCGGGAACGTTGCCACGGCGGAAGCGACGCGGGATCTGATTCGGGCGGGGGTGGATGCCGTGAAGGTGGGTATTGGACCGGGCTCGATTTGTACGACGCGTGTTGTTGCAGGCATCGGTGTTCCCCAGGTGACTGCCATTATGGAATGTGCGCGCGTCGCGCAGAAAAGCAAAGTACCGCTCATTGCGGACGGAGGTATCAAGCAAACGGGGGACATTGCAAAAGCTTTGGGTGCTGGAGCCGACTCGGTGATGATCGGTGGTCTTTTTGCAGGCGTCGATGAGAGTCCGGGGGAAAAAGTTCTTTTTGAGGGGCGCAGCTACAAGATCTACCGGGGTATGGGATCTCTTGAGGCGATGCGCTCAGGAAGCAAAGACCGCTATTTTCAGGACGCTGAGGACGATCTTCAGAAACTCGTTCCTGAAGGAATCGAAGGCCGCATCCCCTACAAGGGAAATCTCAGCGAAACAGTCCACCAAATGGTCGGCGGCCTAAGGGCCGCCATGGGATATTGCGGCTGCCGGACGATCAGTGAACTGAAGAAGAACGCGCGGTTCGTGCGGATGACGGATGCCGGATTGCGCGAAAGCCATCCTCACGACATCAACATAACCAAAGAAGCCCCCAACTATCACCTGTGACCCCTCCTGAATGAACGCACGACGGCTTGAGGCAGTAAGGCAAAGACTGAAAACACTGCGACTCGATGCTCTTCTTGTGACGTTCATCCCTCATGTCCGGTACCTGACCGAGTTCTCCGGTTCGAACGCCCTGGCGTTTATCACCCGCCGAACACAATGGTTCTTTTCCGACGGCCGGTACTCGAGCCAGTCCCGTGAAGAGGTCAAAGGATTCCGGAGAATCATCACCGGCCGGGGCCTCTTTCAAGAACTCCGCCGAACCGCCCGGATTGCCGCAGGGTCTCGCGTTGGGATCGACCGGAGAAACCTCAGTGTCGCTGAAATGCAGGAACTCAGACTCCTC
>DATECW010000134.1:0-3523 GCA_035286705.1 Bacteroidota bacterium
GTTGCTGGCGGCGCCCTTGTTGGTACCCACGAGGACTATGTTGGCGAACGGAAGTTTTTCCTGAGTGGTCGTGTCGGTAACAATGCCGCGAATATCAATGCCTTGCGCGACCGACAGTGAGGGGAGAAGCAGATGGAGTACTATGAGCCTGCGGGAGAACAATGATCACGCATCCTGGATTGACTTGATCAATATGAGCAAATTACTATTTGATTAGAAGGAGTTTTTTTGTCTGTATCACGCCCTCGTTTTGCAGTCTGCAGAAGTATACTCCGCTTGGGAAGCGGGTTGCTTGCCAGGGGATGTTGTAAGTGCCCGCAGGAATGACATCATCCATCAGAACTGCAACGCGCTGGCCGAGCGTATTGAAGATTTCGACATTAATCCTGGAGAGTTCGTTGACGGTGAAGTGAATCATTGTCGCCGTGTTGAACGGATTCGGGAAGTTCTCGCTGATTTGGATCCTCGGGGGTGATTGATCCGAGAAGTCTACACCCGACAGAGGGGTTTGCTCGTAACGAGACAAGGAAAGAACAGACCACCCACTTCCTGAATGAGTTGTAGCAAGAAAGGCATTTCCCAATCCATCAAACGTAAGACTCCCTCCCAATGGAACGTTATATGGAAACACGCTCTTGAGGATTCCATCTGACGAGCATCGGAGCGTGATCCAATCATTCAGGGTAAAAGAATATCCGGAAACATAGAGAGTCCCGTCCTGTCCGAGCCTCATGTCATTCAGGGAGACGTTCAGAGTTCCCATATCTCGCCATTCCCATACTACAACCCCTTTCGGATCATGTTTCGTTATCGAAAGGCCGTCATATCCTCTATAAGGCGTCCATGTCGTTCTGGCTGCGAATATTCTTCCATCTGCATCCAGGCACATTCCCTCAATGGTTGTCACAGAGCTGTCGGTCGAACTTCCGTGATCAATGATCCACTGTTCACCCCCTAACGCATCATACTGGACGAGCGTTGTGCCGTTCCCCATTGTGCCTCGACGCGTCTTTGCCGCCAAATAGACATTGGAGAATCTGTCGACTTTCAGAATTGCCAGTGGGCTTTGCGCCAGCGGTAAATCACTCAATTCTGACTTCCATTGCAGCACCCCTTCAGCGTCATATTTCACAACAGCATATCCTTCGGGTGCGGGAGACCGATTTCTGCCCGCCACGTATACATTCCCCGCATCATCGATTTCCATACGCTCATGATACAGATCTTTCTGCAGTATCGACCACAACAGGTTCCCATCCTTATCATATTTCAGAACCACCATATCCCTCCCCCACATCGCATCCGTGAGCACATAGGCATTCCCGTGCGTGTCAATCCGCAGAGTATAAGGATGATTTGTCGTATTGCCGGCATCATTATATCGTACTTCCCAAAGCTTCTCACCGGCGAAACTGTATTTGATCAAGACTACATCTCTGTCCGTTCCGACACCGTCACTTTCGCCGGCAACATGAACGTTTCCCGCACCGTCGACCTCTAAAAGGCTGGGCCAGTCATATCCATGTGCGGTCCCGTCGTATCGGGCCGCCCATTGGACAGCGCCCATGGAGTCTACTTTGACGGTGAGGTAATCCATCCATGTCCCCTTTCCTCCACTGATGGCAGCCAGATAAGCATTCCCCTTTCGGTCCGCTTTCACCGATGTCAGGAACTCCTGTGACGTGGACGGACCGGAATAGCGGACGGCCCACTTTTGAACGCCGGCAGAGTCAAATTTGACGGTGGCAAAATCATAGTCGTCTGTTAGGGCTTCGCTTGCCCCGGTCACATACAGAGCCCCCTCTGAACCAAGGGCCATATCAGAAACGAAATCATATCCGTTTTCGGGGCCATTGTATCTCTTGAGCCATTGGCGGGTTCCGTCGGGACGATATTTAATGACCACGTAATCATCCTGGGCCCAGCGAACTCCGCTGCTGCGGCTATTCCCCGCGACAAAGATTGATCCGTAGGAGTCGATCCTGATGGACACACCGTTGTCGTAGTCCCCCATCGGCCCGTTGTAACTGTCGCTCCACTGTTGAACTCCCGTCGAGTCGTACTTCACCGTCGACATGTCTCCCCAGCCCAGAGAATTGCCACCCATTCCTGTCACATAAACGCTCCCGGAGCTATCAATAGCAACATCATAAGGAAAATCGGAACCTGTGGCGTAGTTGATATATACCCTTGCCCACATTTGAACACCAAGAGAATCGTATTTCACCGTTGTGTAGTGTGGTGCTGTTCCATAGATCCGGCTGAATCCTGTCACAGCAACATTCCCCCAACGATCGACAGCAACTGCCCTCGCGTCATCCTGAAAATTTGTTCCACCGTCGTAGCGAGCCGTCCATAGAAGGTTTCCTGAGCGATCGTACGCAACTGTCAGGTAATCGGTCTGGCTCTTTCCTGTGCAAACAATCCTGCCATCCGGGCCAATTTCCGCATCAACGATTGAGTCGTCCAGGTTCAGCGGCCCGTTGTATCTTGCCATCCACCGCTGTTTGCCGGATGAATCGTATTGAATGACCGTGAAGTCCAAACCTTCGCCGGTACTCATGCTTGATCCTGCCACGGTAACGTTCGCGCTGTCATCGATCATCACTCCGACCACCTCGTCGACCAAACCCGCGGGCCCGTCATACCGTACCACCCATTGTTCTACTCCTGTCGAAGAGTACTTCACCAGGGCAAAATCCTTGTCTGTGCTATCTCCCGCACTTGTGCCTGCTACATAGACGTTTCTGCTATGGTCAACTACAACACCCGTTGGATTGTTGGCCGGTTCCAAGAATGATCCTCCATAGCTGGCTGACCATAGTTCAATTCCGACGGAATTGTACTTCTTGGTCAGGAACACGGTGCCCAAAGGAAGCTGGTTGCTTCTGCCAGTTACCACGACATTGTCCCAATCGTCAATCGTAATCGCATTTGCCCAATCCTCTCCGGGGGCGGATTGAGAACCATACCGAACGCTCCAGCTCTGCCAAACACTGTCCGCGGAAAGACCGGCGATCGGATTCATTTTGGAATTCTTGATTTGCACAGGAAAGCGATACGGACTACGATCAAACGGAATTGAGGATTCTGCCGGAGTGATCTGCGATCCGCGATCATTTTGTTTTCCATAGCGAAACGGGAAATCCTGGGCAAAAGCAAAGGAGAATGAACAAACCAGAATGAGAGAAACAGCTGATCGCGCAGGCTCGAGGTTCTTCATTGGTGCGGAATGGCTATGGCAATTCCCCCACTTGGGACGGCCTGAGATGTAATCTACCGGATTGAACCACCTGTGTCAAGGCAACTCGTCCCCTCAAAAAGGGTCGAGTTCCAAAATCGGCGGGATGAAAGGCTGGTGCAGACCGACTTCGGGTGAATTCGCTAGAAACTCCCCACGTATTCGATCTGCAGGACCCTGTTGGCGATCTTGATGTTCTTCTGATTCTGCGTCACGTTTTTCAGATCGAACCCGATCATCAGACCTTCGCCGGCGGAGAGCCTGAAGCCAATGTTGAGATAT
>DATECW010000135.1:0-8685 GCA_035286705.1 Bacteroidota bacterium
GGATTCGAAAATCATCGAGAGAAACTCGAACAATCCCAACCTGAGAATTCTCGAACAAATTTCGATATTTCGTCTCGCTTTCCCGCACTGCACTGAGCTGACGCTGCTGTTCGGAGATAAATCGGCGCTGGTTGGAGACAATCGAGACGATGTAGGCGGCACCGATGGCGACCAGACTTACCGAGCCAATTCCAACCGCCCACCAGAATTCTGGACCTGAGGTTTGCATAGAAATCCGACCGCATAAAGCGTGTTTGTCACGATTGAGATTGCCCAGTGGATGGAATATGCAACCGTGAGTCCATCCGGTGGCAATTTGTCAATAACGCTCCGAAGAAAAGAAAACATGAGGCCACCTGAGGAGAAGACCAGGAGGCCCGAGAAAATCCAGAACCGGGGTTCGAACAGAATACTCCGATCCGAAGCCGATGAAATTCTGTGCAACATGACGATCGATATTCCCGTGTAGAATACCTTGGAGAGAATCGACGAGTAATATGCAGGCTGATCGAGCCGTTCGAAGAATACATGAGAAAGTATCCAGAACAGGACGAAAAATACGAGAATCTGGATAATGACGGTTTTCCAGATTCCGACAGACCATCGTGAGAAGACAATAAGAAAAAGAATGAATTCAACAAAAACGTAGAAATGACCAAGAAAGAGGTTATTAATCCCCTGGAAAGCTAGGACAATCTGAAACAACGCACTCAGCACTTCAAGGAAGAACACAAGCAGGAGCATTCGGAATTCGCGATCCAATCCACGAAATCGAATGCCGCCAGTAACAACAGGAAAAAGGGTTGATAGACCTGCAACGTATGCAAGAATCGGGATATCCAATGCTTCTCCACAACGCGTGTTATTTTCTTGAATATCATCTATTTTCGAGTAACTCACAATACACATGGGGAAGGGCTCTTCCCTTCCCCACACTCAGCAATGCGTTCAGTTCTTCAAGGCGACAATCGGGCGCCCCGAACTAAGCGTCGATGTCCCCGGCGGGCACCAGGGGGGACAGGGAAAAAGATCGTCGCCAATTGGGCCGTAGATGATATCATTTCCGCTGGTGTCTACCCCAACAATAACAAATGTCGGTGATCCATTGTCGGAAATCGCATTGTATATTCGTATTCCGACGCATTGCTCTTGCCGGAGGATCTTTTCAAAGATGCTTCTGCCAAGGTACCCTGCCGTAAGTTCACCCGGTTTGGCAGCAATTTGGAAATTCTGAGTTAGTTGTCTTGCCTTTTCCAGGCTTATCATGTGATTCTCTTTGCCTGTGTAGAGGATCTTTTCTGCTTGTGTTCTTTCGTACGAAAGCAGGAGGAACGCAACCAGAACAAGGCTGAATAAGACCGCGGCAAAGAGGCGCGCGACGATTTTTCGATTGGAATTCATGTTGTTCTCCCAGATTAAGTTGATGTGGTTGATTTTGTACACGGAGACAATATTGATCCAATCGGAGGAGCGCGAACGCGACTCCAAACTTGTACATCCACACAGATGGAATGACTTCTCAAGAGAACACAAGAGGGAAAAAGTGGCTTTGGGGGCGAGAATCCTCGCTGTCAGCGAATTGCATGTCACAAACTTAGTGACAAAGGAAGGAGAAAATCTGTAGCAGAAACTGTGAAAGTTTTGTAGTGGATATTGTACAAGAAGGAAGGCAATCGTGACTACGGCTTGAGCCAATACGCCCGGCTAATCATTCGCCCGGGGAACGTATCAGGAACGCAAAAAGACGCAGTCCAAGTCCGCTCGGCGGAACGAGGCGACTAAGGCAGGTTTGGGGGATCCACAGCCCCGATTGCTGGATTCTTCGCGTATTTGCAGCTCCGCGAAAGACCCCAACCGGTCGGGAGACCTAGTTCGCGTACCTCACATCATAGCGAAGGAACATTACAAACGAGGCTGCAAATGCGAGAATAGAATAGAGCGCCATGAGTCCAAAATCAACAATAACGGGAGCCACCGACTCACCGAGATCGGGGCGTGAGTATGTGTATTGCGGGAGCCCGGCCAAATCCAGGGCGATTTCTCTTCCTGTGTCAATCTTGATACCCGTCTTGCTGTCGACGGAAATGCGGATTCCGCCCGTAGCCCCGCTTTCCCTCTGTTTCTGGTCCTTATATTGATTGAAGGTCGTGCGGAATGCATTCAGCTTATCCTCATAGCGGGTTTTAAGGTTGATATCAGTCCACGCGAGCGTCATTGAGGCCAGCTGATAGGCCGAAACAGGCGAAAATCGTGAAAGCGCGAAAGCAAGCCTCTCTTGAGTGAACTTCTTGTTGCGAAGGTCTTCCGTCAGACGCTTCGCGTTCTCGTCAATTTCGTTTTGGAGCTTGTTCCGATCATTCCGATCTTCCTCCGCCCACGCCCACTCCATTTCTTCGCGCTTTGTCTTCCGATCCTTTTCGTTCAACCCCTCCAGGGATTCGCTGCGCTTCCTCCATTTCTCCGACATGACCTTCATGTGGGAATCCCAGGCATTTTTCGCGAATGTATCCTGCTGGCTCTCAATTTCGGAAACCGTGGGGACAGTGACCATCTGACCTGCCACCATGATGCCGAACCTTGGGATAATCAGCACAGCGGCAATCCATCCGACAAGACAGATAAGGAAGGACATGTTTGAGCGTCTCGTCAACGTTGAAACAAGGATCCCGAACGCAACAAAAAATGTAAACAGAAGAGCGGACGCCACCATCAGTAACGCAAGGCGAATCCAGTGTTCGGCATTCATGGGCACGCCGAAAACAAAAAGAAGGACAATACTCAGGACAACCGGGAGGGATAAGGGAATCACGAGTCCAAGCCAGGACCCAACGAACTTCGCCATGATGATCTGAGCGCGCGGTACGGCGTTTGAGAGCATCAATTGAAGCGTGCCGCTTTCTCTTTCGCCATTGATTGCATCATAGGTAAACAGGATCGCCAGCAGGGTCAGGACGACCTGAGCGATGAAAGAGAAATCAATGAAACGGAACAGAGCGAAGATCGGATCGTCACTGTAGGCGCTGTTGACGAGCTTCACCGGCTGCCATGAGCTGATGGAGGAGACCCGTCCAATATCGTTATGAACGCCGGAGACAAAAATATGCATCGGGTCGGGTTCGCGATAGATCCGGTTGCCCAGCATCATCCAGTTTCGCGCTTCCCTCATCTCCTGTCGGACCAGTTCATTTGCAGCAAAATACTGGTTTGACTCGGCTTGGTACTCCCTGATCCCCACGAAGACACTCAAGAGGGTGAGGATGGAGGCAACGGCAAACGTGACGGGAAATTTTGGACTCAGAAGTACCGACTTCAGCTCTTTCAAGATCAGCGTGGTGAGCATGTTCCATTCATCTCCTTGATTTTTTCCTAGCGAACATCATAGCGCAAGAACGATCGAAACGCACCGACAAAGAAGAGAAGCGAGAAAAGGACAAGAATTCCGAAGTCTATCGAGATGGGACCAAACGAAGCCGAGAGCGGCTCCTTTTGAAAATTGAACACGGGAATCTCGTGAGGATTGATCGGTTCTTTCTTTTCGTCGTCCCCTGTCGTGAATCGGAATACCATGCCGCCGCCTGGATTCTGTCCCGTCTTTCCCCGTATGAACTCGGCGTACGACTGCTGGTAGCGTTCCGCCTCGGTTTTATAGAGGTCCTTCAGATGGATGCCTGTGCCCGCGATGGTGGTGCTGACAAGCGAAAATACAGCCGATGGAGAGACCCGGGCAAGGCTGAATGCGAGCATTTCCTGTTCGCGTTGCATGTTGGACCGTTTCTCATTCAGGCGCGCCGAAAACTCAGACATTTTCTTCTCCCGCTCTTCGCCCAGCGAGCTCATGAACTTCTGGAACTCCTCCATCATTTTCGGCGGGGGCGTATTTTCGGGAGCCCTGAACTCAGACATCCTCTTTCTTTGGTCCTGCCACAGCGAGGCAGAATATCGCGATTTCTCCGACGCGAGCTGGTCAACGCTCGGAACGTCGACCGCCCTGCCGGCAAGGAGAACGGCTGTCCGCGGGACGATCATCACCGAGAGAATCCAGAAGACCAACAGGTAGAGAAACGACGTCGAGGACTTCTCCGTCCGTGATGAAACAAGCATGCCAAGCGACAGGAACACGGTGAAGTAGAGATACCCGGCGAGAACAACCAATCCAAGACGAAGCCAGTCCTCTCCCTCCATTGGAATCCCCATGATCACAAGAATCAACACGCCGAGGAGCATTGGGATGAGAAGCGGAACGGCGAGGGCGAGAAAGGAGCCGGCCATTTTCCCCAGGATGTACGAGCTTCGCGGCACTGCGTTCGCCAGAGTCAGCCTGAGCGTGCCGCGCTCCTTTTCTCCGTTCACTGCGTCGTAGGCAAAGAGGATGGCAAACAACGACAGGATGATCTGGAAAATGAAATCAAGGTCGAGAAAGCGGAACACCGCATAGATCGGATCATCCCCATATCGGCTTTCGATCCCATTCAGCTCGCCGCTCCCCCGAACCTCGACCGTCCGTCCGATGTCGTTCGATACCCCCATGACCAGCGAGGTGATCGGCTGAGGGGGAAGGAAGATCCGGAGGTCCCGCACCATGTTCCAGTCCGTGACGCCCTCGAGTTTTCTTAAATCCTCACGCTTCGAGGCATCGTACTGTTCGACTGAAATCTGAAAATTCTTCGCTCCTACATAGAAGGAAAGGAGCAGGAGGAGGGAACATGCACCGAATGTAATTGCGAAACGGGTCGATCCGATGATTTCCCGGAGTTCTTTTTCGATAATGAGCTTCAGCATGAAGATTTCTCCATTCTCGAAGGTTAAGGAGAGACTGCCTCGATTTGGCAAATACCGAACATTTGTCAACGTCGTTCAACTTTTCTTTAGGAAAGTCCGCTTCCACGGGATCCCGCTCAGTCTTGTTTTATTAGTTGCGCAAGAAAGCTGCAAAAGCGCATACTGCCGACCGATGTGGAATATCCAACCAGTATCAAACGTAGCGCTACTTTCTTTTAGAAAAGAAAGTAGCCAAAGAAAACCGTACGCCGGAATTAAAGTCCCACAACGCGCTCCTTCCGCCCCACAAGCCGTATTTCACTCCTGTAAACAGGCTTCGTTCATAAGGATTCCAGGTTGTCGTCGTGAAATAAACTCTCGTGATGGCAGCCTCCCCACGTCCCCGAAATTCCGGCGGCGCAGTTTTTGGGAGCCTTGGTTCCATTTTCTCCCGCGCCCATACCCCGTTGCTCAATTGATTCGTCGACTCGTTGCCTGCCCGCCGATGTCCGCTTTCTGGACGTAGGCGGGTTTCGTCAGTTCGTATGTCCCGCCATGTACTTCATATACAATTGCTCCAGGTTCTCTCCTGCCAGGTCTTTCGCGGTCTTTTGCATGACCAGTTTTCCACGATTCATGATTCCGATCGTATCCGCCACTTCCTTCGCCCGAAAGATATCGTGCGTCGACATGAGGATCGCCTTCCCTTCATTCCTCAGCGATTCGAGGAGCCGCTGAAATTCATATGCTGCCTGCGGATCCAGACCCGAAGTAGGTTCATCCAGCAGGATGGCAGGTGCATCCTTGAGAATCGCGATTGCGATCCCGCACTTCTGCCGCATTCCCTTCGAGAATCCTTTAAGGCGTTTCTGGTGCGCGGTATCTTCCAATCCGACTCTTCGCAAGACGTTCCGATAATCCTCCGTCGAGTATCCGGTTTTTCCCCCAAGTCGGGCGAAATAATCGAGGTTTTGCAGGGCTGTGAAATTGGGATAGAGCATGACGTTTTCCGACACATAAGCGACTTTTTGTTTCGCCAGAAGCGGGTCCTTGTGTGTCACAACCCCGTCAATGCGGGCTTCCCCGCTCGTCGGCTCGATGAAGTTCAAGAAAATATTGATCGCGGTCGTCTTGCCTGCCCCGTTCGCACCCAAGATTGCAAAAATTTCCCCGGGTTTGACGGAGAAGGACACTTCATCCAGAGCCATCACCCCATCTTCATATTGTTTTGTGAGGCCAACAGCTTCAAACATCGCATGTGATTCCATGGCTGGCAATCCCTTCAACATTTGTTATTTTCTTGAGAGACGAATTCCGAACACCACCATCCCTGAGACCAATCCCAGGATGAGAAGGACGAGGAGGATAGTCCCGATGACACTGGTCTCCGCCTGGATCTCCATGATCGCCGTTTTATCCTCGGCGTTCACCGGTTGATTGTCGGACAAAGCGGTAGTGCGGAGCCGCACTTCATAGCGTCCCACAGAAACGTCGGCCGCCGGAGTGATTTTCAACATGACGCGCTGTTCTTCATCGATGTCCAACTTCGAAATGACCTGCGGCTCGATAACTTTTGCCCAGTTCAACGGGATGTCGAGGTCGATCCTGATGTTGTCGAGTCTTCGGGTACCTTCGTTGCGAACGTCCACGGTCATATCAACGGTCTGATCCGGCTTGAAGGCAAAATACAGCTGAGGTGCACGCACAAGCAATCGGCCTTTTCCCCTTGGAATGAGCTCCAGTCGTACAAATCCCACGCTCAACCCGACGATCTCCTTCTCAGTCCATATTTTCGATTCTGATTTTCGGATCTCGTCCACGCGGTCCGTCGGTACGACAAGGACAAAGAAAGGAACTGCCTTGTCCATCGTTACCTGCTCGGTGGGCCTGTCCGGAAGAGAAACTTCCAGGCTGGCTTTCTTCGTGTTAACACTCTCGGTGAATTTGATCTGGCTCAGCCTGGCCGCCGTTCCCACGTCCTTAAAGAACCGATTGATCTGCTGCGGAAGATTGACCACTTCGAGACTGAAGGTATTGTTGATCCCGCTGAACAGTTCAAGAGTGAGATCGAACGTGGCCGATTTCCCCAGCTCTGCCTCCTGGGAGAACTGCTGTGACTGAACGAGAACTCTGTTTGCGGTGTTGTCTTTTTGCAGGAAGATTTTCAATGTGCGGCTTGAGCCGTTTCCGTAGATGATGTTCACCGTGAGAGCGTCAAGATCCTGCAACAGGCCAAATTCGACGACACGCGGCTCACCGGATTTCAGGCTCTCGATCTTCCGTTCATATGGCTGTGAAATGATGGATCCGTCGTTGTTGTAGAGGGCAATGTAGACATTTTGAATAAGATCCGGTTGCAGGGAACGGAAGAGTTTGTCCTCGATTCCCAACAGCTTTTGAAACTCCTCTCCTCCTCCCGACGCGTTGGCAACGGTCAGTTTTACGCGCTTGCTTCCGTCGGTTGCCTGGTACTTCACCGCTCGATCGATCGTAACATACTGCTGTTCAAACAGAACGGCGAGAAGGGATTGTTGATAGTTCACTTCGGCATCGGCAAGAGCATTCTTGGATCGATCAACCTCGACTTGAGAGATTAATCCCTTTTGAAACATGTCCGTCTGTCGATCGTACTCCTTACGGGTGAGTTCGTAATACTCTTTTGCACGCTTCAGGCCAAGGAGGCGGTATTTGTCGTCACGTTGGTTGAAGCTGTTGTATTGCGCTTCGAGAGTCCCTTGGGGATACATCCACATCAGGAATACAAGAGCAAGGAATATTTTCACAATCCGTGTTGAGATCATCTTGCGAGTTCTTTCGTCAATCAAGCGCCGCTCACGACGATGTTTTCCGATACTCTGCGGTCGGGTCAGCGACCCGACCTACCCAATCAGTTCGTTTTTATCAACATTTGTCCGCGGGGCTGCGGCCTGGGAACAGAATAATCCGTTCTTTTTCCATCACGGACGAGGCCAAATTTGAGCTCAGCTCCGACCTTCGTTGCATCAAGTTTTCTCTCAAAATCATCAATGTTCGACACGCTCTTCCCGTTGAGAGTCTCGATCTGGTCTCCCTCCTTCAATCCGGCGAGGACATTGGGGAGGGTCTTTCCGATGATGACCTTCTTCTCCCGTTGTTCCAGTCCGATCCCGAGCGCCGGGAAGAACCTGGCGCCTCCGGCTTTTCCATCTCCGCCGACTATCATCATGCCGCCCTGCATTGTCTCTTTCGGATCCTTCTTGGCGAAGGTGACAATTCGCGGTTGACCGTCTCTCCTGACGCCGAGCTTGAACTCGCTGCCGACGGGAGCTTCATCATACATTTTCCTAAGTTCAGAGATCCGCGTTACCCGCTTTCCGTTCGCCATTCCAACTTCGTCGCCGGCTTCGATATCCTCCCCTGCAATCTCTTTCGGGCGCCGGTCTTTCGGAGGAATGAACTTCACGACAACCTTCTTATCCTCTTCAGTGATAACCGCCCCCAGTTCGCGGAGAATCACGGAGTTCTCTGCGTTGAATTGCATCGTTTTCACCGTCGGGGACGGTTGCTGCTTTTTGTCTTGCGCCATTGACCCGTTTGATCCAATGATCAAGGCCACCAAGAGAATACATGCACGGATTGCCATGAGCCTTCTCCCTTTCACAGACTGTGTGTCGATTTCCCCTTTTGGACGTCTAACTTTCGGAAAAAGATTCGGAGAACCAAGTTAAGATGTGTGAGAAATTGTTAAGAAGTGTTAAATCGGCTAGACGATTGAAGAGACGATGTGTATATTTGATGCAATGAAGCTCACAAAGAACACGGTACGCCTGCTTGTCGTCCTCATGATCGTCGCACTGGGAGGCCTCATCTTCCTCCAGGTACGGCTTTTCCTGAACAACGTTGAGCTCAAGCATGAAGCATTCCGGCGGAATGTCCTCTCCGCTCTCA
>DATECW010000136.1:0-5840 GCA_035286705.1 Bacteroidota bacterium
GAAAGAAAATCTTGGATGAATTCTGACAGCCGGTTTGGTGTAGGCTTGTCTTTGGTGAGACCCTTGAATTCGGTGAGCTTTTTCAGGGCTTCACTTTTTTCTGTGCATCCGGTTGTTTTCCATATGGTTCTGCCGTCGCTCCTATAGAGGACATACCAGATGCCGTTTGGACGCTTGAAGAGGTAAAGCTTGGAAGGGGACGACATGCTAACCTCCGAGTTAGCACGTCATTAACAAATGGAGAGAAAATCTTGCGAATCGAGCTGAAACGAGGGTTTGGAACGTGCACCCCAAGCAAGTGCGCTACCGGGCGGAGTTTACCCCGCCGTTTTTTGGCGGGGCTACGTTCCGATGTATTAACTGACCAATATACAGAGAGATCATCACTCAGTCAATTTACCATTCATCATTTCTAATCCCGAATTGGCATCTTACAGTCTCAACCCTCTTCCTCTCCCCGAAACCGCTCCACCTGGCGCCACATGAGATCCGGAAGTGACCGATTGACGGCATACTGCTCGCGCATCCATCGGGCTTCGTTCCCATTTTTCACAATCTCTTCAACCTCGTAGAGGGCTGCTTCATTCCCTGATACACTTCGTATCACGGCCGCTGTGGCTAAGATGTCTTCCCCAATCGTGCGCCGCGTCCCCGTTGCCACATCGACCATCTCTCCCTCCAAACCAAAACGACATGCCTGAAATCGATTGAATGTATAGGAGAGATAAATGTCTTCCGTGAGATTGTGAGATCTCTGCGAAAGAAGCCACCTGCAAAGACTCTGAACGTACGCAGCAAGAGTCGCAGCCCGGTCAACCGTTAAAGGAGTATCGCAAATCCGTATTTCTATGGTGCCGTACTCCGGCTTCGGACGAACATCCCAGTAGAAATCCTTCATGCTTTCTACAATTCCCGCGGAACGCATCCGTTCAAAATATGCTTCGAATTCGCTCCAACGAAGCACGAACGGCGCCCGGCCGGAGAGCGGAAAGGCAAATACCGAGATAAGCCGTGAAGAATCAAAGGCCGTGTCGACGCCCTGGTAATATGGCGAACAGGAGGAGAGGGCGATGAGATGAGGAATATATCGCGCCATCGAGTGGACAAGGTATAACGCATCGTCGCCGTTGCTGCATCCGACGTGGACGTGCTGTCCGAATACTGTGAACTGTTTTGCCAGGTACCCGTACAGGCCGGAAACATGACGAAATCGAGGGCGATCGAATATTCGCCTTTCGCTCCAGTGCTGAAAAGGATGTGCTCCGCCCCCGGACACTCCCACATTGAGCACGCGCGCCTCTTTGACCAATGCCGTTCTTATGGCTCGAAGCTCTGAAAGGAGGCTCTCATGAGTAGTGTGAATGCCGGTGCTGACTTCGATCATGCTCTGGGTAATCTCCGGCTTGATCTCCCCGACATGCGGCTTCTCTTTCAGAAGCGCCAGCAGGTCGGGCGCGGCACTTGTGAGATCATGGTCGCGCGTGTTCACAAGTTGCAGTTCGAGCTCAACGCCCATGCTGAACATTTCCGATTGTTTGAATTCGAGAACCGTCGGCATCAATCCCTCTTTTCTCCAAAGGCTTCCCCCGACCGAACGAGGGCCAACTGTGTCAGGGGCGGACCGATGAACTCGAGAATCAGGATCGCAGACATCATGACCGTTGCCATTGAGGGTCTGAAATCAGGATATAACATGGCCGTCTGATTGACGAGGATGATTGCCAATCCTGATTTCGGCGTGAGTGCGAGAGAAAGAAACCAGGCCTTGCGGAGAGGGAGACCGGAGGGGCGGGCCAGAGCGAAAATCCCTGTTGTTTTTCCGACAAACCGTGCCGCTACAAGAGCGAGGCCGGTGCCGATGCCTGCCGGAACAAAACTGAAGTCGAGGCCAGCCGCGGTGCTTGAAATGAGTAAAATGAGAAACATGCGCCCAAGCCGCCCAAAATTCAGCCACACGAAATGGCGGCCAACATCAAATGTTCGCATCATCGTCCCAAAGCCGAGCAACGCGATAGGGACAGAGAGTTTCAAAGCGATCGACACCCAGACGGCCACGATCAACATCGCGATAATACAGAGGAATTGAGCCTCGTCCCGACGACCGAAAAACCGCAGGAGAGCAAGAGTTGACCGTGCCATGATTGCGGCAAAAGCAAGGGAGCCAAAAACCAGATAGGCCGGGTGACCGAGAATAGTGACCAAGTCGCCCCGATATTCTGTCGCAAGAGGCGCGAGGAGGATGTTTACCGTTATGAACGCGTAGATGCTGTTCAGTGCTGTGAGCAACAGCATCCGTTCGGTCACCTGTCCCTGGGCCTTTAGATCCTGCGTAATGGCAAGTGTAACAGCCGGGGAGGTTGAAACACCGATTGCGGCGGCGATCGCTGCCAGAAGCGGCGGCTTCCCGACGAGCTGGATGACGAGAAACATCATGACGAAGGCAAGTCCGCTTTCAAGGGCGCTCGTCCCGAGAAGCTTGGGGTTGCTTCGAAGCCAGGAAAGATCCACACGCTGACCGAGTTCAAACAGGAGGATTCCCATCGCGAGATGGATGACGCTGTTCATGGATGCGAGAGCGGATTCATCGAGGGCGTTCGTTACGTGCGGGCCGAGAATAATGCCGGCGAGGATCCAACCCAGGAGTCTGGGCTGCTTTGTCCACCGTTCGACCGCTTCCCCGGCTATGCCGGCGCCAAGAAGTAATACGCCGTACCAGAAGAAGTTCTCGATAGAAGGCGGCCATGATGGAAGGAAGAATGGTTCTTGCATTTTTTCCCTGCAGGGAGTTGCTGACGTGCTTTTAGACGGTAGGCAAAAAAAAGTGGATCGTCAAGACAGTCTCGCGGGTCTTTCCCCAAGAAAGCAAGAGATCTGTTCTTCATTCATTATCCCCCAAGGTCGGCTTGGTAGTGTCCTAATTTGAACAAATGAGGACACCACTGTCGGCTTGCCTCATGCCGGATCATTCAGTACATTCAATCATGGCCGAAATCAAACTCAGAAAAAAAATCATTCTCGTCGGCGATAAGGTCCTCATTTCTCCCGATCGCGATCAGGAGCGGACCCAGCATGGACTCTATCTTCCCCCGGGAGTGAAGGAAAAAGACAAGGTTCAAAGCGGGATCGTGGTGCAGGCGGGCCCCGGTTATGGTCTGCCGAATCCGCACTTCATGGACCAGGAGTCATGGTCGACGACGCCGAACAACCCTGTGAAGTACATTCCCCTGCAGGCGGAAGAAGGAGATATTGCCGTCTTCTTGCGTGATTCCGCAATCGAGCTTGAATACGAAGGAGCAAAGTACCTCATTGTTGCACATTCTTCTATTCTTATGCTCGTACGCCGGAATCAATTTGAAGGATTGGGTTCGTAGAGGATGGCAGAGTGGAGGACCTGAAAGTTTTCTCCCACCAGAACGTTCTGCAGCAGCTCGAAACTGCAGAATTCAAGAACGGATACTTTGTCCTGGAATTCTATGCCGAGGGGAATGGTAAGCCTTCGTCTCAGAGGACTGAAACAACATCCACGTTTTATCTTTACCCGTCGGGTGGGACACTACGGGATGAGAACTTCCAGCTCTTGTTCTACGATTCCCGCTATGATACCTACCGGGGATTCAAACCACCCCAAGGCCGAAAGAGCTAGGGAACGTTTACAGCGCCGATTTCGTTGAGAGAGAAGATCAAAAAGGAGGAGGCAACGATGTACGATATCATGATCCAACGCATGAGAGATGAGGTGACCCAACTGGGAGCGAAGGAGCTTCGCACACCCGGGGAGGTCGATGCGACTCTCCCCGCTGCGAAGGGAACAATGCTTGTGGTTGTGAATTCCACATGTGGCTGCGCTGCCGGAGCCGCGAGGCCAGGATTGGCTCTCGCCATGCAGCATTCTGTCAAGCCGGACCGGATTGTAACCGTTTTCGCAGGTCAGGACAGGGACGCAACAGCCCGTGCCCGGGAATATTTCGAAGGAGTCCCGCCTTCGTCACCCAGCTTTGCCCTGATGAAGGACGGAAAATTCGTGCACATGGTTCACCGCTACAATATTGAAGGTCACTCGCCGCAACAGATTGCGGCCCAGCTGACATCGGTGTTTGAGAAGTTCTGTTCCGATACCGTCAAGCAATCGGCATAATAGCACTCAACACAAGCAAACGAAAAAGAGCGGCCATGAGCCGCTCTTTGTTTTTGGTTTGACTGGGGATGAGTTAGTACCTCAGTTGTCCAACGCCCCCTGTTCAATCCACAGTCCGATCTTCACAATCATTGTGTCCGGAAGGCCCGTGGCCGAAAACGTGCCGCCGGCCGGCATGCGTCCCACCAATCCTGTACCGCGCAGCACCTTGATAATACCGCTGTTCGTCGAATCTCCGGGGATGATGACGTTCGTTCCGTACACGGCGCCGCCAGCCCGAACGCCGGCGTATGTCGATTGATTGAATCCGCTGGCCGGGGTTGAGCCGGCATGACATCCCGACACTGCACAATTGGCAAGAAGAATCGGATGAATATCGGCAGCGAAAGACTGCGGGCCTGGGTTGAAAGGCGGAGGAGGCGAAACCGGAGTTGGAATGGCCGTGCCAAGATCATTGCAACTCTGAATCCCCGCCAGGAGAAGGAACAGGACAACACTCGCTGCAGATTTCTTCATGAAACGCTCCCAATGTTTTGGAAATGTGTAACGGTGATGACCGTAGAACATATCCTTCACGCAGTAAGTTTCATATTGAGTCTTATGACGGCGGGCTGTACATTGAAAATCGGACTTGAACATGCAGACCGTACAATCCACGCTTCTTCACAAAATAGCCCCCCAGAACGGCATCGGCAACAAGAAATCTCCCGTGCTGGTCCTTCTTCACGGCCGTGGGGCAAATGAAGACGACCTCCTGGGGTTAACCCCATATCTTGATCCGCGATTCTTTGTTGTGGCACCCCGTGCTCCATTTCCCTTCCCTTACGGCGGTACGACGTGGTACGACATGCTCTCGGAAGAGAAGCCGAATCCGGAACAGTTCAGGGAAAGCTGCGAGAGGCTGGTGCAATTTGTGCACGACGTCAAGGAGCACTATCCGGCTGATCCGGAGCGTGTCTTTTTCCTCGGTTTTAGTATGGGTGCGGTGATGTCGTACGCATTTGCCCTGACGCACCCGCAGGAAGTCAGCGGCGTGGTGGCCCACAGCGGGTACGTTCCGGAAGACACATCGCTTGTTTTTGGATGGGAGAAACTGAAAGGGAAAGGGTTTTTCATCGCTCACGGCACGCAGGACCCGGTGATCGGAATCCAGTCCGCACGCAGGGCAAAAGCGTTGCTGGAAAAAACTGAAGCGGATGTCACCTACCGGGAATATCCCATTCCACACAGCATGAGTGAAGAAAGCGTCGGCGACTTCTCGTTGTGGCTCCGTAAGCGGATACAGGGAGTATCGTAACCCATGGGAGCAAAAGGGCGCAAACGGACGGCAACATCGCGATTCGGAACTTCAGGGAGAATCAGCCACGATGCCTCGAGATTCTATGGCAGCAGGCTCTACAGCGAACACCACGAATCGACTTCCGTTCAGCAGGAAAACAGAGTACCGTCCGGTGCGCTCGATAAGATTATTTGTGCGAGCAGCGAACGGATGGATTTGATTCCGGATCACAGCGTCCACCTCATGATCACGTCGCCGCCGTACAATGTCTCGAAGGAATATGATGAAGACTTCACACTGGGTGAATACCGGAATCTTCTACGGAAAGTTTTTGGCGAGACCTTCCGCGTCCTGGTGCACGGTGGAAGGGCATGTGTGAATATCGCCAACGTCGGACGAAAGCCGTATATCCCCCTTCATGCTTTT
>DATECW010000137.1:0-33793 GCA_035286705.1 Bacteroidota bacterium
ACCGGATGCATCATCCCGTTCAACACAACAGGAATTTACGAAATCTTCAATGTGACATCAAGAACCTCCGCTCTCATCCCTTTTCCATCACCTGTCTGATATTCCGTAATATGTCATTGGGGACATAGGGCTTTTCCACAAACGCTGTGACTCCTGTATCAGCCATTTCATTTCGAACGGCCGGCTCAATGAAACCGCTTGCGAGGATGATCCGAACGGCAGGTTTTATTTCCCTCATCGTCAGACAAGCTTCCCATCCTCCCAGTTTCGGTAACCCGATATCGGAAATCACGACGTCGATCTTCTGATGATTGTTCATGAAGACGTCTACTGCCTGTATTCCGTCACCTGCTTCCAGGACTGTATAACCGCGCTCCCTGAGAATTCCTGAAACGACCTCCCGAAGAAGATCCTCATCCTCAACGACAAGAATCGTTTCGTCCCCGCCGTGGGAAGCGGTATATCCCTCGGCTAAGGCTGGATGAATCGGTGAGAGTGTCCCTTTTGGAAAGAAAAGGGAGAATGTCGTTCCCTGTCCCGGCGTGCTTTCGACATCGATATAACCGTGATGGCTTTTGACAATTCCGTACGCCACCGCCAGTCCGAGTCCAGTCCCCTTTCCCTGAGCTTTTGTGGAAAAAAAAGGTTCGAAAATACGGGCCCGCGTGGCTTCATCCATGCCCATTCCCGTGTCTTTCACCCAGATTCCAACGTACGTCTTCTCTTCCCCCCCCGCTGAACTTTTTTCGCAGCAATGTGGGAGGACATATCTCCGTTCTCACTTCGATGGTTCCCCCGGTCGGCATCGCGTCCTTCGCATTGACAAACAGATTGAGCAACAGTTGATGGAACTGGTTCGGATCGGCGTCGATGCCGGGTAGATTCCGGGCACACCGGATATCCAGGGTGATCGAGCGGGGAAAAGTCACTTCGACGACAGAAGCGAATTCTTCGATCGCTTTTCCGACGTCCACATATTCCAAAGAGGGTTCGCTCTTGCGCGCAAGTGTCAGGAGTTCGCTCACCATTCCTTTTGCCCGCGCAACCGTTCTGGTCATTGCCTCGATACTGGCGATCCTTTGAGCGGAAGGAAGATCGGAACGGTCAAGAAGGCTAATGTGTGCGAGAATGATACCAAGGATGTTGTTGAAGTCGTGGGCGATGCCGCCCGCAAGCCTTCCGATGGATTCCATTTTCTGGGCCTGGCGGAGTTGGAGCTCGAGTTGGGCTCTCATTTCTTCCGCGTGTTTGACCTCCGTAATATCCCGGGCCACCGCCTGCAATTCAACGATCCTCTTCCCCTGCAGGATCAGCTGCACGTTCTGACCCAGCCAGACAACTGCGCCGCTTCTCGTGATCGCAGGAAATTCGAAATACGAGCTGCGCATTTTCCCTTGTGTCTGCATTGTGTAGTGGCGCATGGCTTTTTTGCGATAATCCGGGCGTATAAGGTCGAGATAGTTCTTCCCGATAATTTCCTTGATCGGATATCCGATGACGCGAACGGCGGCATGATTCGCGTAGGTGAAATACCCCCTGGCATCAGTCCGATAGATGATGTCATTGGCGGTCTCGACTATTCTTCTATACTTTTCCTGGCTCTCTTTGAGTGCGGCGAGGGCCCTGTCATGCTCGTGTTCGAGAATCTTCAGATTGACGTACTGACGACGGAGCATTCTCAGTTCTCTGAGAAGCTCGTTCTTTGATCGTTTCGTGTCGTCCGGGGGAAGGTGTGAGGAGCGGGATGAAAGCCGTTTCGGCATTGCAGCGGGCTACTGCTTGGGCTGGTCGGTACTTTGGGAGTTCTGGATTCCTTCAAGTTTTTGCGTGACAAGCGTCGTGAGATCCAGCATGGATTTGAGACCCGAGAACGCAACGTCGAATTCCTTCTTCAGCGCGGCGAAGGAGTCCAAGAAAGATTTTCGGCCATCATTCGTCACGTATTCGAGCAAATCGGTTTCTGTCTCAGAGATCTTGTTCGATAGCGAAGCAAGGCTGTTATTGACAAATTGTCCAATGGAACTCACAGTATTCTGGAACATCTGAAGAGATGCGAGATCCTTCTGCTGCTCCCGCATTTGGTGCTCCTCCCGTTCACGACGCAGCACCTCTTTCCTATAGAGATATCGTTCGAAGACGCTGTTGATCGTGAGGGGAAGGCGGTCAATTTCGATATGCTCTTTCGAGAGATAATCATACGCACCCAGTTTCATCGCTTCCACCGCGACTTCTTCAGAGCCGGCCGCGGTGAGCATGATGACGGGAGTGTCCACTCTGTTTTCATGCATCCATGCCAGAACATCCAGGCCGGAAAGGCCCGGCATCTTGTAGTCCAGAAGAACCACGTCGAACTGTTCGGTCTTCAGTTTTTCAACGGCATCTTCACCCGAATCGCTCATCGTCACTTCATGCTTGTCAGACATGGTCAACGCGATTTCAAGGCTCATGCGGAATGAATCCTGATCATCAACAACGAGTACATGGAGGGGCTTTGCAGGCATGAAATAAGTCTCAGATAAATATGGGTAAACCGGTGTCTATCACCATGGTAGAAAGATTTTTTCCAAAAGACAAGAAACCAATTCAGCGTTTTCCGGCCACCCCGGGAAACAAACGCTCTGGTTGGGCTTCTTCCTTGAGGAAGAGGGCACCCAGCGGGGGCAGCACCAGCTGTAACGAATGCGGACGACTATGCATCGGTATATCTTCCGATTTGATCAGCCCGGCGTTACCGATATTGCTGCCGCCGTAATATTGTGAATCGCTATTCAGAAGTTCGGTGTATGCGCCTTTTTCGGGCACTCCAATCCTGTAGTGCTCCCTTGGAACGGGGGTAAAATTTAATACCACAACGATACGTTCCTTCCCGTTTGCTGCTTTCCGCTCGAAAGAAATGACGCTGTTCGATGCATCGTGAAAGTCAATCCACTCGAATCCCGAGTAATGAAAATCAACCTGATAAAGTGATGTCTCTTTCCGATACATGTGATTCAAGTCGTCGACCAAATGCTGAATGCCCCTGTGCGGTTCATAGTCCAGAAGGTGCCAGTCCAGTGAACGCTCGTGGTACCACTCGTCCCATTGACCCAACTCCGCTCCCATGAAAAGGAGCTTCTTCCCTGGAAAACTGTACATGAGGCTCAAGAGCAGTCTCAGATTGGCAAACTTTTGCCAATCATCGCCGGGCATCTTCCTGAGCAGCGACCCTTTGCCGTGCACCACCTCATCGTGTGAAAGCGGAAGCATGAAACGCTCGGTAAACGCATATAACAGAGAGAAGGTCAGGTTGCCTTGATGGTGCGACCGATAGACGGGATCCCGGGAAAAGTACGTCAGCGTATCGTGCATCCACCCCATGTTCCATTTTAGATCAAACCCCAGGCCCCCGAATTCCAACCCGTTCGTGACACCCGGCCAGGCCGTTGATTCTTCCGCAATCATCAGTACACCCGGGAAGTATTGGTGAACCACCCTGTTCATATGGCGGAGAAAATCGATCGCTTCCAGATTCTCCCGGCCGCCGTACTTATTGGGTACCCACCCTCCTGCTTTCCTGGAATAGTCGAGATACAACATCGATGCGACGGCATCGATCCGAATTCCGTCCAGATGATATTTGTCGAGCCAGAAGAGGGCGCTGCTCAACAAGAAGTTCCGGACTTCGTTTCTCCCGTAATTGAAAATCAGCGTACCCCAATCCTGGTGTTCTCCCTTCCGCGGATCCTCATGTTCATACAATGGAGTACCGTCGAACCGGCCCAGTGCATGGGAATCCTTGGGAAAATGCGCCGGAACCCAATCAAGAATTACCCCAATTCCGTTTTGATGGCAATGATCGACGAAATACATAAAATCTTCCGGGGTGCCAAACCGGCTCGTCGGAGCAAAATATCCCGTTACCTGATACCCCCACGATGCGTCGAACGGATGCTCCAGCATGGGAAGCAACTGCACATAGTTGAATCCGCGTTCAAGCAGATAGGGTACGAGCTTTGCCGCAACCTCCCGGTACGTCAGCCATCGATTCCCTTCCTCGGGTGCGCGCATCCACGATCCCAGATGCACTTCATACACGGCAACGGGCCTGGCAAGGATATCGTCAGAAGCACGTTGCTTCATCCAGGCCTCATCCTTCCAGCGATGACGATGCAGAAAATCCACGCGAGAGGCAGTTCGAGGCCGCGTTTCCATCGCCGAAGCAAACGGATCCGTCTTGTCCAGCAACGTTCCGTTTTTTGCCTTCACCTGAAACTTGTAAAGCTCCCCTTCAGCCAATCCGGGCACAAAGATTTCCCAAATCCCGGAGGACCCAAGCACGCGCATTGCATGTCGCCGCCGGTCCCAACCGTTAAAGTCTCCCACAAGACTTACGTTCCGGGCATTCGGGGCCCACACCGCAAACTGAACTCCGGCGATCCCCTCGACTTCAATATAATGCGAGCCGAGTTTCTCGTATAAATGATGATGATCCCCTGCCCCAAAGAGGTGGAGATCAAATTCCGACAACGTCGGAAGAAAACGGTACGAATCCTCAAAGATCGCCGTACCCCCGTCGCGTTCCAACCGTCTCAGCTGATAAGGAAACACTGACGCCCGATCAGGGAATATTGCCTCGAAGAATCCCCGTTCGTCGAGTTTCTTCATCGGTGTTTCCGTTTTCTTCTTTCCCTTTGTTTCCACAACGAACGCCGCATCCGCATCCGGCAAGAACGCGCGGATGGCGATTCCTCCCTCTTCGGGATGGATCCCCAGCACAGTGAACGGATCATGGTGATCCGTGAGAATGATGCGTTCGATTTGCTCTTGCCTAACCATGGATTCTAAGGAACATGAGATTGTTGAGAAAGATAAAGATGGTGTTTCTTGATGTAGCTTTCCACCGACGCTGGAACCAGATATCGAATGGATTGCCCCCTCGCCACCCTGCCCCGAATGTCTGTCGAAGAGATACCGATCGCGGGTCCGCGAATCGATTCGACCCCGGGAGGAAGGCGGCTGTCCAGGCCGTTGCCCCTCGGATACACCAGAAGTTGTGCCATCACCCGGATTTCACCCGGATCCTTCCAGCTGTCATACTCTGCAAGACTGTCTGAACCCAGAATGAGAAAGAATTCCGCCCCAGGCAACATGGAGCGGAACGTTCTCATTGTGTCAACCGTGTAGGAAATCCCCCCATTCCGTTCCCGCGTACGCGGGAATTCAATGTCCGAAACCTCAAACGACCGGCTACCCTTCACAGCAAGCATGGTCATCTCCAATCGATGCCGGGGCGAGATGATCTCGCGGCCAACCTTGTGAGGAGGCTGAAACGCAGGGACAAACAGGATCCTCTTCAATCGGGCAGCCTCCCTCGCCTGCTCGGCAATCAGGAGATGCCCAAGATGAGGGGGATTGAATGTTCCCCCAAAAATACCAATGCGCTCAGTGTTCTTTTTCATCGCGGGGTTTGTCTCATGGAAAAATCTCAGTGAGCACTCTTGATGCCTGTAATATGGTCATATTCCTGCACATTTCCGATATCCCCCTCCTGAATGACGATAGGAGGGATTTTCAAGAGCGGTTTCTGAGGAAGGACGTTACGGCCACAAGAAGATATTTGACAATCTTCAAGAGACTTATGAAGGCGTACTCCGGAAAAGGCCTTTCGGAAATGACGATTCTCAATTGGACCACGAAATCACGGGATCTGTTTTCTCTGCCGAGATTACGGTCGTGAATTCGATATGAGAGAAGAGGTTGTGGGAGAAAGCCTATACCGATCCTTCTCGATAGCTCGAGCCACAAGAGGTAGTCGTCGTACCCTCGAAAGAAAGAATCCTCCGGGAATCGGCTGTTCCCAACAACATCTTTCCGGACAATGACCGAGGAACTGATGACAAAATTGCTCCAAACCAGGTTCTTTTGCATTGAAGAGAAATGAAAGCGATAACGGTCGAGATACCGTTCATTCGTGGAGCCGTACACATATGCATCCGCACAGCAGAAATCATGGTTGTTCATTTCCATCCATTCCAGCTGGCGTTCAAGCTTTTCGGGAAGCCACACATCATCATGATCGCAAAAAGCAAGGAACTGGCCGGTCGCTTTTTGAATCCCACGATTTCGGGCAACGGCCGGCATCCCGGAGTGCTCTATCGTTTCCAGGATTACCGAGGATCCGCATTCAGATGCAAGGAATTCGGCCGTTCCGTCCGTGGACCCATCATCAACCACGATAATCTCCTGCGGTGGAGCAGTCTGATAGAGAATTCCTTGAATGGTTTCCGCAAGGAGGTCCTTTCTATTGTAGGTGGGAACAATGACTGAAACGGGATGTACCATTCAGGTGGCCTGCGCTGTAGACAATACAATCCAACTCCGAAATGAAACCTCTTCGCTCGATGGTTCTGTGATCATGCCGTCCTTTTTTCAGCCAACACACTTTCATAAATATCCATTGTTCTCTTTGCGGCCTCTTCCCATGAGAATCGACGGACCTGCCTCTTCCCCTTGTCTATCAACCTTTTGCGAAGACCCTCATCCCGCAAAATCGATTCCATTGAGACTTCCAGGGACTCTGCGTTTCCGGTCTGAAAGACGAGTGCAGCATCACCGACGACTTCCGGAAGCGACGCTGCCCCCGACACCACAGCGCACGTACCGCACGCCATTGCCTCAAGCGCCGGCAGTCCGAATCCTTCGTAGAGCGAGGGCATGACGAGCATTTCGGCACAATTATAGACACGCACAAGGTATTCCGTAGAAATATGCTCCAGCTCTTTTACTCTTTGGCCGATTCCTGCCGCTTGTACGGCCAATCGAATGGAAGAATCCCGAGTCGGCTTCCCTCCGACAAACACGAGATCCAAGGTGGGGAATGCTGCAGCGATTCGTGTGAATGCCCGAAGAAGAATGAGGATCCCTTTGTGCGGCTTTGGATTTCCAACGAAGAGAACGTAAGGCCGTGTGAGGTTCCGTCGAACCCTGAACTTTTGCTTCTCGCCCTGTGAGAGCGGCCGAAATCGCGGGTCAATCCCAAGGTGCACCGCGACCACCTTTTCGGCACGAACATCAAAGGATCGCAGAATATCTTGCCTTGTGAATTCTGAATCCGTCAGTACATAGCGAGCATCCCTCACAGCATGCCCCATCATCGCATACGCATACAACCGTTGTGCCGGCGAAAAGAGCTGAGGAAACCTAAGAGGAATAAGATCGTGGATGGTCACGACCGAGGGATTTTTCAACCCAAGAGGAAGCGTATAGTGTGGTGAATGAAATAGCGAAGCTGCGCCAGAAGATTTCAGGCTGCGGCCCAGCAGGAAGAACTCACTCACCGAATATTTGCCATACGGGACGACCTTCACGGCCCATCCCGACGGCGGAACAATCTGCTTTTCGTCGCCTGGTGAAATCAGAAGACGGAAGGAGTGCCGGGAACGCAGCTTTGCGAGATTATCGACCAGGTGCCTGATATAGGTTCCAATGCCGAAATCGAAATATTTTCGTGCGTCTATCGTTATAATTGCCATGAGAGTCTCAGAGAAGATTCACATCCAATCATTTCCCGTGCGATTTGAATACCAGGCCGGCAAATGCGGCCGACGTCCGTCTGTCTGAAGCGGTAATGAACCCCACACACGCCTTGACCAGCAGGTAGGCGCGAAGCATGAGACGTTCCGGCCACGCGCGGAACTTGTCGTAAAATCGAAGCTGACTTCTGCGATATTCCACCTGGATATGAGGCTCCCCCGAAGCATAGCTCATTCCCCCCAGGTGAGTGATCGAACAGCCGGCAGCGTACCCAATCTCATAGCCGAGAAGTCGGGCGCGATAACACAAATCAACATCCTCGAAATACATGAAATACGATTCATCGAATCCGCCAAGGCGCTCAAAACACTCCTTTCGCGCCATCATTGCGGCTCCTGTAATCCACTCCCGTTCCCGCGTCTCGATCGTCCCCACCTGATCGAGATTTTTGTGATTGAATCTTCTGCCTAACCGTCGCGTTCTCCACTCGTTCCCCAATGACGGGAATCGGCCGAACGACACCTGAAATGTACCGTCCTGGTTGCGCAAAGCAGGGCCGATGAGGCCCAGGTGTCGATTTTGTTCCAATGCTGCCGCAAGAGGCGTGAAGATGTCCGAGCTGACGAGGGTGTCATTATTAAGGAATAACAACAACTCCCCACTTGCTCTTGATGCCCCGAGGTTATTGGCCCCGCCAAATCCGACATTTTTCTCACTCAGCACAATCGCACATTCCGGCAATTGTCGTTTCAGTGCCTCTCCCTCTCTATCGGATGACTGGTTGTCTACAACGATTATCTCATACGGAATGGAGGGAATGTGCGCCCGGATGGATGCAACACAGGCGAGCGTGAGTTTGGCACCATTGAAGTTCACAACAATGACGGAAAATTTCATGCGAAGCCACATCTATTCATGAAGCGTCCCTTGTCCATGCAATCCGATCGAGAGGAATTTCCTCGCAAACATCAACCGAGACTCAACGGAAGGACTCGGCCTCAGTGATGAGAGAATGTTCCACAGCGAGACACGAACGGTGAATCCCATGACGAGGAGAATTCTGTAAGCCGTAAGCCCGACCGAGCCGAAATGTTTCTCATAGTATGACAGCGTATTTCTGCTCATTTCGTCAAACTGTTCGAGGGATCGGTTGGTGACTTCAGTTGTCTTGCCGCCATGGTGAGTTATTTCTGCATCATGGACAAAGCAGATCTTCCATCCTGCTTTTTTTATCCTGCGGCACCAATCCACCTCATTGTAGTAGATCTTGAAACGTTCGTCGAGATTTCCCACCTGTCGGACGACCTCCGATCGAACAAGAAGCGCCGCCCCCATCGGTTGGTCCACTTCCGCATCGCGGTCATGACCAAAGCGGATTTCAAAATTGCCGAAGATCCGAGGAAACAGATTCTCGAGCCCTGACATATCGCAAAAGTGTCTCCAGAGCGAGGGGAAACTCCTGCAAGAACGTTGCAGCGTTCCGTCGGGATTCACCAACCGTGGTCCGCACGCGCCAACATCGGGATGATTGTCCATGAACGTGAGCAGCGTTTTCAATGCGCGTGGCTTGACGATTGTGTCGCTATTAAGCAGGAGACAGTAGTGCCCCTTAGCGACGGCCAAACCCTGGTTGTTCGGCTTCGCGAATCCCTCGTTCTTCCGGTTGCGGATACAATGCACCTGGGGAAATGACTGTTCGGCCATTTCCGGGCTCCCGTCGCTCGATGCATTGTCAACGCAGATCACCTGCAGCGAAAGCCCGCCTTCCTGCTTCTGAAGGGACTGAAGACACTCAGAGAGGAGCTGCCTCGTATTGTGATTGACGATAATAACCGAAATATCCGCTATTGATGTCGATTGAGGGTTTGAATTCGCCATTATCGATCGTGTGACTCAATGAGGGGGTCTGCGCCCGCCGTTCCTGGACGTAAGACATTGTTGCGAACGACATTGCTTCCCTCGTTGTTGTCGCCTTTATAGACAAATACGAGATTGTGGTAGAAATGGATCGACACGATGCTTTTGTCAAAGAACGTTGGCACATATCCGGGTCGGTCAAATTCCTGGTAATTGAGACTATCCGTTAACATCTTGAAATAGTTCATCATCGTGTCTGGATTGTCGAGATGAACACTATCTCCACCATACGGCGCCCAGTACGAGGTTTGGGTATCTTCGACGGCATAGACCCCCCCAGGATTCAACATGGGAAAGAGGTGCTGGAAAGTGGCGATCACATCACGATTGACATGACTGCCGTCATCAATAATGATATCCAAAGGCCCGATTTCTCTGCACACTTTCTGCAGGAATATCGCGTCAGATTGACTGCCCTGGAAGATCGAGATCCTTTCCTCCTGCAATGCAGACTTGTCGTAGATGTCAAAAGAATATATCATGGCTCTTGGAAAATAGTATTTCCACATCCGCAACGAGTTGCCTCCTTCAAGAGGGTCCGAGTATCCCCCGACACCTATCTCGAGAACCTTCAGTTTCTTTTTCCGCAATTCGCCAAAGTGCTTTTCGTAATGGCGCGCATACCAGTGGCTGTCCCACTTGTCCGTCCTGTGCAGATTGGCAAGCCTGATGAGATCACCAGATCTCATTCTCGACAATGCCCTGACATACCAGCCTCGGAGAATCCCTCTTTGACGTTCACTGAGTAATCGCTTCAACAATCCTTTAACAACATTCCACATGGTCTTCCGTCCTCCTCTATCAGATGGAGTCAGTGCCCTTTGGCCACGACGTTGGTGACGCACCGAATTCCATGAGGGATTCAATGTACTCAACAGTGACTTTTCGTTGTGCCTGTATGGCCTTTCGCTCCGACAGCATCTCAGGTACCCTCATTACCGCCTCCATCATTCCCTGCAACACGGCTGCCGTGTGCCCCTTTCGACTGTACGCAAACCACGCTCTCAGTCTCGACGTCAGTATTGAGGGGAGTCGTCTTACTATCGTCCTTGATGGAACGTTCTTTAGAACAAAGAGAATACTGTTACGGACATGAAGCTTCACTGCCATACGCTGCATTGTTCGGACGGTTGCCCCTCGTTTGTGGAAACACACGGCCGAGGGCACGTACATCACCTTCCATCCGCCTGATTGCATGCGAAAATCCAGATCAATATCCTCATAGAATGCAAAGAACCGCTCGTCAAAAAAGCCAATCTGATCAAACACTTCCCGCCTGTATACGGCAGCTCCGGCACAGGGCCCAAACACATAGTCTGCCATGTCATATTGTCCGAAATCCTGTTCACCGTGACCCCGCGCTTCAGCCGTTATAGCGCGCGTTAGAACATCGCCTGCGGCATCGATGATGCCACGGTCGAAGAAATTCAACATTTTACATGCGGTAGCACCGGCCTGAGGATGATTTTTGAGGACATCAACCATGTTTTGAAGCCACTTCGCTTCCAGTTCGATGTCGTTGTTCAGCAAGGCAATGTACGGTGACGATGTCTGCACAATTCCTCTGTTTGTGGCAAAAGCAAAGCCGGTATTCTTTTCCAGACGCAGCACCTTCACTTTCGGAAAGTTTCGCCTCACGAAGTCAAGCGACCCATCCGTGGATCCATTGTCCACAAGAATAACCTCACAATCGGAATACGTTTGCCGAAAGAGAGAGCCCAGACAGGTTTCTATGTGGTCCATTCCGTTGAGATTGACGATGATGACTGCTGTCTCTGTCATGTTCGTATTATTTTTGCCATCGCAGGTTTCACCGTTTTGCGGAATGGACTTTTCGCGATAAGATGAGTTTGCCAATAGGTTCAAGTCTCGGTGAAATGCGAACGAGAAATTCTGAATCCCATTCGTCGAAATACTTCCTGAATCGAAGACATCCAAAATATGCAAACAGAAAAAAGAGACCAGACGCGGTTAGAAGCCCCAAGTCAACAATTCTCGCATGCGGTGAGAATCCGGCGACAATCCACGGAATCAGAGCGGCGGCAACACCAGCACCCGAGGCAATCAAAGGTTGTGCAAGAATTGTGAGAATTCGTTTGAGGGAGCCTTCCATCGCTTTGTCGAACGCGATGGCAAAGTATGCAGAACTGATTATCAAAGAGAGTGATGTACCAAGCATCACACCATAATACCCGAAAGAGAGAACAAACGCGATACTGAATGCTATATTCAGCACGGTCTGGACAATTGTCACTTTCATCTGGGTGGTTGCATCACCCAGACCCAGCAAAACGTACGATATCGTTCCGGTGAGAACGTTTAGCAGATAGCCAAATGCAAGAATTTGAAGCGCAAAAGATGCCATGGAAAATGAATCACCCATCCATATCCGCATGATGAAGTGGGCAAAAGCGGCAACAAACGCAAACAGAGGAATAGCCGAACAAGCGAGATATTTGGTTGATCGATCAAACGCGAGACGAATCCTTTGGGTTTGGTTCAGTGCCTCAAGTTGGGAGACAGCAGGAATGAGGGACGACAACATGATCAATGGCAGAGCTCTGATTCTACTTAGCAACTTTCCACCGACGTCCACATACATAACGTAAGGAAGTCCGACAAAGTTGGAAACGATGAGGCGGTCGGATTGAAATGTCACCAATTCCGCCAATCGCGAAACTTGCAGTTTGCTTCCGTAGGCAAATAGCTTCCGAAACATTGCACGGTCCAGTTGCCACGGCCGCACGCGCAATCCCGGAAATCGATCCACGAGGAACGCGTAGTTCAAGGCCCCGCTCAATAACACAAGGCATGTTTCAGAAAGAATCAGACCGACAATTCCCCGATCGTAAGCTAACACAACAACGTAGAGTGCAACGCGAACCACCACCAGTGCAATTTCAATCTTCCTTGTAAGGTCGATGTGCTGCATACCCACGAGGGCGGAGGCAAATGTCGACAAAGGGTTGGCAATTGCAAGATTGAACACTGCAATGAGGGCAACGGTGCGAGCCTGATCGAACGAGGGAATAGGAATGCGCGCCAGTCTCAAGAGAGGATCGACGAGGGGAATGGCAATCCCGAAGAGGAGAATACCCAAAAAACAGTAAAAAGCTAATCCGCTATTGACAATCTTGTTTACTGACTCAGAATCTTGATAAGCGTGATACTCTGCTACAAATTTCTGGAATGAAAGCCCGATTCCGAAATCGGACAGTCCCCAATACCCTGTGAGGATTGTGATGATGATCCAAATGCCATATAATTCCGCGCCTAATTTTCCGATAACATACGGCGTGAGAAAGAAGAGAGCCAAAACGGAGACGAAATATCCCAGGGCACTGAATCCTGTATTTCGGGCGACTTTTTTTGAAAGGGGTTCTTCCATCCTCATCCGTGGTTGACCACCTTGTTTTTCTTGCGTTTCGCTTCCATCTCACAAGGTCCCTTTGTCTCATTCAGGCTATGCAGCCCAATTCAGAACTCTATCCTTGTCGTCCGGGTGAAGTGTATGCAAGATCTCGTCATCAGATTCACCGCATCGGGCCCTATCAGCGCTGGTGCCTCCGCGGCCTCATCCACTTTAGCCCTGTTCTCCTTTGCTTCAAGGAAGATACCAGGTTTTCTCCCACTTTTTGCTACACCCCGGATCGCGTACTGAGAACTGTTGTCAGATCTTTGTCACCCCTGCCGGAAAGATTGACAACAACGACAGTTCCACGTTTGCCCGAGAAGACCTTCTGCACGTGGGCAAGCGCGTGGGCGGACTCCAGTGCGGGAATGATCCCTTCCAGACGCGTTGAAAGATGGAATGCGTCGAGGGCCTCCTCATCCGTCGCAGACGCGTAGGTCACCCTTCCCTGGTCCTTGAGATAGGAATGTTCCGGGCCAACACCGGGGTAGTCCAGCCCGGCCGAGATCGAGTGCGGCACCTGTACTTGTCCATTTTCGTCCTGAAGAAGATATTGCATTGAGCCATGGAGAACACCCGGTTTTCCTGCCAAAAGAGACGCGGCGTGCTTTCCACTTTCGAGACCAAGCCCTGCAGCCTCAACTCCAATCAACCGGGTTTTCAAATCCCCGAGGAACGGGAAGAAAATGCCCATGGCATTGCTGCCGCCTCCGACGCATGCCACAATTGCATCCGGAAGCCGACGTTCAGCTTCCAGAATCTGTTTCTTTGTTTCCCTCCCAATAATGCTCTGAAAATCGCGGACAATCATCGGATATGGATGCATGCCAACCACGGACCCGATGATGTAATAGGTCGATCTCACATTGGTCACCCAATCCCGAATTGCCTCATTGGTAGCATCTTTCAGCGTTCCGTTTCCTGATGAAACAGGAACAACTTCGGCGCCGAGCAGTCTCATCCTGTCCACATTTGGCGATTGCCGCCGCATGTCTTCCACACCCATGTACACAATGCACTCAAGGCCAAACAGGGCGCACACAGTCGCTGTCGCGACGCCATGTTGTCCTGCCCCTGTCTCGGCGATGACTCGACGCTTCCCAAGCCGCCGGGCCAGGAGTATTTGTCCAACGGTGTTATTGATCTTATGCGCCCCCGTGTGGCAGAGATCTTCTCTCTTTAAGTATACTTTTGCGCCGCCAAGATGTTCCGAGAAACGCTTCGCATGATAGAGCGGTGTCGGCCGGCCGACGTAGTGTTTCAAATAGAAGCGCAATTCGCTCTGAAACTTCTTGTCATTCTTTACGCTTTCGTACAGTTTTGTCAACTCCTCGACCGCGGGCAGCAATGTCTCTGGAATAAATCGCCCGCCATAGATTCCGAAATGGCCGCTCTTGTCCGGTAACCGCGACTTCCTCCGTATGCTTTTACTCTTTTTCGTTGATTTCACCGTTAGAAAGGGGCACTCCCTTGGCCCGTGCAATGAAGTCGCGAACCTTTATCGGATCCTTGCGGCCGATCTCCCTCTCAACACCGCTGCTCACGTCAACCCCATACGGCTGCACAAACTGGACCGCATCGGCAATGTTCTCCGGGGTCAATCCCCCGGATAAAATTATCTTTCCATATTCCTTTGCCCGCAAGGCAATATTCCAGTCAAAGGTGCGTCCCGTACCCCCCATCTTTGCTTCCGAATGAGTGTCCAGGAGAAATGCATCTACCACATAATTGCGCATGACTTCGACATCAAAGTCAGGTTTCACCCTGAACACTTTGATGACGCTCGTCTCAAACCCTACCAGGTCATCGGCGCCCTCATTCCCATAAAGCTGCACAGCGCTGAGCTTGACGATTTTCATGGTATCATGGATTTCTTTCGGATCGGCATCGACGAACACCCCGACCTTCGAAACGAAATCCGGAAGCCGGGCGGCGATTTCCCGCGCCCGCAAGGGGGTGATGTAACGGTCACTGGGCTCATAGAAAATGAAACCAAGGGCATCGGCTTTACAGCGCACGGCGTGCAGCGCATCCTCCAGATTCGTGATGCCGCATATTTTGACAAAAAGATCCTGTTGCATTTTAATCCGGCCGTAATTCCCGAATCGCCTGCTGGCGATCGCCTTTTGTCACCAATCCCTCTCCGACGAGAATGGCATCAAATCCGGCATCCCGAAGAACCTTCACGTCTTCCTTCCGGCGAATACCACTCTCGCTCACTGCGATTGCACCATCGTGGAGCAACGGTCTGAGTCTGAGCGAGCGATCAATCGACACGGAGAAATCAGAAAGATTTCTGTTGTTAATTCCGATAATTGCGGCTCCACAATTGTTCGCCTTTTCGATGTCTTTTTCGTCATGCACTTCAACGAGTGTCTCAAGGCCGATCGAGGCCGCACTCTCATAGAATTCCAGAAGCATCTTCTGATCGAGAAGCCGCGCGATAAGCAGCACCGCATCTCCTCCTGCTGCCCTTGTTTCATAGATCTGGTATTCGTGAATGACAAAGTCCTTGCGTAAGATCGGCAACGCGGTAACGGAACGGATATCCTGAAGAAACTCGATTGTTCCTTGGAAGTACTTCTTGTCGGTGAGAACTGAGAGGGCAGCCGCACCACCGGCCTCATAGTCCCGTCCGATTGAACGGTGATCGAAGTCAGCTGCAAGCACACCGGCCGAGGGAGAGGCTTTTTTTACTTCGGCAATGATGGATATCCCTGGAACTTTCAATGAAGATGCCAATCCTCGCACGGGGGGAAGATCACGAATGGAGTTCTTGAGGTCCTCGAGGGACCTTTGCTGTTTCAAAACCGCAACTTCTTCTTCTTTCGTGGCGAGAATGCGGGACAGAAACTCGGTCATTTGGTCTCCGAGTTCCTTCTGCGGGAAAGAGGGGACACTTTCACCTGGCGCAACCGACGCGCTGTTTTGCTGAGGATTGTGAACGAGAATCCGCTGTGTCGGATTTCCTCGTTAAGATCGGGAAGTCGCCCTGTCGACTTTTGAAGAAATCCGGCAAGCGTGCCATAGTCGCTGGCCTCCGGCAAATTCGATCGGAACTGGGCATTGAAATCAAAAATGCTCATCTTCGCATCAATAATAGCTGACCCGTCTCCGGATTCCTCCACGGCCTTTTTCACCTCGTCATACTCGTCGTGAATTTCTCCCACAATTTCTTCGAGGATATCTTCCATCGTGATAATTCCCTCGGTTCCTCCGAATTCGTCGATAACAATAGCTAAATGGACCTTTTTTTGCTGAAAATCGCGCAAAAGTTGACTTATTTTCTTCGATTCGTGCACAAAATAGGGCTGCCGCAGGATATCCTGAAGGATGATCAAGTCCCTATGCTCAAGCAGACTTAGGAGGTCCTTACTGTAGATAATGCCAACGATGTGATCCATGCTCCCGTCGTAGACTGGGAGGCGGGAATACCCCTCTTCTATCACCTTCCGAACAAGGAAATCCCGAGGGCTGTTGATATCAAGAGCGACGATATCGGGACGTGGGACCATGATCTCCTTGGCGGTCGTGTCCGTGAATTGGAGGATACTCGTGATAAGCTCGTGCTCAGTCTTGTCGAGAGCTCCGCTCAGAGTCCCGGCCTGAAGCACGTCTTTCAGATCCTCCTCCGATAACTCTGTTTTGAGGAGACGACTCTTAACTAGCAGTTCTTTAATGATTTGTCGTATTGATCTCAAGATTATTCTCTAGCTATTTGAAGATTCCACCCACTGATGGAGCTTCGTTCGTGCCAATCCTGAATCAACAGATTCCCGTGCCATTCCGAGTCCCACAGAAAGTGTCGACGCCAGGCCTGAGACGAGAATCGCCCCCGCTGCATTCAGGAGGGCAACACTTCTGGGAGCACCGTCTTTTCCTGAGAGGATGCTCCGGATGATCTCAGCGTTTTTCCCAGGGTCTTCCCCCTTGAGATCTGCCATCTTTGCCCTCGGAAGTCCAAGTTCATCCGAATCAACGTTATAATGGCTTATTTCGCCTCTACGGAGCTCCCAGACCGCCGTTTTCCCAAGAACCGATAATTCATCCAACCCACCCTCTCCGTGGACCACCAGGGCATGTTCTGAACCCATTTCGCGCAGGGCCTCCGCCATTTTCTGCCCCAATCGAATGTCGTATATGCCCAAAATCTGCCTTCTTGAGCCTGCCGGATTCACCAAGGGTCCAAGGATGTTGAAGATCGTCCGAATACCTAGTTCTTTTCGGACTTTTGCGGCATGTCGCATTGCGCTGTGCATCAAAGGGGCATAGAGAAACGTGATGCCGACGTCGTCCAGAACCATCGCTGCCTTTTCCGCAGGGATGTCGATTTTCACTCCCAACGCGTCCAGCACATCTGCGCTTCCGCAGGAGCTGGAGACAGCCCGATTCCCATGTTTCGCAACGGGAACACCCGCTCCGCTTGCGATAATGGCGGCGGTGGTCGAGATGTTGAACGTTCCCGACCCGTCTCCCCCTGTGCCGCAGGTATCGACAACATTCAAATGTCTCGTCCGAATCGTTGTGGCCTTCCGGCGCAAGACACCTGCGCACGATGCAATCTCCTCCGCTGTTTCCCCCTTCATTCGCAAACCCAAAAGGAAACCTGCTATCAATGCCTCAGGAGCTTCACCGGACATGATTTGATCCATCGCCCCGGCTGCCTCCTGAGCACTCAGATCCTTCCCTTCTGCGATTTTGGCTATGGCTTCACGAAGCATTTTCTTTTAAAAAATGTACCTGAAACGGTGAGAAGATGCAATATCGGTTCATGGTAGACGATTCTTCATCTGTTGGTAACGGATTTCAAAGAGGTTTCCTTCAGTCGGTTGCGGATTCCCCATCTTTTTTAAGAGGTTTTCGACATGGTCGATCCTGTCATGCGGTAGCGGGTGCGTCGACAAAAGCCTCTGGAATGTACTCCCTTTCCCTCCGGCGCTTCCAGCCGAGACCTTGTCAAAGAAATACCTGATGGCGCCCGGGTAATAGGGCGTCGTCTGCAGGTACGTCATCGAATACGTGTCCGCCTCCGTTTCATCAGACCTGCTGTTGACAAGAAGCCCCAGCCCTGCAAAGAGGTTTCCCGAGACTTGCGCCAATTGGCCCGGATTCTCGCCTAACGCAATCGAAAGAAGTGCCTGCAATCCAAGCGCACTACTCATTCGCAAGGTCGCATGTCTGCGTTCTGCATGTGCGATCTCGTGCCCCAAGACTCCCGCAAGAGTCGCCTCATTATCAAGGAATCTCAGGAGGCCGGTGTACACATATATATATCCTCCCGGAGTGCAGAACGCGTTGATCGTGCTGTCGTCGTGTATAATTTCAAAAGTGTACGCATACATGCCTCTTTTCCTGACCGCAGGGGATTCGAGGATTCTCCTGCCAATGGACTCCACGTACTCCTTCAGTTCTCCGTGCCCGGTAAGAATCGGGTATTCCTTCGTGTTATGACGAATTTCAGCGTCAATCTGTTTGCCCAGTTCGATGTCCCTGGAATCGGGGAAGAGATTGACCCCCAGCGCTCCGATACAGCCGATGGAACTTATGCTGAACAGAAACAGGAAGGAAATCGCAATCCTACGCATTGTCCTGGCCTTCGCTGTCATAGGATATTTTTTCCAGAACCAATCCTGCCGCCGGCGCGGCCATGCCTGCCTGCCGCCGGTCACGGGAAGCCATGATGCGGGCAAAGTCCTCAAATGGCCGATATCCCCTTCCGATTTCGACCATTGTTCCGACAAGAGCGCGGACCATCCCATAGAGAAACCGATTCGCTTCAATATCGAGAATCAGAAGTGATTCCTTTCTCATCCATGCAGCCAGCCTGACGGTGCATCGAAAATGTTTGACATCCGTGTCAACTCGTGAAAAAGCCTGAAAATCGTGTTCCCCGATTATCTGTTGAGCGCATTGCTGCATGAGGTGTTCATCAAGATGCTGCCCCCAGAACCATGCATAGGACCGGCCAATTGCAATCGGTTCCTGGGCGACGGTGTAACGATACTTTCGCCATAAGGCGCTGTAGCGGGCATGAAAGTTCTCATCGACATCTTCGACTCCGCGGACGACAATATCCGCCGGCAGCAGTGCGTTGACTCCGCGCTGAATCGAACGGACATCCATTTCATTCCTTGTTTGGAAATGTGCGACCTGGCCGCGTGCATGCACACCGGCGTCTGTCCGGCCAGCTCCTGTAACGCCCAGCTCATCCTGGAGGAGATTCCGAAGGGCCTCCTCGAGCACGCCCTGAATCGTACGACCGTTCGTTTGATATTGCCATCCCGCGTATTCCGTTCCATCGTATTCAACCGTCAGCCTGATTGTTCTCATAAACAAAAAATCCCGCCTCACAGCGGGACTCCCGTCGACTGGAGTTTTTCTTGTCAGAACGTCCTGGTAAGTCTGACCGCCAGACCTTGATTGTCGAGGAGTCCGCCTTGAATCTCTGCCTTCATATCCCAACTTCCGCCGGCCCCCAGCGACTTGTTGTACCGATTCACAGATCGCCATGCAGAGAAAGCCGAAATCAGACGATTAATGACGAGAGCACCGACAACAAACTTTGCGTTTTGAAAATACTCGTCGCTCCGTATTCTCAGGCTTCGATACTCCTGGCGGTTCTTTTGCATATCCCAACTCCAAAGGAACTCCGGCTGTTCGTAGAGGAGGTCGAATTCCCGATTCCTCAGTTTTGCCTGATTGTATTCGTCTGTCGATTCAAAATTCCCTATGTCGACCTCGAACTGCTCCTCTTTTCCATCCACAACCGCCCCTGAATGCAGTGACGCAAACAATCGCGCATCATTTCTGATCCAGGTTCCTCTCAATGAAATGCCTGCGTACGACAACCAAAGGATGCCGTCCGCACCCATGAAATATTGTCCGGTTGAAAGATTGTCGGCATACCATTCGCCGGTTCCAGGAACAACAAGGGAAAGAACCACCCCCAGCAAGACGGATTTTTCGGATTTGGCGCCAGTCGCAGGTTCCTGCAACCGCAGCATGTTCGCCTCGAGTGGCTGCGGCTTTTCGCGAAATTGTCCCATCGTTGAGCTTGTAGCCACGACAATCAGGCAGAGAAACAGCTTCATCGCACTCATGCGACCATGCTTTCCATGTGAGTCGAAATCCGCATTGCCTCCGTTTTCACGTTCAACTGACCGATACAGATCCCTTCCTGAATGTCATTCACGAGAACGCCGTGAATTTCGTTTTCCAAGGAGTGATCCGATGGTACCTGCACTCTCACATACTCCTCCGTCAACCCAGATTGAATTCCCTGTTGGAGAGGCGTTTCGAACAGCACACTGACCTTGGTCCCCCGCAAGCCCTCGCAGAATGCTCTTCGTTTCTTTTCGCTCAAAATGCGCAACCGCTCGCTTCGTTCGTTGCGAACTCGTACCTCGACTTTACCTTCCAGTTCGACAGCACGGGTATTACTGCGTTCAGAATAGGCAAAAACATGGAGATACGAAAGTGGCTGTTCGGTGAGAAACTGGTAGGTTTCTTCGAACATCTGGTCAGTTTCACCGGGAAAACCGACGATGACATCTGCACCGATTCCCGCGTCGGGAGCCGCCGCTTTGATGGCGCCAATCCTTCCGGCGTAATATTCGCGGTTGTATCTCCTCCGCATCGCTTTCAACACGGAATCAGATCCCGATTGGAGAGGGATGTGAAAGTGATTGCAGACCTTGGGGGATTCGATCCACCGCCGTAGCAAGCCATCTGTGAGCAGATTTGGTTCGATCGAGCTGATACGGATTCTCTCAATCCCGGAGATCGATTCAAGGGCATTCAATACATCAATGAGATTCTCGCTCCTGCTTGACTCATAGTCACCCACATTCACTCCGGTGAGCACAACTTCTCTGTAGCCCTCTTCAGCAATCCGATTCGCCCGCTCAACAATCTCGGGGATTTGTGCACTCCTGCTGGAACCGCGCGCCAGTGGAATCGTACAAAAAGAGCACTGGTAGTCACACCCGTCCTGGATTTTGAGAAACGCCCTCGTGCGCTCATTGTATCCGGATGAATCGGCCATAGCTGTATCAACCGAAGCCTGAACAGGGGAAACGTAAACTGTAGCCCTCTGACCTTTTACAAATGTTGCATGCTCAAAGACGCTGAATTTTTCTTTTGATCCAAGAACGAGGTCGACCCCCGTTATTGCAGCTATTTGTTCCGGCTGAAGCTGTGCGTAGCATCCCGTCACAATCACATACGCTCCCGGAGAGTGCCTCAACGCCCGCCGTACGAACTGCCGGCACTCGCGATCTGCTTTTTCTGTGACGGTACACGTGTTGAGGACCACGACATCGACTGAAGTCCCGAAATCCGCCACTTCAAAGCCCCGTTCGGCGAACTGACGCGCAATTGTTGCGGTTTCGGCGAAGTTCAGTTTGCATCCCAGTGTGTGGAGAGCAACTCTACTCATGGATATAAAAAAGAGTTGTCCGAGACCCTCGAACAACTCTTTCCTTTGTTTTCATGGATCCTAGCGAGGATTGAGGTCTTCGGAAAACGATGATTCTGAGCCGCTCACAGACGCGGCCATCATGTCCTTCAGAGTCATCGGAGAAAGCTTGTGATTGTTCACATAGTTATCAACCAGTTTCTGCTCTTTGCCCCGAAGGAATTCAAGAACAGAAAGAACAATCTTCTTGCTTTCTTTGTCGAACTCAATGACTCTCAGCGGCAGCGAATCTCCGAGTTTGAACGACTCGTTGATATTCTTCACCGGTGTCTGAGAAATCTGCGAAAGGGGAACAAATCCATCGACCCCGAGGGGGAGCTCGACGATGACGCCTTTTTCGATAATGCGCACAATCTTGCTCTCTTCAATCTCCGTCCCCACCTTGTACGCCCCTTCGAAGGCATCCCACGGGTTTCCCTGAATTTGTTTGTGCCCAAGAGAAATCCTACGCTGGTCAACATCGACGTTGAGAATCACGACGTCGATCTTGTCCCCCTTTTTCACCACTTCGCCCGGATGGCGGATCTTCTTTGTCCACGACAGATCGGAAATATGCACCAATCCGTCAACGCCTTCCTCCAGTTCCACAAACACGCCGAAGTTCGTCAGATTCCGAACCGTGCCGACATGGCGAGAGCCGACCGGATACTTCTGAAGAAGCGTGTTCCAGGGATCCGGCTCAAGCTGCTTCATCCCCAGAGAGATCTTCTTCCCTTCCTTATCAAGGGAAAGAATCACGGCATCGACAAACTGACCCATCGAAACCATCTGAGACGGATGCTTGACGTGTTGGGTCCAGCTCATTTCGGAAATATGAATGAGTCCTTCGATTCCTTTCTCAATCTCGACAAACGCTCCATAGTCCGTCAGCGAAACGACTTTCCCCTTCACTTTCGTGCCAACGGGATACTTGAGTTCGATATTTTCCCACGGGTGCGGCAGAAGTTGTTTCAAGCCGAGGGAGATCCGCTTCTTCTCCTGGTCAAAGTCCAGCACAACGACGTTAATCGTTTGATCGAGCTTGACGACTTCCGAGGGATGATTCACGCGGCCCCATGAAAGGTCCGTAATGTGAACGAGACCGTCGACACCTCCGAGGTCCACAAACACACCGAAGTCCGTAATGGCCTTGACATGTCCTTCCAGGATCTGGCCTTTCTCGAGACTGTCCAGAATGGCTTTTCGCTGTCCCTGGAGTTCCTCTTCCACCAGAACCTTATGGCTGACCACCACATTTTCGGACGGGTGGTTTACTTTTACAACCCTGAATTCCATTTCACGCCCGATAAAGGCATCAAAATCACGAACGGGACGGACGTCGATTTGAGATCCCGGCAAGAACGCATCGATGCCGAGGAGGTCAACGACAATGCCCCCTTTGGTTCTTCGCATGCATCGTCCCTTGAGAACCTCGCCTGTCTCGAATGACTTGACGACTCTTTCCCACACGCGCATGAAGTCGGCACGTTTGCGCGACAATATTAACTGGCCGTCCTTGTTTTCAACAGACTCAAGGAACACTTCTATTTCATCCCCAATCTTCATTTCCTTGATGTGCGGAAACTCGGAAACGGGGATGGTGCCTTCTGACTTGAACCCGATGTCGACCGTTACCTGATTGTCCGCAATGTGAACGATCTTCCCCTTGACGATTTCCCCTTCGCTGATGGAACTCAGCGTACTTTCATAGAGCTTCGCAAGTTCCTTATATTCAGCTTCGGAATATTCCCGCTCGCTCATATCTCTTGTGCTGCTCTGTGCCTCTACCATTCAGCCTCCTACAACAGTTCCCTTTTACGGGTCATACCTCTGTGCGGAACGCATTCAGTCATCGGGAATGCGCGGACCGACATTTCAGTATGAGACTGCAAGTATGATATGTTAGTGAATTAGTGATGACTGTTGATTTCAATAATTAAACCGTTGCCGGCTGCTGAACCAATTGCTCAATGGCGCTCTTCACCTGTTCCATGAGCCATTGGGGAGTTGAAGTTGCTCCGGTTATTCCGACACTTTCTGCATCGTCAAGCCATTCCTTTTGAATCTCCGGGGCGCGTTCAACAAAAAACGTTTTTGGATTTTCATTCTTTGCGATATCGAAAAGGACTTTGCCATTCGAGCTGTGTCTTCCCGCCACGAAGATAACCACGTCGTGCGTCCGTGCAAATTCCCGCAGTTTCTTGTCTCTCCCTGAGACCTGACCGCAAATCGTGTCCTTTGCATGAAATTCGACTGCTTCGTCTTCGAAAGTACTGACAACGAGATCCTTGACGCGCTTCTGTAGTTCTTCCTTCAATCTATGAAACGCCGGTTTGTCCATTGTTGTTTGAGAAAAGAGGACCGTCTTCCGGTCGAGTCTGATTCCCTCCAGCTCTTTCTCTGATTTCACGACAAGTGCTTCGCCGTTTGTCTGACCGACGAGCCCAATCACTTCGGCATGATCTTTCTTTCCAAAAATCACAACCTGATATCCGTCGAGATAGAACTTTCTGATTCGTTCCTGGACTTTTGTGACAACAGGACACGTCGCGTCGATGAGCGTAATGCCGAGATCCCTGGCCTGCTTATAGGTCTCCGGTGGTTCTCCATGAGCCCGAACGAGGACCTTAGCGCCTCTGAGTTGTTGAAAGTCGGATCGAGCAATAGTTTTGAGTCCTTTTTCACCCAGCCGCTCGATTTCCATGGGATTGTGAATAATCTCGCCAAGAGAATAAAGGGGGCTTCCATCTTCGAGTTCCTGTTCGGCAATCTCAATCGTCCTGACGACACCCCAGCAGAAGCCCGAAAACTTGTCGACCGTAACTTTCATGTGTTCAATCTTTCCTTTGCCTTGTTGACAATAAATTCAACCTGCGCATCGATCGTCATTGAGGAAGTGTCAAGTTCGATGGCATCCTCTGCCTTGCGCAGTGGGCTTACTTCTCTCGTCGAATCCTGTTGATCTCTCTTCCTGATTTCTTCGACGAGGATCTCCTCATCGACTTCGATTCCGCCTTCCGAAAGTTCCTTTTTCCGTCGTTTTGCCCTTTCGGCCACATTTGCCACCATGTAGATTTTCAAATCGGCTTCGGGAAGGACTACCGTACCGATGTCTCTTCCTTCAAGCACAACTCCACCTCCCTCTGCCAGCTTCCTCTGCTCCCGAACCATGACTCGCCTGACAAAAGGATAGCTGCTGATTTTGCTCACCGACCTTGTCACTTCCGGAGTTCTGATTTGGGCGGTAACATCCTTCCCGTCAACGAAAACCTTATTCTCTCCATCACGCCGTTCCAATCGAACCGCGGTTACCTCCGTAAGCTTTTCAATTTCCTCGGCCGCCCCCAACGGAAGCTTTGCCCGCAATACCTTCAATGTGAGAGCCCTGTACATAGCTCCCGTGTCAATATGAAGATACCCCAGGATCTTGGCAACCCGTCGGGCGGTTGTACTTTTTCCCGCAGCGGCGGGACCGTCGATGGCAATGACGATTTTTTTCAAGTCCCCAAAACTCTCTTGATTAGAAATGTAGCAAAATTCTGCGTGGCAGGCAACCTGAATGCGATGATTGACTACCCGATCCGAAACTGCGCTTACTTTTTTTGGATAAATACAGATACATTTCAATTCGATGATGAGAAAACTCAACTGGGACGAAATATCACAAAAACGGCAAAAAAGCGGCCCCATTCAGGCAGTTGATCGCCTCCCGCTCACCGTCCTCGTCGATAATGTCCGTAGCCTTTATAATGTCGGTTCGATCTTCCGAACATCCGACGGCGTCATGGTGCAACACCTTCTCCTTGCCGGATACACTCCTCTTCCTCCGAGGAAGGAAATCGAGAAGACGGCATTAGGGGCGACGGCTTCTGTTCCATGGTCACACGCGCGCGATCCCGTCGCATCCCTCCAACTCCTTAAATCGGAAGGTCTCACACTTTGCTGTCTCGAGCAAACGGACAAAAGTATCCCCTATTACGAAATTCAGAAGCAGCACTTCCCCCTCTGTCTCGTTCTAGGCAGCGAAGTGGCAGGTGTCTCCTCCTCGCTGATCGAGCTGTGTGATTTCGCCATCGAGATACCAATGTTCGGCAAGAAACACTCACTCAACGTCGCCGTCGCCTACGGCATTGCGGTTTTTCATCTCTCCCGCGTTTGGAGAAACACGCGGGATCATTGATCAAATGCCAGCGTATAGAAATCTTCCTTTTCATGGGTGTGGATCCTGAGGACTCCTGCCCGCACCAGCTGAATAAGCGTGCGCGATGCCCGGCGATGGGAGATGTTCACGAGCCTGCTGAATTCCTTCACCGTTATCCTCTCACTCTTATCAAGAAAATCCAACAGACGACGCTCCGACTCGCCGATGGCAATTCTCAACGGCGGGGCATCGGGATTTTCAGCCTCGAGAATTCTTATCACCTCTTTGCTCGCAATAACGGTCTTGTCCTTGACGCGGATCAGGACCTTCGAATCCTCGTCATCGGATCCGTTGGCGTTGCCGACCAGATAGTGGGGTTTCGCCTTGCTCTCTTCGACGGTCACGGCGATGATATCCTTCCCCTTGTAAGGTACGATATCGACCTGCATTTCCACGGGCGGATCACAGAGAAATCCTCCTGCCGTTCGTATCATTTCCATTTCAGCTTTTTCGCTGTCGACACCGAAGATGGATTTGTTGTCATCCACGCCGAAAATGATGGTGCCCCCCTTGGTGTTTGCGAACGCAATGAGGGTCCGGGCGACCTTCTCCGGCGTCGACACCTTTCGTTTAAATTCGATTTGAAATCCCTCTCCTTCTTCGAGAAGGACGTCAATGTCTTTGTAGTCCATTCCGTTTTCTTACTCCTACATTCCGCGCGCTGCCATGCGTTCGAGGATGATGGCCACTCTTCGTTCCAGATACTCCGAATCATCATTCGCACCATATCGCTTGGGGTTGGGGATCACTGCCGCCAGGCGGGCTCCTTCTTCCCTTGTCAGAGCCTGGACCGGTTTTCCAAAATAAGCCTGCGACGCAGCATCGATTCCATAGATGCCCCTTCCCCACTCAATCACGTTAAGGTAGATTTCAAGAATTCTGCTCTTTTTCAGGTTTTGCTCCATCCACAACGTCAGCACCCATTCGCGCAACTTCCGCAGCGGGTTTTTTGAGGGAGAGAGATACAGATTTTTCACCAGTTGTTGGGTAATCGTGCTGGCACCACGCGCAGCACGGCCTTCCCTGATATTGCGCTCGACAGATTCCCTGAACTCGAACCAGTCAAAGCCGCCATGAGACCAGAATCGCCCATCTTCCGCGACAATAATGGCATTGACCACATCTTTCGGTACCTCGGAGAGCGGAATCCAATTCTGGAAGATCCGAAATCGTCTGCCTGATTCTTTTGCTTGCGCGGCGTGTTCTCTCATGAAGGCAGTTTCACCGGGATTCTGCTTCTTCAATCGGACAACCGCGCCAAAGGGAAGAGTGATCATTTCCACAACAAACCAAACAACAAGCAGCCCCGCCGCAATGACGAACCACCTTCGCTTGACAAACGACCGCCACAACCGGACGCCAGCGGCCTTTCCGGGAGGCCGTTGCTCTTCCGATGGTATCTCGGTTTCTCCGTGGTTCATTCTTAACAACTCATCGACTGTTTCGTGCTGTCAAGAAAGCCCTGCAGCATGATCGCGGCCGCCATCGAGTCAACTCTCCCGTCCTTCCGTCGCCTGTCCTTTCTTTTCGTGCCCATGGTCAAAAGAGACTGCTGAGCCATCGACGTGGTGAATCGCTCATCCCAGGACACAACCTCGATATGACAACGAGACCGCACCATTTCCACAAATGACTCAACCTCGAGGGCCTTTGAGGTCTTCTTGCCGCTGAGACTCAAGGGTAATCCAACAACAACGAGAATAATCTGTTCTTTTGTGATGACCTCTTTGATTCGTTCAAAGAGCTCGGGGGTATTCAACAATGCTCCGTATGATGTTGCAAGAATGCGCAATGGATCGCTTAGCGCCAGCCCGACGCGCCGCGTTCCATAATCAATGCCCAGGACTCGTCCCTGATTCGTCGTCAAGCTTCGTCAACCCTGAAAACGTTCCACTTCAACAATTCCGTCCACCTTCCTTATTTTCTCCAAAATCTTCACGAGATGGTCCGTGTTCTTGACATAGAGAATGATCTGACCGTCAAACTGCTGACCTTTGGAATCCATGTTGACACTTCTGATGTTGGTGTTCTGCACATTGGAGATTGCGTGAGTGACATCACTGAGCAGGCCAGCCCGATCTTTTCCGGATACGCGAATGGCAACAAGAAAATCTGCCGTTTGGGCTTTTGGCCAATCGACCTCGACGATTCGTTCACTTTCTGCAAGGCGAAGCATAACAATATTCTTGCAGTCTTTCTTGTGGATCTTGATCCCCTCGCCAACAGTCACAAATCCCACAATATCATCACCGGGGATGGGATTGCAGCATTTTGCGTATTGATGCATGAACGAGTCGCTGCTGCCAAGAACGGAGATGCCACTTGCGATTTCCCGTGCCGTATCGACGAATTTTGTAAAGAGGGAGCGGGGCAGGTCCTTGCTTCTTCCGGTTTCAACGGACTCGGGATGCTTCGCCCTGACAACCAATTGCTCGATCAGTGCATCGGAATCGATTTCCTCATCCAACAGAGAGATATAGAACTGCTGCAGATTGTCAAGGTGCATTGACCGGACGAACTTCAGCAAATCGTCCTCATTGATATGCACTTTTTGTTTCTTCAGTTTCTTATCCCACAGCGCCCGCCCCTGCTCCATGCGCTTTCGAGTGTCTTCACGAATCCTCCGTCTGATGTGGCTTTTTGCTTTGTGCGTAACCACATATTTTTCCCAATCGGCATTGGGCGTTTGTGTCTTTGAAGTGATAATTTCCACCTGATCTCCGCTGCGCAGGAGGGAATTCAAGGGAACAATTCTCCCATTGACCTTTGCCCCAATGCAGTGGAATCCAATGTTTGAATGGATGTCAAATGCGAAGTCGAGCGGGGTGGCGTTTCTGGGAAGGATTTTCAAATCCCCCTTCGGCGTGAACACATAAATCTCATCCTGGTAGAGGTTCAATTTGAAGCTCTCAAGGAGTTCTTTCGGTGCATCGTCGCTTTTTTGTTCGAAGATTTCCCGCACCCAGTTGACCCATCCCTCCAATTCCTTGTCCAGCGATGACTTGTTTTCCTTGTACATCCAGTGGGCGGCAACCCCTTTTTCCGCTATTTCATGCATACTCTTCGTCCTGATCTGGACCTCCACCAGTTTCCCCTGGGGTCCAACGACCGTCGTATGGATTGACTGATACCCGTTCTTCTTCGGCAGCGAAATGTAGTCTTTGAACCGTTCGGGGATCGGCTTGTAGAGTTCGGTGATGATGCCGTACGCGATAAAACAGTCATTGTTGTCTTTCGTATCGAGGATGAAACGAACTGCAAACAGGTCGTAGATCTCGTCCAATGGTTTCTTACGACGCACCATTTTCTGGAAGATACTGAACAGGTGCTTCGGGCGACCCTCCATTTCGTAGTCGAAGCCCTCATCTTTCAGACGCTTGTCAATCGGCCCGGCGAATTTCTTAATGTAGTTTTCACGTTCACGCCTGTGTGATTTCAGCTGCCGGGCCATTTCCTCGTAATCCTTCGGATGAAGGTATTTGAACGAGAGATCTTCCAGCTCCCATTTCACCTTTGCAAGGCCGAACCGATGAGCGAAGGGCGCGTAGATATCGAGCGTTTCGCGCGCGAGGCGTTCCTGTTTCTCATGCGGAAGATATTCCAGGGTCCGCATGTTATGGAGCCGATCCGCAAACTTGATCAACATGACCCTGATATCATTCACCATGGACAGAAGGAGTTTACGGTAGCTCTCTGCCTGCGTTACCTCATGACTTCTGAAGATATCACTGATCTTCGTCGCGCCGTCAACAATTTCCGCAATCGTCGGACCGAATTCTTCCTTGATGTCCTTCAGGCTGAATCGCGTGTCTTCGACAACATCATGGAGAAGGGCTGCAGCAATCGAAACGTCGTCCAGCGGAACTTCCTTTGCAACGACCATGGCGACTTCATACGGATGATGGAAGTATGGCTCGCCCGATGCGCGAAGGTCGTGCTTGTGTGCCTCAAGACTCATGGAAAAAGCACGCGTAATGAGATCGACATCCACCACTCTGAGGTTTTTCTGGCAGACTGCGATCAAATCGTCAAGTTTTTTTTTGTATTGCCCGTCGATCATACGAAGACTCTACTTCATAGAACGTATTTCGATAAGATTTTGTTCTTCGATTCGCTTTGCGCACTGCAATTCCCCTCTGCGACAGCGGCCTATTCGGTCAATCTCTTGCGAATCAATTCCGCTTCTTCGAATTTTGCTTCTGCCCGATCCTGCAAATGACGGGGAAATGTCCGCGATTTGAATGCGAAAAGTGCTTCCATCTCTCCCATCCAGTCCCACATCATATTCCCGGAGGATCTTAGCTTGATCATGTTGAGCCGGCAAACGAGCTCATTGTAGGAATTTTCCCGGGGATCGCTCACCATCGATGCAAGGAGGCGCTGGTAGGCATTCAAAGCTCCCGACGTGTCTGCCAATCGTTCACGAGCTGTGGCAAGTCCCCAAAGAAAAAGACGGTTTGAAGGATACGCCCGGAGGGCTTCCTCGGCAAGATGCGCCGCCCCTTCATAATCCTCATCATCCAGGAAGATCGAGAGGAGCGAGCTCATGGCCGCGTATTTGTTGTATTCACCGCTCCCGATGCAGATGGTCAGGAGTCTGATCCCTTCTTCCATTTTGTCGTCTACAAACGGCAGCCATGTCAGGAATTCTATTTTCCTTGTCTTCCAATAGTAGTACGTCCCTATTCCTGCGTACGCGTCAAAGAAAGAAGAATCCGCTGCAACTGCCCGGTGAAAATCGGACGCAGATGACATCCCCTTGCTCGCGGCGCCGAACCAATCTCCGCGCTGTGCCCGCGCGTATGAGTCATATCCCAGAGTGGTTCCACGATAGAAATATCCCCAAGGCGAATTGGGATCGATGTCGATCATTGCCGAGGATCTTTCCCGAGCGATGGCGAGGAGAGAATCGAACGGATCCCGTTCAATCGGGAGCTCATAATCCATCGCCTTCGCCTGCAGGATGGCGGCCTGATACAGGAATCCTGCCGGGTGATCCGAAAACCCGCGTGCGACAACCTGAAACGTCCTCGTTGCGTTCTCATACTCTTGTCTGAGTGTCTGGTCAATGCCGGCAGTCAAGAGCGAGTCCATCAGGCGCGACGCCACCTTTTGATACGGTGCATTCGCACACAGCACTGACGATGCAAACAAGGTGATGACAAGCGCTTTCTTCACGAGGCCTCTACTCTGTCCCAAACATTCTGTCGCCTGCGTCGCCGAGCCCCGGGAGAATGTATCCGCGATGATTGAGCTTTCGGTCAAGCGAGCATGTGTAGATTATCACGTCGTCGTGAGCTCTTCTGATTGCATTGACGCCTTCGGGGGCGGCAACGAGACTGACGAATCGCAGATGTAGCGCCCCGCGTCCTTTCAGGTAGTCCAGCGCTGCCACGCCGCTTCCGCCGGTGGCAAGCATAGGGTCGAGGACAATGACCATGGCATCCCGCATGTCTCTCGGAACCTTGAAGTAATAATCCACGGGCTGCAACGTCTCCTCATTACGATACAGGCCAATGTGACCCACTTTTGCATCCGGGATTACTTCGACAAATCCGCCAACCATGCCCAATCCTGCCCGGAGGATCGGAACGAGGACAATGGACCGCTTCACGACAAATCCTCTTGTTCCTTCCAGCGGGGTCCGAATGGTCTTTTTTTTCACTTCCAGATCCCGGGTCACTTCATACGCCATCAGGCTTGCCGTGCGCCGAAGAACGGCCCGAAAGATATTGCTCGGCGTCTTCCTATCGCGCAGGATCGACAAGTCACGCCTCACGAGAGGATGTTCAATGATTATCAGGTTTTTCATTCTCGATCCTCTTGCGTAATTGATTTCCCATCACCAGCACCGGATCCCACAACGGCGAGAACGGCGGCGTATAGATCAAGTCAAGCCGGGCAACGTCATCCACGGTCAATCCGTGCTGTATGGCAACGGCGAGAACGTTTGCCCGCTGCACGGCCCCGTCTTTGCCGAACACATTCGCTCCCAGGATTCTGCGGGACGATTTGTCCGCAACAGCAACGATGTGCACACGTTCGCTCCCCGGAAAAAAGGATATCCTTGAGGGAGCATCAATGTGTTCGACCACAGGCTCAAACGATGACTCCTGTGCCTCCCGCGAACTCAATCCAACATGTGCCACCTGAAGATCGAACACCTTCACCCCGATCGCGCGAATCGCTCCTTTGAAAACGGAACTTCCTCCTGCCGCATTTTCACCCGCCGTCCATCCCTGTTTGCTTGCCGTTGTTGCAAGCGGGATATAGGACCACTTATTATTGACAAGATTCCTGACCTCGCAGCAGTCGCCGGCAGCATAGATCGAGTCTTCGCTCGTGGTTTGGCGTTGGTCAGTCAGAATGCCCTTGTGGAGGCCAAGGCGAATCCCTGCGTCTGCAGCCAGAGACGTATTCGGTTCAACGCCTGCCGCAATCACAACCAGATCGCAATCATATGTTCGATCGGCGGTTTTCACCGCGTTGACATCCCCCCCCCGAGTCCGAATCAGCGTCTGCACCGCAGCATTCGCGACAAACTCAATGCCATGAGCTGCGATTTCTTCAGCGACGGCTTTCCGCGCTTCCTCTTCCAACCCTGCCATTGGTAAGTTGCGCCGATGCAATATCGTGACATGAATGCCGTGCGCAGCCAACGCTTCGGCCATTTCCATCCCGATGTAGCCTCCACCGACGATCACCGCGTTCTTCGGTTTCTGCTTCTCAAGAACATTCTTCAGCGCAATCCCCCCTTCAATGGACTTGACGTGAAACACGTTGCGTGCACTCTCCCCCGGCAACCCGATCGCTCTCGGGCAAGACCCGGTGGCAATCACAAGTCCGTCGTATCGTTCCTGCATAACCTTGCCTGTTTCAAGATCGCGAACCACAATATGTCGCTTGAACGGTACGATTGCCTCGACATGGTGCCTAATTCGAACCTTGACGCCCTTTTCCTTTTCCAGGCGTTCAGGCGTGAAGGCCGTCAAATTCCGCACATCATCAAAAACATTGCCGACGTAGTACGGCATCTCACAAATGCCTGACGAGATATCGTCCCCCTGTTCGAACATCACTACTTCCGCCTCGGGATCTGTTCGCTTTGCCTTGCTGGCGGCACTGGGTCCAGCCGCAATGCCTCCTATGACGAGGATCCTTCGTTTCATTTCTTTTTGAGGACTATCGACACCGGAACACCTTTGAACCCGAAATGTTCCCTGATTTTGTTGGAAAGGAAGCGTTTGTACGATTCCTGTACAAGTTTCGGCTCATTGCAGAAGAAAGCAAATAACGGTGGTTTCGTCTTCAGCTGCGTGACATATTTTATCTTGATTTCCTTCGGAGACGAGGTCTTTGGAGGATAGTTTTTGATATCGGGCAGGAGAGTGTCATTCAGCTCACCGGTCTTGATTCTCTTCAGTTGCTCCTGATCGATTTCCCTGGCCAGGTCGATAACTTTGGAGACACGCTGCTTGGTGAGTGCGGAAACAAACACAACGGGAAAATAGTCGTACATGCCAAGATCCATTGCTATTGCCTGTTCAAACGCCTTGACGGTGTTGGAGTCCTTCTCGATCAGATCCCATTTGTTTACAGCAATGAGAGCTGCCCGCTTGCGTTGCACCGTGCTTTCGACGATATGAAGGTCCTGATGGTCTATAGGGCGGGAAGCGTCGAACAGGATGACCACGACATCGCTGCGCTCGATGCTTTTGAGGGTCCGTAAGGCACTGTAGAACTCAACACTTTCGGTAACCTTGCCTTTCTTCTTGAGGCCGGCGGTATCGACCAGAACAATTTCCTCGTCATGGTATTTGAGGATCGAGTCAATGGGGTCACGTGTGGTTCCGGGAATGTCCGTGACGACATGCCGTTTCTTGCCCAAGAGGGCGTTCACCAGCGAGGATTTTCCCACATTCGGTTTCCCGACCACGGCAATTCGCAATCGTGGTTCCTGCACGGGGCCGGACGAATCGATGTCGATATGGGCCGTGATCGCGTCGAGAAAATCACCGATCTGTCGGCCACCAAGAGCCGAGATGCTCTGCGGTTCTCCAAGACCCAATGCAAAAAACTCGCCGGAGAGCGCTTCCTGGTTCACCGAGTCGATCTTGTTCACCACCAACAGGATCGGTTTCCGGGATTTTCTGAGAATCGCGGCTATTTCACTATCGAGGGGAAGGACACCGTCCTTTGCATCGACCACGAAAAGAACAAGATCGGCTTCTTCGACGGCAATCTGCGCCTGTTCGCGGATTGCCTGTTCGAAGACATCCTCAGACGCCGGGACATA
>DATECW010000138.1:0-8579 GCA_035286705.1 Bacteroidota bacterium
CGAGAAAATCGGGTGTCCAGAGCGCGGCGAGTGTCACCGCGATCGCTCCCTTCAGTCCGTCGGTTATTCCAACGGCAATTCCCATCCTCGTTGACCCTGTCACAACCCCGGCGTTGTAGGCACCGACATTGCCGCTGCCGCTTTTGGTGATATCGATGTTCGATTGTTGCTTTACCAGCAGGTATCCGGTTGGGAAGGAGCCAACGAGGTAGCCGCTCAGAAAGCTTAGGAAATACGGGAGCACGGAAGCGCTGTCAAGTGGTACGATGGTTCAAAAATACCGAAAACTGACAAGGATTACAAGGATTTTCAGGATTACCGGGATTTGTTGGATTGGAAGGATTTTGGGGAGTTGTGGGGGGGTATTAATTCGGATATTTGAAAGAATCAAGAGTTGGGAAAACGATACCGGGGCGAACAGCGGATTGCACTTTGGAAAGGAAAACGAGGGGATCAGGAGCCTTCGCGGTGAAGTTCGCCTTTTGCGTGGCGCGTCATCAATTCCGATGTTGCCTTATGAGGATCCTTCCCATCGAAAAGCATTTCATACACCGCATCGACTATCGGCATTTCAACACGATGTTTTTTGGCAAGGTCTCTCACCGACCGGGTGGATGCAACTCCCTCGGCAACCATCACCATTTCCTTGAGGACATCGTCGAGTTTTCGCCCCTTCCCCACCTGTTCTCCCACATATCGGTTCCGACTGTGCCGACTCATGCACGTCACTATCAGATCACCGATTCCCGAAAGGCCTGCGAAGGTTCTGGGCTGGGCCCCGAGTTTGACACCGAGGCGCGTGATCTCATACACCCCGCGTGTCATAATGGCCGCCTTGGTATTGTCACCGAATCCGGCCCCATCACTGATCCCCGCTCCCACGGCAATGACGTTCTTGATCGCTCCCCCCAGTTCCACGCCCCTGATATCCTCGTTCACGTACACGCGGAAATAGGGTGTCATGAACGCTTCCTGGACGAGTTTGGCGGACTGGTTCTTGTAGGCCGAGGAGACGATCGCCGTGGGCATCTTGCGGCACACTTCTTCGGCATGGCTTGGGCCGGAGAGAATTGCAATATTTTCTTTTTTCTCGTGCTTCAGAACATCGAGGAGGACTTCAGACATGGTCATGAGGGTCTGATTCTCGATTCCTTTTGCGACATTACAGAGAACGGTATCCTCAAGGTCAAGATCGGCAATCTTTTCAACGACCGACCGGAGGAACTGCGCTGGGACTGCGGCGACGATGAGGTCACGTCCATCGCAGGCAGGGCCGATGTCCGTTATGATCTTCAGCTGCGGGGGAAGGTAGATTCCGGGAAGAAAAGAGGGGTTTTCTCGTTTCTCAATCATCAACTCCGCCTGGGCGGATTTGTACGTCCAGAGGTTGACATCGTGGCCGTTTTCGACAAGGACGAGGGCGAGAGTAGTACCCCAGCTTCCGGCACCGAGAACAGTAGTTTTCATGAGATGAACCTCTGAGCGAGGTTTCCCACCGGCTCCCCAAGGCAAGATGGAGCGAGTTACTCCGTCTCGACGGGCTTTTTCTGAGCGGCGCGAGAGATTCTGTTTTCCGTTCCCTCAATCAGCCGCCTGATATTTGCGCGGTGGGAATAAATAAGAAGAAGGGCAACACCGAGGCTGAAGATAATCAGGGTCTTGTAGCTATGGATTTCGTCGCCAAAGATGTTGAATCGGACGAAGAGCGTTGCCGGAAACGCCACTGCAGCACTGATCGATCCGAGCGAAACGTACTTATATGCCATGAATACGATGAAAAAGACAGCCGCGGAAATACCAAATTCGACCGGAGTCACTCCCAGCAACATGCCTGCCCCCGTTGCGATTCCCTTGCCGCCCCGGAATCCAGCGAACACAGTCCAGATATGTCCCACAATGGCTGCTCCCCCACAGATCATTTGGATGATGGTGAAATCATCAAATGGAGTTCTGTTGTAGAAAGGAAGCGTTGGATCCCAAAAAAGGCGTGCGATGAGGGCGGTCGCGATGAATCCCTTTGCCAGATCGATCGCCATCACAAGGATACCTGACTTCCATCCGAGGACACGAAAGACATTCGTTCCGCCGGCGTTGCCGCTGCCTTTGGTTCGAATATCAAACCCATGCTTCCATCTTGAAAACAGCACCGCCGTCGGGAGCGAACCAAGGATGTAACTCAGAACAACTATGACTGTCAAATTAATCATTCGCCGGTATCCTTCGGTGGGAGTGATTTGATGGACTTGAAAATAATGAGTTTGGGTCTAAGATGCAAGAACGATGGGTGAAGGTGATAACATCGTTCGCAGTGCGGTGAATTATGCAACACCTGTCTGATGCCAACGCTGCAAAATGAGCATTCCAAGCTCAAGATCTTCCTTCGTCGTTATCTTGATATTGTCATAGCTCCCTTCAACGATTTTAATTTTCACGCCCATCCGCTCAACGAGGGCAGCCTCGTCAGTAGAATGGAATCGTTCCTTCGAAGCCTTTTCAAACGCTTTGAGCAGGATCGCCGCCTTGAACGCCTGAGGCGTCTGAATAATCCAGAGCGCCGTACGGTCCAGGGTGTGATCAAAGAATCCGCCGCCGTTTGAGCGGCGCATCGTGTCTTTTGGCTGGACCGCGAGGACAGCGGCCTTGTGATCACGGCATGCCATGACGAGTTCTGTAATCTTGTCCGGATGGACGAATGGCCGGACACCATCATGAATGAGGACAACGTCACCCGGCCGAAAGTCCAGACGTTTCACGACATTGTGCACCGAGTCCTGCCGTTTCTCGCCTCCAGCAACGATTTTGCTGACTTTGTTGAGCCGGTAGCGGGTCACAAGCTGTTCCACTTCGGTGATCGATTCTTCAGGAACCGCCAGGGCAATCTCATCAACATCGGAAGAGGATTCAAAGCGCTGAACTGTATGAACAAGAATCGGCTTCTCTTCGAGCCGAAGAAACTGCTTGGGTATCCCACCGCCAAGCCGGCTGCCCAACCCGGCAGCCGGTATGACGGCATAGACTTTTGGTCGTTCCTGCATCATTGTTTGCTCTCTGGCCTTACGGGTTACAGAAATAGGACCGCATCTCCATAGCTATAGAACCGGTATCCATCTTTGATCGCTTTTTTATACCCCCTCATCATGAAATCATGCCCGCCAAACGCGCTCACCAGCATCAACAGCGTTGATTCGGGAAGATGGAAATTGGTGATCAATTTGTCAGTCACTTTGAAGTCGTAGGGCGGAAAGATGAATTTATCCGTCCAGCCCCTTGAAGGTTTCAAATGACCGTCAGAGGTGACGCTTGATTCCAATGCCCGGCAGGTGCTTGTCCCCACGACAAAAACGTTGTGCTTTGCATCGATCGTCTTGTTGATGATCGTGGCGGCCTCGTGGGAGATCTCGTAGTATTCCGAATCCATCTTGTGTTTCGTCAGGTCTTCCACTTCCACCGGCCTGAAGGATCCAAGGCCGACATGAAGTACGACAGGAACGATCTTGACTCCCTTCCCATGGAGCTTTCGCAGGAGAGCTTTGGTGAAGTGAAGGCCGGCCGTTGGTGCAGCAACTGCCCCAAGGACTCGGGCATAGACCGTCTGGTATGTTTCCTTGTCCTTGTTGGTTGCCTCCCGCTTGATGTAATGCGGAAGCGGAGTAATGCCGATTCGTTCAATGATCTTGAAAAAATCGCCCTTGTGATTAAACCGGACCGTACGGCCTCTGGACGTGGTATTATCGATCACCTCACACCAAAGCTTGCCGTCATCGAAAAAGATCTTGTTTCCGATTCTGACTTTCCGGGCCGGATCCACAATCACATCCCAGATATTCTCTTCCGCATTCAATTCGCGAAGAAGAAATACTTCGATTTTTGCGTTGGTCTTTTCCTTTTTGCCGAACAGCCGCGCCTGAAAGACGCGTGTTTCGTTCACCACAAGACAATCGCCTTTCTCGAAGTAGTCCACGATCTCGAAGAACGTGCGATCTTCGATCGATTCATCCGCCCGGTTCATGACCATCATGGCCGAGTGATCGCGGGGTTTTGCCGGATACTTGGCAATGAGATTTCGGGGAAGCGGGTATCTGAAGTCTGAGAGCTTCATTCAGTGCAATCCTTCCACATTAATAAGAGCATTTAGCGCCTTTTGGATCCCTTGCGCTTCGGAGCCGCTTTCTTCTTTGCCGGTGCTGAATCGGCAAGGGCTGCGCGGGCAGCCGCGAGGCGGGCAATCGGGACACGGAACGGCGAACAACTGACATAGTTGAGACCGATCTGATGGCAGAATTCGACACTCGACGGCTCACCGCCGTGTTCGCCGCAGATGCCAAGTTTGAGAGTCGGCCTTGCCGAGCGGCCTTTCTCGACCGCCATCTTCATCAACACGCCAACCCCTTCCCTGTCGATTGCTTCAAACGGATCCTTGGCATATATCTCACGGTCGACGTAGGGAATGAGAAATGTTCCTGCGTCATCGCGACTCACTCCAAGTGTTGTCTGGGTGAGGTCATTTGTGCCAAAGCTGAAAAACTCCGCGACGCGGGCAATCTCGTCTGCAGTCACGGCACCGCGCGGCACCTCGATCATCGTCCCAACGAGATATTTGAATTTCACTCCCTTCTCTTGCATGACCTGTTCGGCGACTGTGCGGACAATTTTCTCCTGGTGGATAAGTTCCTTCACGTTCCCAACCAGCGGAATCATGACTTCCGGCTCGACCTCGATGCCCCGCTTTTTGACATTTGCCGCGGCTTCAAAGATCGCCCGGGACTGCATCTCGGTGATTTCGGGATAAATGACTCCGAGGCGGCATCCCCGGAATCCCAGCATGGGATTGAATTCATGCAGTGAATCAACCCGCTGACGCACCTTCTCATACGACACGCCCATCTGGGCAGCCAGCTCCTTCTGTGGTGCTTCATCATGCGGAAGAAACTCATGCAGCGGCGGATCGATCGTTCGAATCGTGACCGGACGACCGGCCATTGCCTCAAAGATTCCTTCGAAATCCTTGCGTTGAAGTGGAAGAAGTTTCGCCAGTGCCTTCTTGCGATCTTCGACGGTGTCCGCAAGAATCATCTCGCGCATCGGACCGATCTTCCCTTCGCCGAAGAACATGTGCTCTGTGCGGCAGAGACCAATTCCCTCAGCACCAAACGCGACAGCATTGACCGATTGGTCTGGTTGGTCGGCATTTGTTCTCACTCCAAGCCGCCGATACTTGTCGGCCCAATTCATCATCTTCGCAAACTCCTGGTACACCGGCGCATTCTTTGCATCTAATGTGCGATCGATCAGAACCTGAAGGACCTCGGACGGACGTGTTTGTACTTTGCCCAGCAACACCTCGCCTGAGGTTCCGTCGATGGAGATCCAATCGCCTTCCTTGACCGTCTGGCTGTTCACTTGCATCGTGTGACTCGCATAGTCGACGTTGAGCGCACTGCATCCCGCAACGCAGACCTTGCCCATCTGGCGGGCCACCAGAGCCGCATGAGACGTCATCCCACCCCGCGCCGTGAGTATTCCCTCGGAAGCATCCATTCCTTTGATGTCTTCAGGTGAAGTTTCGATTCTCGTCAGGATAACTTTCTCCCCGCGCTTAGCCCATTCTTCCGCGTCCTGGGCGTTGAACACGACCCGCCCCGATGCTGCTCCGGGTCCGGCATTCAGCCCTTTCGCCAGAAGTTTGCCTTCTTTGACCGCGTTCGCCTTTTGTGCCGGGTCGAAGATCGGACGCAGAAGCTGGTTCAGTTGATCCGGCTCGATCCTCCGTATCGCCTCTTTGTCGGTGATAAGCCCCTCGTCGACCATGTCAACTGCAATCTTGATGGCCGCGAACGCGGTGCGTTTGCCGACGCGGCACTGAAGCATGTAGAGCGTTCCCTGCTGGATTGTGAATTCGATATCCATCACATCGCGGTAGTGTTTCTCGAGGGTCTTGCGTATCTGATCCAGGTGCTTGTAGAGCTTCGGATCGTTTCTTGCAAGATCGGAAATCGGGAGTGGGGTCCTGGTGCCTGCGACAACATCCTCACCCTGGGCATTCATCAGAAACTCGCCGTAGAATACGTTTTCTCCGGTAGCGGGATCACGCGTGAACGCAACGCCGGTTCCGGAGTCCTCCCCCATGTTTCCGAACACCATAGTCTGGACATTGACGGCGGTGCCCCATGAGCTGGGAATGTCATACAGTTTGCGGTAGGCGATGGCGCGGTCGTTCATCCACGAGCCAAACACTGCGCCGATGGCTCCCCAAAGCTGATCCAGAGGATTCTGGGGAAAATCATTTCCCGTTTTTTCCTTGATTGCCCCTTTGAACCGCGCAACGAGATCTTTCAGGTCCTCTGCGGTCAGCTCAGTGTCGAGGTGGACACCCTTTTGTTTCTTCTTTTCCTCGATGATTGCCTCAAAGGGATCAATGTCATCCTTATGTACCGGCTTCAGTCCCAAAACAACGTCGCCATACATTTGGACGAAACGGCGGTAGCAATCGTACGCGAACCGTTCGTTTTTCGTTTTCCGAATCAATCCCTGAACGGTCTGATCGTTCAATCCAAGATTGAGAATGGTGTCCATCATTCCGGGCATGGAAGCACGCGCACCCGACCGCACAGAGACCAAGAGAGGATTGTTACTATCGCCAAATGTCGCACCAAGAACTTGTTCCACTTTCCTGAGCGCGGTTTCCACCTCTTTGCGGAGAGTCTTCGGGTACGACCGGCCATGATCGTAGAAGTATGTGCACAGTTCCGTGGTTATTGTGAAACCGGGGGGAACCGGAAGTTTAATGTTCACCATTTCCGCCAGGTTGGCTCCTTTGCCGCCCAGGAGACCCTTCATTTCAGCTTTGCCTTCGGCTTTTCCGCTTCCGAAGAAGTAAACGTATTTGGGATTCTTAGCCATTGTACTGGTCCGTTTCTTTTTCTATTCTAGATTGGTACTGATGGTTGGATATTGAACGTGATACTTCCTTCATGAAATACTCTGCGACATTGCGCGAGCACGGATTATCGAAATCGACCATACGTTCGGGGTGCCACTGGACAAGAAGCAGAAACGGCATTCGGTCCTTCAGGACCCATTCCAGGGCTTCTGTGATTCCGTCGTCCGATTTCGCCACTACCTTGAGTCCTTTTCCGAGTTGATCAACAGCCTGATGATGAATCGAGTTCACCTTGTGGGGATTCGGTCCGATGATACTCCCCAGCATGCTATGAGGATCAATCGCCAAAGGATGGCAGAATTCCTGTCCGTCGTGCGTTGCGTGATCGTCATATCCGGCAATCGGGAGATCGATGATCAATGTACCCCCAAGGTAGACATTCATCACCTGCATGCCGCGGCAGATTCCGAGAATCGGAATTTCCCTCTCCAAAGCCTTTTCAATCACTTTGAACTCAAATGCATCTCTCAGTTCGTTCACTTCTTCGACGCGGTCAATGGCTTCGCTCACACCGTACAAGGCCGGATGAACATCTCCGCCTCCCGTAAGGACGAGTCCGTCTACATTTCCCGTCATTTCTTCATTCTTGAAGTGGTACGAGAGCTTCACGAACTCGACGTTCGGATCAATTCTTTTGATCCACCGGAGATAGTTGTCGAACACCGGTTTCGGTCTCAGGTTATCCGTGATTCCAAGTCGCACACGCGTTCCCTGTCTTGTTCCCGGAATTGAATTCCATCTACTTCCTCACACTCACGATCTTTTCGAGGATTATTTTCAATTCCTTTTCCCCCGAGATGATTTCCGATCTGACGCCAATCCCGAAAAACGGGAATTGTCCCAAAGAGTTGGACCCTTCTTCAAGTCTCACCCCATCTTTCTCCGTCGTTACGAGGACCTCCGCCCCGAGGAGTTGGAATGATTCTCCGATTTCTTTCAAATCGCCAACAGTGTACCAGTGGTGATCTTCAAACCTGTGATGTGCAAGGACATTTGCACCGAGCTCCTTGAGCGTACGATCGAAGGAGGAAGAATCGGCAATGCCGGAAAAGGCAATCGTCTTCTTTCCACGTACCGCGTTCCGGCCGACGTCCTTTCCCGATCCGAATCGGCGAATACCCGCCACCGCCGTGCGGAGACCGATGATCGGAACATGAAATCGTCTTCGAAGTTCCTGAGCGGTTTCCTCAAACTGATTCACATCCCTGCATTTCGAAATCACAATCACATTGGCTCTGCGCAGTGACCGGAACGGCTCCCGGCGGTATCCGGCGGGAAGTAGCTGCGGCCGCCCCGTCAACTCATCTGCTGTCAGCAGGACGATATCGCAGTCTCTGAACAGCGATCGATGCTGAAACCCGTCATCAAGAACAACCACATCCGGAGCAAAAAGCTCCACTGCTTTGTGCGCGCCGCGGGCTTTTCTCTCATCAACGACAACCGGAACACCCTGCAGCTGCGCTGCAAGAAGGGCCGGCTCATCTCCGGCAAGGATTGCCTCAGCGCATTTCTGCTGTCCGTTGCTGACAACCTGAAAACCCTTTGATTTTCTCCCAAAGCCGCGGCTCACGACAGCGGGTTTCATTCCATGTTTCTTCAGAATTGAAACCAACTCCGACACGACCGGCGTTTTCCCCGT
>DATECW010000139.1:0-5264 GCA_035286705.1 Bacteroidota bacterium
TCGCTTCTGTGTTTGTTGATGTATCCACTGATATAAAGGATTGGGAGATTCAGTAGGCCATGACTGACCAATCCCAACACCATTAGAATCCGCCCTACCCTCCCATTTCCGTCGGCGAATGGATGGATGGCTTCAAACTGGTAGTGAGCAATTGCGGTCTGTATGATCGGGTCAAGGGCCTCATTCTCTTGATTCACGTATTTTTCCCAGTTTGTCATGTGACCCGGAATCGTCTGTGCGGGTGGAGGCGTATAGAATGTCTCACCCGTCGCAGAGTTTGCTATCCGGTTTTGTGTTTTTCTATATCCGGGTGAGTTCTCAGGCAGGAGTTGCTTGTGGATTCCAAGGATCAGACGCGTGGAGACGGGGAGGTTTTTCAGGCTTTTGAAACCCCACATGACAGCATCGTGATAGCGGAGCACTTCCTTGTCCGGTTGGCGTCTCTCCGTTTCCGGAAAGAGCTGCATCTGAAGGGCTTGCTCTATTGTCGTGTTGATGTTTTCGATGTTGGAGCTGGCAACGGACTCCCTCAACACGGTGGGGGATAGCAGAAGGAGTGGGTTTGGCAGCGAATGCGAATAGCCATTCAGCTCTCCGAGCTCTGTGCGTGCTTTGAGGAGATCCGCTACGAAAAATTCGTTCTTTATTTCGCTCTTTGGCGGAAGGGGGGGGAGATCGAATGGTTGATCCGGCCTGAACGCCATTTTTCCAGCCTCATTTGATATGTAATAAATATACACTTTTTGTTACATATGTCAAGCGATATGTTCGCTTGCGTTACATATGGCTCCCCGAAACAAGCCGTTCCACCGTAGTCGCAAGTTCGGGGACGGCAAGATGAGCATAAATCTCTGTGACCCTAGGTGACGAATGCCCAAGAAGCTTTTGGACATGGTAGAGTGAGACTCCCTTTTGGACAAGCAGACTGGCAAAAGTATGACGCAACGAGTGAAAATGAAGGGCCGAATCAAGGCCGCAGGATCGAACTGCTTCTTTGAATTTGTGCCGCAGGAAGTTGCCATAGAGAGGGCCGCCATCCCGCGCCTGAAAAATATGCCCCGACCGGTGTGGGAGTCCCTTCAGGAGTTCAAGCACCATTGAGTTTGCTGGAATCGTTCTAATTTTCCCCGCCTTGGTTCGATAGGAAATGCTACTCCTTACCAGAATTGAGCCCCTGTTCAGATCGATGTCTTCCCATTTCAGGTTTATCAACTCTCCGCGTCTCAACCCTGTCATAGCTGCAAAGAGAATGATGTTGTGAAGCTGACTCCCTTTCGTTTTTTCGAGGAGCGATGAGAGGGCCTCTTCCGACAAATAAGGCCTTATGGTATCGGCGATGCGGATATCCTTGATCCCCCGGCACGGGGTCTCAGGGATAAGGCCCCACTCTTTGAGTTTGTTGAAGAAGGCGCGGAATGCCCGCAAATCTTGGTTGACCGTCCAGGCAGAGACGGTTTCCTTCCGATGAATCTTGTATAGCTCAAGATCCCGGTTGGTTATTTCTGCTATCGGTTTGTTGCGGGCGAGGAATGTGGATAGCCGCTTCAAGCATTGAAAGTAGAGGGAGTGGGTCTTTTCGGCTAGGTTGGCTTTGACGAAGGTGAGGTAGTCAGGAATGGCCCGGTCGAGGGTAAGTCGGTCAGTTGACGCAGGGCCGTCGCTCTGATCGAGAAATAGCTTTTGCGCAGTCCTGCGGTCTTTGGTCTTCAGTGGCCTCCAAACCCGCTTCCCGTTGACCGAATAAACCGCGTAGAATGTCCCCCGTTTGTCTTTGATGAGACTTGGCATGATTCCCTCCGTTCGAGGGATAATGCCGGGAGATTGTTAGGCGAAAAATTAGGCGGCGAAGAGGGAAAGCATCAAAAGGAGAGAGAAATCAAGGATTTCAACCGACTCTCAGCCCAGAGTGACAGGCAGGCGCTCTAACCAAACTGAGCTACGACCCCGAAAAACTGTGAACCAAGTTGAGTGGCGTCGCTTTTTGACGCCACGAAACCCCGCCGCTTTTTGGCGGGGCTGAGCTACGACCCCGGAGAAATCTCTGATTTCAGAATTGTAGATTCTAGATTGAATGATCCACCCCCCAAATGTACCAAAAACTAGCTCATTTTGCAAGGGATATCACTGGTTCAGCAAATCCCGCAAAGCGGGATTGCGATTTCATCCCGCCAAACAAGCCGTCGGATTCTATCCGATGGCGGCCGCCGAGAGTTATCTTCAAAAAGAGAATTTGACATTGGCACGCTTTGCTTCTACTTTTCTCCGACTGTTTTCGTCCACAGAATGAAAGAATACAAATGAAAAGACTTCTCCTTCTCGCCATCCTCGTACAGATCGGCTGCTCGCAGGCAATTGTCCAAAAGAGTGAATCGTCGTTGGATCCCCGGTATGAGAGTGCTGTCCAACAGGCTCGCCACTTCATGCGCGACAGCCTCGCTGCCTCAGGGATTCCGGGCGCTTCGATCACGGTCTCGGTCAATGGTGCCATCGTCTGGAGTGAAGGATTCGGCTATGCTGATCTGGAACAAGGCGTTCCGGTTACTTCGGAAACGAAGTTCCGCGTCGGAAGCGTCTCGAAACCGCTCACGGCAACGGCGATGGCTTTGCTGTACGAAGAAGGAAAGATAAACCTGGATGCTCCGGTTCAGACATACGTTCCAGTATTCCCCCAAAAACGGTATCCTGTATCACTCCGACAGCTGTCTGGACACACCGCCGGCATTCGCCATTATCAGGGTACAGAAATGCTGCTCGGGAGACGGTTCCTTTCAGTCGAGGAGGGGTTGTCGATCTTCAAGGATGATTCTCTCCTTTTTGAACCGGGTACCCAATTCTCCTATTCCTCGTACGCCTGGAACCTGATCAGCGCTGCCATTGAAGGAGCCGGCAGAATGAACTTTCTCGATTTCATGACCCAAAGGGTCTTCCGCCCCCTGGGAATGACGAACACGGTAGCGGATTATTCCGACAGTCTCATCTCCAAACGAGCGCGTTGGTATACAAGAGATTCGTTGGAACACATCATCAACGCCCGGTTTGTGGACAATAGCTACAAATGGGCAGGTGGGGGTTTTCTCTCCACAACTGTAGACCTGGCAAAATTCGGCAACGCAATGCTTTCCGGCACTTTATTGAAACCCCAAACTGTCGGCATGATGTTCACTTCCCAAAAGCTCAAAGACGGCCGGGAAACACAGTATGGAATCGGGTGGTTTATTCGGAAGGACAAGAAGGGACGGTTGGTCGTGAGCCATTCAGGTGGGTCCGTTGGGGGCACGGCGCAGTTGCTGCTTTATCCGGACCAGGATGTCGTCGTGGCTTTGCTGGTGAATTCCGATCGGCGCTTCATTCACCATGCCTCTGCAATCGCCGAATTCTTCCTCGCGCAGTAGATTCGGAACGTAGAGGTTGGACATTTGTGCCGGATCTTTCTCGTTTTCAGCGAGAAAACCCCCGTTCCTCCCCGGATCGCACAGCCCGCGTCCAATGTTTCCTGGGCCTACATCCAATCTGAGTAATCCATCTCCGCGCAGGTGGGTGTGTGGTAATCATCCTACGATTCGCATCTGCGTAATCAGCGTCAATCAGTTTAATCTGCGTACATCCCTGCCTGCGCCCGCCTGCCTCATTGGATTCTCAATGGCGGGCAGGTGCCGACCATTTCGATATACTGAAATCAAGAAGGAAGCACTTCTGATTACGTGTTCACTTCAGGGGGGACAAGTCGGCAGCATTGCACTCATCTTACGACTCGAATCAGTGTAATCTGCGTTCATCAGTGTAATCTGCGTCTATCTGAAATAATAAAGCCCCGCTGCTCTTCGCAACGGGGCTTCTTGATGTCAGAGCCGGAAATCTCCCTTCTCTTTCCAAGAGAAGGGCAGGGGATGAGTTAGATTCCCACGCTCACGTTAAGTCGGAGCGAACGTGCAATACCAGGCTGAACTCCGAAATTGTCAACATCAGCCAGATGCTCTTTATCGAAGAGATTCAAGACTTGTCCCGTTACGTAGCCTCGCACCCCTTCGAAATCAAAGCGGTAACCTGCGTTGAGATCATAGATGACACGTCTCGGAAGGGTCCGCTTGAAGACAGGCGAGAATGCTGTCTGCGCGGCATTCCATGATCCGTCAACAGCCACATACGTGTCGCCATCAAGACCCCAGTGCTTCGCGTAATAGTTCGCATCGATGCCGACGAAGAATCGGTCCCACCTGTATGTGAGACCAAAAGAGGCCATCTGCTGCGGAGGCCCGCCCACATGAGTATCCGTCAACTCGTCGATGTAGACAGTATCGCGAACACCTTGTGCATTGGCGCCGTTGGAGTTGAAAACCTGGCGCGCACCTGTTGTAGGATCTTTCTTCACAGACTCGAGAACATCCGTCCACATATTGGAGGAAAGAGTTGCCGATCCGCGGACTTCAAATCCCTTGACAGGGAGCCACTCATCCAACCTGGCATTGAATTCAAGCTCGACACCCTGGTTGCTTGAGGAACCGACAAGAATCGTTGCGAATCCATTCCTGTCATACCCTGGAAGCCCGGCCTTGCTCACGTCCTGGATTCTGGCGCTCTTGTTATCCCACACCATTGAATACGCGTTCAGCTTTGCATTCAATGAATGGGAGGTGTATCCGACTCCTGCTTCAATTTGGTCGGATTTCTCGTCCTCAGCGTCCGCATTCACGCGTCCGGAGTTATAATAGACACTGAGATCGACAAATCTCTCCACATGGGCGAAACTTCCGAATACGTTGAAGTTCTCGTCAACATTGTAGTTGAGTCCGAACTTCGGCTGAATGAAACCGCGGCTTCGGCTCGCATTGACAAGATCAAACGCGTACCAGTTCCGCACGGCGGTCGACGTGGCACTGTTGACCGTCGAGACGTATTCCTTCATATAGAACTTGCCGTTTCCGTCCGGTCCTTCGCCCCGTGTCGTTCCCAATCCGAGCGCCGCAATCTGTGCAGTTGTGAGCATCTGCCCGATTGCATTTTCACTCGGCATGCTTTCAGTCAAATCATACTTGTACCATACATATTGAAGTGTGCCGGTGACGTTCAGGTTGGGAAGCAGCTGGTAGTTTGCATTTGCAAAAATGGTCATCTGCGGCGTCTCACCACGATAGTTTCTATACTGTCGGTCGTAGGTGTCCGTATTCGTCAATTCCATCCCGAAGAGGGCAACGTCGCTCTCTGCAGTCATATCGCCCTGGAAGGTCCTCCGGCGGAAAGTGGAGCTTATCACTGCGCCCGTTAAG
>DATECW010000140.1:0-11962 GCA_035286705.1 Bacteroidota bacterium
ACAAATGGGGCCTTTGTTCATTGCTTCAACAGACGAGGGTCTCTGCAAGCTTTGCATCCCCGCTCAGAATGGATCGGACTTCTCGAAGTGGCTCAGGATTGCTCTGCCAGAACATGATGTGGTTGAATCCGATTCGAGAAATCGTGCGTTTATTTCGGAATTGAATCGGTACCTTTCACGAAAGCTGATGACCTTTCACACCCCCCTCCGTATGATTGGGACGGAATTTCAGAAGAATGTGTGGAAAGAACTCTTGAAGATCCGGTACGGAACGACAATATCGTACAAGGAGCTGGCGCGAAGGGTGGGAGTCCCCGGAGGTTCGCAGAGTGTTGGAAGGGCAAATGCTGCGAATCCTCTCCCCATTATCGTTCCGTGTCACCGCGTTCTTGGTTCTGATGACAGCCTCACCGGATACGGAGGCGGGATCAAGACAAAAGAGTTCCTCCTTCGCCTTGAAGGCGCCTTGCTGATCTGATAAGTGGCACAGTTGTGTCAAGGAAATTATTTTCTCCTTCTTCCGCCGCGTTACTGACTTGTTGCCTTCACTGACATTATTTCCTATCATGGCTCACGCCGATTCACTCAAGTGACTCTGTCAATATGTCTTTTCTCAAAGATCTCAATCCCGTGCAGCAGGATGCCGTGAAGGCAACGAACGGGCCGGTGATGATTATCGCCGGCGCGGGGAGCGGTAAAACACGCGTACTCACCTATCGGATTGCCCATCTTGTCGCATGCGGGGTTTCACCACATGAAATTCTCGCCCTGACCTTCACGAATAAAGCAGCGAATGAAATGAAGCAGAGGATTATTCGCCTGGTGGGAGAGAAGGCAACGCAGCTCTGGATGGGAACTTTCCACTCGATGTTTGCGCGCGTCCTTCGGCGTGAATGCGAAGTTCTCGGTTATTCGCAGTCGTTCACTATCTATGATTCCGATGATTCCCTTGGGGTCATTCGTGAATCGATGGCTCAACTCGGTATCTCACCGCAGCAAATCCATCCGAACCTTTTGAGAAATCTCGTCAGTAAGGCGAAGAATGAACTGCTGACGCCAAAGGGCTTCGAAGAGCGTGCGAGGGATTTCACGGAAGAAAAAGCTGCGCAGGTGTATCGGCTCTATGAGCGTCAGCTTGAACGCAGTAATGCCATGGATTTCGACGACCTGCTTGTGAAGCCGATCCACTTGTTCACCCGCTATCCCGCTATTCTTGAACGATATCAGCACCGCTTCAAATTCGTCATGGTGGATGAGTTTCAGGATACGAACCGGGCGCAATATCAAGTCACAAAACTCCTTTCGGCACAGTACCGCAACATCAGCGTGGTTGGCGACGATGCCCAGAGCATCTATTCGTTTCGCGGCGCAGATATCCGCAATATTCTCGATTTTTCAAGGGATTACCCCGATTGCCAGACCTTCAGGCTTGAGCAAAACTATCGTTCGACGAAATCGATATTGGGTGCAGCTGACAGACTTATCAAGCATAACCTTGACCAGTTCAAGAAGCAGCTCTGGACTGATAATCCCCCGGGAGATCCCATCACGCACATCGAATGCGTCGATGACCGGGATGAAGGCAAACGCATCGTTCAGATTGTTCAACAGGAATCAGCACACCAGAAGTACGATCTCAAGGATTTTGCGGTTCTTTACAGGACCAACGCCCAATCCAGGTCGATCGAAGATGAGCTGAGGAGGAGCGGAATACCGTATGTCATTGTCGGAGGAATCCGGTTCTACGAGCGAAAGGAAATCAAGGATGTGCTGGCATACCTTCGGCTTCTCGTGAATCCGAGGGACAACGAAAGCTTCTCCCGGGTTGTGAACTATCCGGCACGGGGAATAGGTGTGACGACGATTGACCGCCTCAAAGAGTTTGCCGCCAAAAGAGACATGCCGCTGCTCGCCGCGGTTGCTGATGTTTCTTCCATGGAGTCGTTGTCGGACAGGGCGAAAAAGAGTCTCCAGCAATTCCATTCGTTTCTCCATAAGTATTCTGCTCTCAGGGAGCAAATGTCGTTCTCTGAACTCTCCAGATCCATGGTCGATGAATTGGGAATGCTGAGGCAATTCAAGGAAGAGGCGAGCGCCGAGTCGATGAACCGTTGGGAAAACGTTCATGAGCTGCTCTCGGCAATATCGGAGTTCCACGACAGCCGGCCGGGCGCCACGCTTGAGCAATTTCTCGAAGAAGTCTCACTTGTCTCCGACATCGACAACTGGGAAGGGACGCAGAATGCCGTTACGCTGATGACTCTTCATTCGTCCAAAGGCCTGGAATTTCCCGTCGTGACCGTCGTCGGATTGGAGGAGGGCCTTCTTCCTTTCTATTCCAATTCCATCGATCGCGCGGACCTCGAAGAAGAACGAAGACTGTTCTATGTTGGGGCCACACGTGCGCAGAAGAAACTCTATCTCACGCGGACGCGCATGCGTTATCGCTTCGGCGAACCTTCATATCCGACTTCCTCCCGTTTTCTCGCGGAGATTGGAACGGAGAACGTTGAGCTCCTTGAGAGCAAGGGATCACGAAGGACCTTTGAGCCATCGGGCGGAGACGGCTTCGATCAGCGGCCCCGACGCACGCGCCGCGGGGAAAAGACGAGATCAGGCGACGAGGGGTATTTCGGGGACCCGCTGCCTGACTATGAATCGGAATCGCAGGAGGTGCCGGATGTGACACGCGGCGCAATTGTGATTCATGAGACGTTTGGACGGGGAAAAGTCATCGAGGTGAGGGGAAGCGGAGATGCAAAGAAAGCCGTGGTTCAATTTGACGAGTACGGTGTCAAGAATCTGATTCTGAAGTTTGCACGCCTTAAACCTGCCTGAATTATTCCTTCACTTCTTGGGATTGCACGAGAACAATGCTCCCCCAGTAGGCGCGGTGGATGTAATGGGTGATGAGGGTATTGAACTCCGCAACTTTTGCGGCGGGAAGAATGATATACAATCTCGCCTGCCGGCTCGTCTCTTCGTCGAACTGGTCTAAAAACACATTGTACTGCGTCAAAGAGTGTTCGGTTTCCAGATCGTTGTCGCCTGTTTTTGCCTCACCGATGACGTACCTCTTGCTCACAGGATCAAATGCATAGACATCGGGAGGCTTCGGCTCCTGGTCGCCGTACCCGTCGTTCGGCAATGGGTTGGGAAACGGAAAGCCCGGAACATTATCTGCGGCGAGAATCGTGAAACCATGCTGCTGAAAAACGCCAACGAGTTCTGCAACGAGGCGCTGGTGTTTGTCTTGTTGTTCCATGAACCAGATTTGTCAGGATCCCACTGTGGCGCCTTGAACGACCCGCTCATAGTAGCGCTCATACATCGTGACGATTGAATCCGATTCAAATTCGAGGGCGCGTTTTCTTGCCGCTGCGGCAAACTGGGCATGCTTGGAGGAATTGGAAAGGAGGTCGATGGCATAGCGGGCCATTCGGTCGATGTCACCGATCTCGGCGATGTAACCTGTCTGGCCGTGTACCTGAAGTTCGGGGAGACCGCCGACACTGGTGGAAATGACAGGAACCTCACAAGCCATCGCTTCGAGAGCCGAGAGTCCGAAGCTCTCCGATTGACTCGGCATCAAGAACAAGTGAGCCGCAGAAAGGATGTTGACGATTTCGGTCTGCTTCCCGAGGAATTTCACATGCTCGTGAAGCCCCAGCTCCCGTGCAAGAAGTTCGCACTGGGAACGATCAGGGCCGTCGCCAACCAGATACAGCTTGCTGGGGACTTTCTTCCGGATTTCGTGGAATATCCGAATCGCATCAGCCACTCGCTTCACAGGCCTGAAATTTGACGTGTGGACAATGACTTTTTCATCCTTTGGAAAGAGCAGGCCGCCGCGTTCTGATTCCGACAATTTCCTGTATTTCTTCGAATTAATGAAGTTTGGGATTACCTCGATTTCAGTCTGAATTCCGTAATTCGTCAGGGTTGTCTCTTTAAGGAAGCGTGAAACGGCCGTGACGCCGTCGCTCTGTTCAATGCTGAATTTGACGACGGGCAGGAAGCTCGGCTCAAGTCCTACCAGGGTGATATCGGTGCCGTGAAGCGTGGTGATGACTTTGGTCGAAGAGCCGCCAAGGATCTGCTTTGCCAGGTAGGCGCTTGCAGCATGGGGAATGGCATAGTGGCAGTGAAACACATCGAGCTTTTCGTATTGAGACACTTCAACCATTTTGCTCGCGAGAGCGAGGGTGTAGAGCGGGAAGTCGAAGAGGGGATAGTTCATCATCTCTACTTCGTGGTAGAAGATGTTGTCCTGATATCCTGTGCCCAACCTGAGAGGCATTGCATAACTAATAAAGTGAATGCAATGGCCCCGATCCGCCAGCGCCTTTCCCAGCTCCGTGGCGACCACTCCGCTTCCACCGTAGGTGGGGTAACACGTAATACCGATGTTCAAGATTGATCCCTTTTCAGGATTGAAAAGTACTCAGAAATGAGGGAAGAAACAAGAAAGGCGCTCATTGGTACACTTGAAGTTCTTCCTTTCTACGCACTCTGTGCCTCCTTCGCAGACTTTGCGGTTACATCCTTATCAAAGTGGTTTTTCCCGAGGGACCGGCTCTCCGCTTCGCAGAGTGATGGACAAGCGGACGCATCGAGGAATAACGAGTGACTACAAATGTTTCCGGCTAATAGTCCTGGCGGGAAAAATACCAGGACGCACCGCCGTAGAAGAGTGCGGCAGAGAGAAAGGAATAGAGGAAAGGCATGATTGTGAATTCGGTAGGAGTCATTGCCGACTTAAAAGGCAGTTGCCCTATCAGGATTGCCGAATTGTTGAGCATGGCACTTGTTTGCGGCGTTGCGTAGTAAAGGCCATCAAGAAGTCGATGATACATGTCGTTGTCCCACAGCCGATAGAGGAGCATCTCGCGCGCTTCCATTACGCCGGCGTACATTTGATATGCAAAGGAGAGCATGATCGTGAGGCCCGTTCCCTTTGAGATCACAGCAGAGAGAGCGACAAAGGAAAAATAGAATGCGTATGTGACCACAACCATCAACGATGCCAGAAGAAATCCCCCGTGCCAAACGCCCACTTTGAAGCCGAAGACCAGCCAGATGCCGATGGAAAAATAGAGCACATTAGCGCCGATGCCGCCGCAAGCGCCGAGAGAACGGGAGAGGAGAATCTCAGTCCTAGAGAGCGGTTTGCTGAGATACAGTTCGACTGTTCCTTTTTCAAGCATTGAAGGGATAAGCCCTGCAGTCGCAAAAAGACCCAGGAGAATGACAGCCTGGGTGGACCCCTGGAAAAGCTGAAAAAGGATAAAGTCTACCGGATTGAGATCAGCAATCGGGGGGGTGATTTGATTGCCGAAGAATGTCAGGACCTGTAATCCGTTCTGCGTTGAAGATCCGATCGCAATCGCAAAAAGGGCAATAACGATGTTTCCAAAAACAAAATAGAAGAGGAGGGTACCCTTGATGATTGCTTCACGAATGGTGAATAGCGCAAGCCAGAGGCCCTTCACGGTGTCTCTCCCTCTTTGATCAGTTTTATGAAGTAGTCCTCCAACTTCGACTTACGCGCAACGAGCGATTCAATGTGAAACCCCTTTTCTCGAATCCGGTCGAGGATTGCGTTGAGCAACTGTTTGTCGCCCGTTTCCAAAACAATCTTCGTGCCGGAACTGTGGACGTCGGAGGTTACTTCTCTCAGTGACCTCATCAAGTCTTCCGTTACAGGTTCCTGCAGCTCGATTTCATGGCCAGTCTGCGCAGTAATCTCTTTGATAGTGCCAGTACGCAGAACTTCTCCCTTATTGAGAATAGCAACCCTGTCCGAGATTTCCTCCACTTCGGAAAGCATGTGGGAATTGAGGAAGATGGTCTTTCCCTGTGTACGCAGCGTCTTGAGGATGTCGCGTATCTCTTTCCTTCCAACCGGATCAACTCCGTCGGTCGGCTCGTCGAGAAAGAGGATCTCTGGGTCACTGAGGAGAGCTTGTGCCAAACCAACCCGTTGGAGCATTCCTTTTGAGAATTTCTTGATTTTTACATTGGACCAGTCTTTGAGGCCCACAGTCTCAAGAAGCGAATCGGTTCTCTGGAAGAGGGGATCTTTGGGAATCCCGTGGAGGCGACCGAAATGAAGAAGAGTATCTCTTGCAGAAAGGAAATTTGGATATCGATGATTCTCCGGCAAGTAGCCGGTCCGTTTGCGTGGCTGTGCGGATGTATGGCTTTGACCCAGCAGTGTGGCAGTGCCCGAGGTTGGATGAACGATCCCGAGGAGAATCTTAACGAGGGTGGTTTTTCCGGCGCCGTTCGGTCCGAGGAGCCCAAAGATCTCACCGGGATGGACGGTGAGAGAAACGTCGACAAGGGCTTGAATCCGCTTTCTTCTGAAAATCCCGGAAAGATAGGCCTTGCTGAGATTTGCGATTTCGACGTGGTTCATGGCGTGCCATAATACGAAAAAGAATATGGGAAGCCAAACCTGAACCGTGTGATAATAAGAACTGTTCCTAAAATGTACTTGACAGTTTGTTGGAGAAATCCGTATATTAGACAGAACAATGAGGGCTAACGGGTCGGCCCTTTCTTTTTGGACCAATCTACGACTCACCAAGTCGGATTTATGCTTCAACTCTCGAAAAAAGTCGAATACGGTCTGATAGCACTTCGCCATATGGCCATGCGGCCTTTGGGGCAGGTGTTTACCGCCAAGGAACTTGCCCAGGAATACGAAATTCCCTATGAGCTCCTTGCGAAGGTCCTTCAGAAGCTGGCGCGGTCCGGCGTTGTGCACTCCACGCAGGGAGTCAAGGGGGGATACGCCTTGGCGAAACCTCCGGGGATGCTTCCTGTTTCTCAAGTCATCAGCATCATCGAAGAGGAAAAACCGATGATTGCCGAATGCTACGTCGAAGGTCCCGACAGCTGTTCCATTTTCGACAACTGCACGATCCGAAAACCGCTTGGCAAGATTCAGCGTTCATTGAATGTCCTTCTTGACGAAATGACCATTCAGGAAATCATTTAACACAGCGATATCATGGACTCACGAACAGAGAAATTTGAAAAAGAACAAAAAGAGTTCCTGTCTTTTCTCAAAAGCAGATTGAACCTCTTTCATCAATCGAATGTTTTTTTTCGCGACATCCACTATGGCGTCATGGCGTATCTCGAGATGAACAACCTCCATACTCCGTACACCAGGGCGGAGAACCTGACACGAGGCGTTGTGGTCATGTTGGAACGAAAGGGGATCTTGCTCCGAATCGATCATCAAACGTTCGTTTTGATCTATCCGGAGTTTAAGAAACCCGCCGTGAAGCCTGCACCCGCGGCCCCTGCAAAACCTGGAGCGACAGCTCCGGCGAAACCAGCCGCGGCGGCAGCTCCAGCTTCTGCCAGGCCTGCCCCAGGGACCACAACAGAGCCAAGACCGGCACAGCCGACTGTTGCAAGCACCACGACCGGGCCGGTCGGAACGTAGACAAGAACATCGGGATCATATGAGTACTGAAACCAACACAATAGAACAGCTCGCCAACAAGGAATACAAGTGGGGCTTTGTCACGGATATTGAGGCCGACGAAGCGCCAAAAGGCCTGAATGAGGAGATCATTCGGTTCATTTCGCTGAAGAAGAATGAACCTCAGTGGCTTCTTGAATGGCGGCTGAAAGCATTCCGACATTGGCTCACAATGAAGGAACCGCGATGGCCGAACGTCCGGTTTGGCGCCATCGATTACCAGGATATCATCTATTATTCTGCTCCAAAACAGAAAGCAGGCCCCAAGAGTCTCAGCGAGGTCGATCCCGAATTGCTGAGAACGTACGAGAAACTCGGAATCTCGCTTCAGGAGCAGGAGCGGCTTGCCGGAGTCGCTGTAGACGCAGTGTTCGACAGCGTTTCGGTTGCAACGACATTCAAGGCAAAGCTGAACGAGATGGGTGTGATCTTCAGCTCCTTCTCAGAAGCGGTCAGGGAGCATCCGGACTTGGTACGGCAGTATCTTGGCTCTGTTGTTCCGTACACCGACAATTTTTTCGCGACACTCAACTCGGCAGTCTTCACAGATGGGTCCTTCTGCTACATTCCAAAAGGTGTCCGCTGCCCGATGGAACTCTCGACGTACTTCCGCATCAACGCTGCCAACACAGGCCAGTTCGAACGAACGCTGATCGTTGCGGAAGAAAAGGCGACCGTGAGCTACCTCGAAGGTTGCACGGCCCCAATGAGAGATACCAATCAGCTTCACGCGGCGGTGGTTGAGCTTATTGCAGTGGGGGATGATGCGCGAATCAAGTACTCGACTGTGCAGAACTGGTACCCCGGGGACAAGGATGGGAAGGGGGGCATCTACAACTTCGTAACCAAACGGGGAAAGTGCATCGGAAAGAATTCCAGGATTTCATGGACACAGGTCGAAACCGGTTCCGCCATCACCTGGAAGTATCCGAGCGTGATTCTGCAGGGAGACAATTCCGTCGGAGAATTCTATTCCGTTGCCGTTGTGAACAACCACCAGCAGGCGGACACCGGCACAAAGATGATCCATCTGGGTAAAAACACGACCAGCACGATTGTGTCGAAGGGCATTTCCGCCGGCGTGGGACAAAACTCTTACCGCGGCCTGGTGGAAATCAAGAAGGGAGCGACGAATTCGCGCAACTTCTCCCAGTGCGATTCTCTGCTTTTGGGTGATAGGTGTGGAGCTCATACGTTTCCATATATTGACGTGAAGAACAGCTCTTCACGCGTAGAACACGAAGCTTCAACATCAAAAATTGGGGAAGATCAGATCTTCTATTGCAAGCAGCGCGGCCTCTCTTTGGAGGATTCCGTTAATATGATTGTGAATGGCTTCTGCAAGGAAGTATTTCGTGAACTCCCGATGGAATTCGCGGTTGAAGCGCAAAAACTGCTGGGTGTGAGCCTTGAGGGTAGCGTCGGATAGATCGAGCGAGCGGGCGTCGCCCCGACCTTTCTTGCCCGCCGAAGCGAAGCGCAGGCGGGAGGTCGGGGAAGCAAAACAACGCAGTAATGGCTTTGGCCCTGACATGGCGTTGCCCGGATGAAACAGAGCGGCTTGAACATACGGTAATGAGAAAAGAAGGATGAAAGAATGCTGGAAATAAGAAATCTGCACGCAAGTATCAAAGGAAATGAAATTCTCAATGGCATTAATCTGAGAGTGAATGCCGGTGAGGTCCACGCGATCATGGGTCCCAACGGGTCGGGCAAAAGCACGTTGGCTCAGGTGCTGGCGGGACGCGAATCGTACGAGGTGACAGCCGGTGAAGTGCTCTATCAGGGGAAGGACCTTCTTGAGATGAATCCCGAAGAGCGGGCGAGGGAAGGCCTGTTTATGGCATTTCAATATCCTGTCGAGATCCCCGGTGTAAGCAATACGTACTTTCTTAAGTCGGCGTTGAATGCCGTCCGGAAGCACAAAGGGATGGAGGAACTGGACGCCATGGAATTCCTCCAACTGGTGAAGCAGCGGATGAAGCTGGTGGAGATGGACGAAAGCCTCCTCAGCCGCCCCGTAAATGAGGGATTCTCAGGCGGGGAAAAGAAGCGAAACGAAATTTTCCATATGGCTGTGCTGGAGCCGACGCTTGCGATTTTGGACGAGACGGATTCCGGCCTTGATATCGACGCATTGCGCGTCGTGGCCGACGGTGTGAACAAATTGCGCCGCAAGGACAACGCCACCATCGTCGTCACCCATTATCAGAGACTGCTCAACTACATTGTTCCCGATTTTGTTCACGTTCTTGTCGACGGCAAGATTGTGAAATCCGGGACAAAGGAACTCGCGCTGGCTCTTGAAGAGAAAGGATATGATTGGGTGAAAACAGAATTCGCAAATGCAGAGGCTTCAGCGTAAAGGAAAAGGATGAAAGAGACGACGGAAGTTCAGCACTGGTACAAGGGAAAGTTTGACCTGTTCGAAAAAGGCCTGAACGGGGAGGCATCCGCAGAGATTCATTCGATTCGGCGGGCCGCAATAGCGAAGTTCGCTGAACTGGGTTTCCCGACAACAAAGAACGAAGAATGGCGGTTTACGAACGTTGCCCCGATTTCGGATCGGAAGTTCACACCGTCACTTGAGAAAGATCATGGCATTGGAAATGATGCGATTCACCCTTTCCTGTTCAAGACGCCGCACAGGCTTGTGTTTGTCAACGGCCTTTACTCGGAAACACTCTCGTGTGTTGGTTCGCTGCCACGAGGCGTGGTGGTCGGAAGTCTTTCAACAGCCCTGCGCAGCAATCCGGGGCTTGTAGCTCGCTATTTTGCGAAATACGTTTCGTTCGACGACAATGCGTTCGTGGCGCTGAACACTGCCTTCGTCCGCGATGGTGCATTTGTCCATGTTCCCGACGGTGTTCGGTTCGACGATCCGATTCTTCTCCTTTTTGTGTCCGACTCCCCTGACGGAGTGATGATGTCCCCCCGAAATCTTCTGATGGTGGGAAAGAAATCGCAACTGTCGATCGTCGAGAGTTTTGTAACTCTGCATGAATCGGCATATCTCGTAAATGCGGTGACGGAAGTGAGCCTTGACGAGGAGTCGGTCCTTGAACATGACAAGCTTCAGAACGACGGAATGCATGCATTTCATGTGTCTGCAACGCACGTGCATCAGAAGGGAAGGAGCAACTACACTTCCAACACGCTTACAATGGGCGGAGCAATCGTTCGGAACAATCTGACGACAGTTCTTGACGGTGAATACAGCGAATGCACGCTGAACGGGCTTTCGTTGGGAACCGGCTCGCAGCTGATCGATCACCACACGAGCATCGACCATGCGAAACCGAATTGTCCAAGCCACGAGTTATACAAAGCGATCCTGGATGGAAAATCCCACGGTGTTTTCAACGGCAAGATCTTTGTGCGTCAGGATGCACAGAAAACGGACGCGAAACAGACGAACAAAACCCTTCTGCTTTCTGATGAGGCTGTCATCGACACGAAACCTCAGCTGGAGATTTTTGCGGATGACGTGAAATGTACTCATGGTGCAACGGTGGGGCAGATTGATGATGAGCAGGTGTTCTATCTGCGGAGCCGCGGGATCGATCGCACCATGGCGCGCGACATTCTGACATTTGCCTTTGCAGGCGACGTTGTGAGCAGAGTTCACAACGAAGCCCTGAGGAATCAGTTGGAATCTTTGGTACACAGGAAGCTGGATGAAGGACGCAGGGGCTCATGATCGCCGATCTCCGAAAAGAAGGCAAAAGCATGCGGACCTTCGATGCGTCGAAGGTGCGGGAAGAATTCCCTGCCTTGGCTCAAACAGTGAAGGGGAAACCGCTTGTGTACCTGGACAACGCAGCGACCACCCAGAAGCCGCTGCAGGTGATCGATGCGATGAGTCGGTACTACAAGCTCGATAATGCCAATATCCATCGGGGCGTCCATGAGTTGAGCGAACGCGCCACAGAGTCCTATGAGGCGGTGAGGGAGAAGGTGAAGAGGTTCATCAACGCGGCCGATGCGAGGGAAATTGTCTTTGTACGCGGAACAACCGAAGGGATCAACCTCGTCGCACAGACGTACGGGAAAAGCAATCTTCGGCAGGGAGACGAAATTCTCATCTCGGGCCTGGAGCATCATTCAAACATCGTTCCCTGGCAGATGCTTTGCGGCGAAAAAGGCACGAATCTGAAGGTCGCACCGATCAACGACGATGGCGAGATTCTCCTTGTTGAATATCAAAAGCTTCTGACGGAAAGAACAAAACTCGTCGCTCTTGGGCATGTTTCGAATGCTCTGGGTACGGTCAATCCAATCGGGGCCATGATCTCAATGGCGCACAAAGCCGGTATCCCGGTGTTGGTGGATGGGGCGCAGGCAATGGCTCACACCCGTGTCGACGTACGGGAACTCGATGCCGATTTCTATGTGTTTTCGGGGCACAAGATGTTCGGCCCCACAGGCATCGGCATTCTCTACGGGAAGGAAGAATTCTTA
>DATECW010000141.1:0-7012 GCA_035286705.1 Bacteroidota bacterium
CGACGTTCCACCGCTTGAACCATCGTAGAATCGCTTGGCGCGCGCGTCAATGACCGTGACATTCGGATCGGAGAGGTGTTCCTTAATCCAATCCGCGTCCGTCACAACTTCCGGATGAAGCGTGGGAGTGTATGTCCCCGGGCGGACGGTCGGGATCTCACTCGTCACCGGCCGGCCCTCCGCTTTCCAAGCGTCTAATCCGCCATCCAGCAGGGAAACGCGGTCACCCAACCCAAGGTAGGAAAGTGTCAGGATCATTCTCGTCGTTATCGTCATATTACTTCCCTCAAAATAGACGACGATCCTCGAATCATTGTTGATCCCAAGATCACGGAGAATCGCGGCAGCTTCTTCTTTCGACGGAAGCTCGGTGCTCCGATCGGGTGTGTCTTTTGCGAAGCCGTTGATCCAAAGGAATCGTGCACCCGGGATGTGGGCCTTCTTGTAGCTACTCCGGGTCCAGTTTGAATGCAACACCACGAGATTCTTGTCCAGCAGATGTTTCGCAAGCCAATCTGTGGTGACGAGCAGATCCGATTCTGCTCCGGAACCCGATGGCGGTGAAGCGAGCGAGATGGAAAAAGCCAAAAAGGCGGCAACGGCGATAACTGTCGCTTTCATGGAAGCCTCCTGAAAGGTGGGGCGGCGTTGATTCTAGTAAGATACGGGAACCAGGCAAAAAGGTTTGAATGTGGGGAAGAACATAAAGCCCTAATCAATCGGGGCTTTTCTTGCTGTCAACAGGGGGATTTCACTCGTATCGCAGAGACTCCACCGGATCCACGCTGGCAGCTTTGCGAGCCGGGAAGAACCCAGCCATGAGGCCAATGATAGACAAAATACCGGTGGTAAGGAGAGTCGTACTTGCGGAGAGAATCGGTTTGCCCAGAAATTGCATCGCTCCGTCGTCAGACGGGATGAGACGAATGCCGGAAACGACAGCGTAGGAAATGAGAAGGCCAACTGCACCACCGACGAAAGCTAGGAACAGCGCCTCAAAAATAAACTGAGAGAGAATGTAACGCCGCTTGGCGCCAAGCGCCATCTTGATGCCGATTTCACGCGTGCGCTCTTTGACAACCACGTACATCACATTGGCAACTCCGACCCCCGCAATAAGAAGCGTCAGAAAACCGACGGAAAAAAGGAAAATCGATACCCCTAGGCCGATCTTGCGGCTGACCTTCTCATTCTCGATGAAATCCCAGATACCAAGTGCCCGCTCGTCGTTCGGGTCAAACCGGTATTTTCGACCGAGGATCCGATAAAGGTCGGACTTGACGTCGAGCTGCCTGCTCGGATCCGTCGGATGCACGACGATGCTGTTGACATAGATATTTCCGTACGACGTCCTGAACGTCGAATACGGCATGATTGCGCGCCTCGTGTCCGGACCGTTGTTCGAAGAGGTTTGAAGCTTCTTCTGCATGATTCCGACCATTGTGAACGGAACGTCATCCACAAGAATTGCTTTGCCGATCGGGTTCTCATCTTTGAAAATCTCTTTCGCAATCACCTCACCCAGAAAGAGCACGCGCCGTTGTTGATCAACGTCGACCTCATTCAGGAACCGGCCACCGCCGGCGGGGAACATCCTTCGCATTTCTTCAAAAGCCGGATTGACTCCCTCGCATTCGGTCGTCACGGTATGCTTCCCGTACGTCAAGGAGACATTCTTCCTGTACTGCGGACTGATCATGTCGATGGCCGGAATGACACGTTCGAGAAGGTCCACATCTTCTTCAACAAGTCTGACCCGCCGTCCTTTGGGAAGCCCCTCGTAGATCATTCCGGTTTCCCCGCCGTACACAATCATGATCCGGTCGCCTGCATTCAAGAGGCCGTTCATCATTTGTGTACCCAGGCCTTCGCCGAACGACAAAAGCAGGACCACTGCGACCGTTCCCCACGTGATGGCTGCTAGCGTGAGGATCGCCCGCGTACGGTGCGATTTTAAGTCGGAAAGGAAGTCTTTAAGAAGTTCTATCCACATGCGGATTTCACTGATTCACGCGCCTGCCTGCCGTAGTGCTCGGCACGCAGGCAGGGATTTCGCGGATTCGAGACTTAGAATGATTGAGTTTGATTATCATGAACTTTGATTTTTCGCCGATTTTACATCGATCAAATGGAATGATGGGATTGTTCTAATCATTTCACAGTACGAGTCTGTGTAATCCGCGTCGATCCGCGAAATCTGCATTATGTTCTCAAGCATTCCACTACATCCAGATTTGCCGCTCTTCGTGCCGGCATAAGTCCGGCAGCGAGGCCAATCAACGTCAGAATTGTCGCGGTAATGATCACGACATCCATCGAGAGTACGGGGGCGCCGACAAATTCTTTGATTGGAATAAGCTGCATGACTTCAATAATCCCGTACGCGATCAGGAATCCGACAAAGGACCCAAGAAAGATGATGAAAAACGTTTCCATGAAAAACTGGAAGAGGATGTTTGATCGTTTGGCGCCAACAGCGCGTTTGATGCCGATCTCCTTGATACGTTCCTGAACGACGATAAACATGATATTCGCCACGCCGAGGCCCGCAACTCCAAGAGTGAAGCTGCCAATCAGCCCCATGAAAATGTTGAAACCGAGGAAAAAATAAAAAATGAATTTATCGAAGCGGGAGGTATCCCATATCCATACAGCATCTTCATCCGCGGGGTCGAACCGGTAACGTTTTCCCAACACCGAACGCACCTTCGCATTGACTTCCTCGGCTATTGTTGGGTCCTTGACTTTGTAGATGATGTTGTTCAGGTAGATTGCGCCGAAGACACTTCCGTAGGTGCTGGCGGGAATGTAGATCCTGTCCTGGTCACGAGCATTGTATGAGGAATTTTGTGTTTTTTTCTGCATGACGCCGACCACCATGAACGGAACTTCTCCCACAAAAATAACCCTTCCGATGGGGTCGGTTTGTCCGAAGAGGAAATCCTTCACTTTGTTTCCGATCAGCGCGACTCTCCTTCGGTGCTGGAGGTCAAGGTCATTAATGAAACGTCCCCCTTGCTCCGGAATGATGTTGCGCATGTCAGCATAGACCGGAATCACGCCGGCAACAAGAGGATTGAGGATGTTTTCCCCTACCCGAACAGGAACGCGCCGCGAATATTCCGGACTTACCGCTCCGAGTTCACGAATCTGTGATGAGAGAAGACGGACATCTTCTTCCATGAAGCTGATCCGCCTCCCCGTCCCGAATCCCTCCCACGGTTTGGTGGTTCGACCGGGCCACATGATCGCAACGCTCTCGCCGATTCCGTGCATGTTGATCGACATCTGCTTTTTGAAGCCGACGCCGAATGCAATGAGCACGATAATTGCCACCGTTCCCCAGATGATTCCGAACATGGTCAAGAATGCCCGGAGTTTCTGTGCCTGCAGGTCCAGCAGGAATTCCGATAGTATGGTTTTAAGTTGATCCATTTGCTGGAAATTGTTAACTCGTTAATTGGTGATTGGTTAGTTAGACGGCTTTGATAATTAACCGATTAACCGTTCACCAATGAACTTTTTTCTATTCAATTTTCTTCACCGGTTTCTCCACCACTTCATCACCTTCCTTCAATCCCTCTCTTACTTCTATGTTAATAGCATCGCTGAGTCCCGTCTTGATGATTCGGTCTTCATCAGATTGGGGCCCAAGGGAGAACTTGACGAATGCCGAGTCGTTCCTGAAGGTGACCGTCCGTTCGGGGATCATCAGCACATCTGTCTTTTTGTTGATGATGATGCTTGCGTTTGCCGAATAACCAGCACGCAGAACGGCATTATTTCTGACGGGTATGAGGATCTCAATCGGGAACACCGTCGCATTGTCCTTCTTTTCCGCTTTCAGCCAGATTTTCCTCAGAAATCCCCTCACCGTGTCATTCGGAAGCGCTCCGACTTTCAGCTCGGTTTCCATCCCCTCCGTCAACCGGCCTACATCAATTTCATCCACCGTCCCTTTAAAAATCAGACGTTCCATGTTTGCCATCTTCATGAGAACAGTTCCCTCCTGAAACGAGGTCAGAGGTGTGACGGGATCTCCCACTTCCACCGTCCGGCTGAGCACATATCCGTCGATCGGAGCCTTGATGATCGATTCAATTTGTGTGTCGCCGATGGTCACGCTGCCGCTTTCCATGAGCGCCAATTTTTCCTTGGCAATTTTCAATTGGAGCACCGATTCGTCATACTTCTTCTGAAAATCTTCATACTCCTTGTTGGAAATCAACTGGCTCTTGAAGAGAGACTCTTGTCGGACTTTTTCTTTGTCCAGGTTTGCAATGTCGACTTCTTTCAGCTCCACTTGTCGTTTGCCGTCCGCAAGCTCCAGCGGCGTCGGATCAGGTTTTACCTCAAGAAGAGGCTCACCCGCCTTCACAAAAATCCCGACATCAGCATAGATTTTGCGTACAACGCCCGTGACTTTGGACTTCACGGAAATCTCGTTTTCCGGCTCGATGGTGCCAATGGCAAGCGCCTTGTCGACAATGGTGCCCTTGACAACCTTGATTCGGGGAAGCATGTTCTCGGCTGAATCATTCGAGCCGCCAAAGAGAAACAATCCCCCGATGACAAGCACAAGAACCACTGTCGTGGGAATGATGACTTTCTTTTTCATGACTTTCTTCATAACTGCACCTGGAAGTGATTGAATATTCATAGATGTGCGGGGCCTGGCGACGAGAGTACTTTGCTTACGGTGTGAAAAAGGAAAGGTTACGGACGGGAAAAACCAACTCAACAGCAATGCTCGTCAACGTTCTTGCGCTTCTAAGTTAGACTTGGCGGGGAGGGAAAAGGTTGCTGCTCATGGCGGTGAGGCATGTGAAGATTGAAGACAAAAGATGCGTATTTGCTCCAGATAATTGCTTCCGCCGACGAGAAACACATCGTTATGTCCGGCGCCGGGGATGTCGACAAATCGTTTTGGAGGATTTGCCGCATCGAAGAGTTTGCGCCCCAGCCGGTAGGGGATGACCGCATCGTCGGTGCCGTGAAAGAACAACAAAGGAATATGAAGGTCCCGAATTTTTGACTCGGACTCGAACCGGGTTCGCAGCAGGAATTGAACGGGCAGGAAGGGGTAAGCAGACGAGGCGACGTCCCGTGCGGAAGAGAACGTCGATTCGAGAATGAGTCCAATTGGCGGATGATCCGTCGCCACATCGATTGCCACTGCGCCGCCCAAACTTGATCCGAGAAAGAACAATTGCCGGGAATTGATGCCTGCCAGGGTCTTCACATACCGGACAGCTGCTCGTCCGTCGGCGTACACACCTTCTTCATCCGGCGTACCTTCGCTTCTTCCATAACCACGGTAGTCAAAAATGAAGACATTCAATCCGGTCGAGTGAAGCCGGCGAAGTATTTCGCCGCGATGCGAAAGGTTGCCTGCGTTTCCATGAAAGAGGAGGATTGTGCCGGAGGCGTCAGGGGATCTTAGAAACCAGCCGTGAAGCTGCACATCATCTTCAGTCTTGAACCAATGGTCCTCGGGGCGAAGTGCGCGTTGCTCAGCCTCATACACTCCATCAGGATAAACAGCAGGGAAGAAGATGAATTGTTCTTCAAAAATCATAATGACGAGGGTCCAGAATACAACAGACACAGCAACGGCAATCAGGACAGAACGAAGCCATTGTACCGTCTTCCTAGGCGCGTGGTTCATGAAGAGGGTCGGCGCCAAAACGGAAGGCTGTGCGTGAATGATACAGGAAAAGCAGGCCGATGCCGATTGGCAGGGTGATTCCCACAAGCCAGAGGGGGATGGATCCCGCGGGAAAAAGTGCCGTTTCATCCGATGGACGATACAGGACGCCGACAGCGATGAGGTTATTTGTGAAGTGGGCGGCCATCGAGGGAAAAATGCTTCTGCTTCGGTAAAAGAAATACCCCAACAGCATTCCCAAGACCGAAAGCGTCAAGAGTCCGAGCGGATTGAAATGAAACAGGCCAAAGATAACGCCGACGAGAACGACACTTCGCCAGTCCATGGTTCGTTCGAAGGTTCGTTGAACGTAGCCACGAAAAAAAAGCTCTTCGCAAAGCGCAGGAGTCAAGCATACCACGATAACAAGCCAGAGGAGCTCCATCGGGGAACGCGATGTGAAGATCTCGGTGTTGATCTCCATCAGCTTTTCGGGAATCCCGAGTTGACGCACGAACTCTTCTGCGACATAATTGCCCGCGGGTAAGAACGCCATGGTGATGAGAATCGCCAGAAGAATGTCTGCGAACGAGCCGCCGGAGAGGCGGACGTAGGCCTTCACGTTTGAGGAATGCCAGCGCTTCACGAGGAACAAGGTGGGGGCCAGCATCAACAGAAATTGAGTTGCGAACACGACGACTCGGAGCGGACCAACAAACTGCCGAAACGAGGACAAGAGGTCTTCGAACGATCTCCCGGCATCTCCCTGTGTCAGTTTCGTGATACCGATGGCGGCTACGGCGAGGAACGATTGGCCGTTGAAATAGAGAACGCCGATCCCCAGGAGCCCAAGGAGAGCCGCAGTGTTGACGCTTCTTCCGCTTTGCTCCCAGGAGCCGTCAAGATGAACAAGGTTCTCCGGGTAAGGGCTTTGAGAAACAAGATCAGCCATGAGCCGGGGCTTAGGGTATGGTGATGCTTGCGGAAGCCTGGGAGAATTCTCCTCTTCGGGCGCGCAAATCGAAGTACATCACCACTGAATACAACGGGGTGACGATCAACTGAAGGATGGAAGAAATTCCGCTGAGAATTCCAATCCCGAATCCGAGTGATTTGATCATGGTAACAAAGATCGTCGGATCGTTTTCGCCTGTGGCAATCGCCGAGATCGCATCAAAGTACGCTTTGAAGAAGTCCCAAAGAAAGATGAGATAGAACGGAGTCATGATGATCGAAGCTGCAAAGCTCACCATGAGCCCCATAAGGATGAGGATTCCAAATGTCCGCCACCAGTGACCGCGGACGAGAGTCCAACTTCGTTTGAACGATTCGATGACGTCTGCATCTTCCCAGCTTATGGCGGGG
>DATECW010000142.1:0-13459 GCA_035286705.1 Bacteroidota bacterium
CCTGATCACCCAGCCAAATCCCATTTGGAGTGAGAAGCGGTGTGACCTCATCTGCCTGCGGTTCGTCTCCGGCATGTGTTTTCCAATAGCCGATTGTCCTCGTGCAGCCATCATCGTTGACGGAAATGTCAAACTTGATCAAGGACATCTTGGTGGTTGGAGTCCGGCCAGTTCCGAAGTAGTGGAGACTACCGAAGTTGGTATCGGGAAAATAGACCAGCCCATAAGCATCGTAGACTTCTCCACTTTCTCCCCTTTGTACTGTCGTGGTGACGGTATCATTGTACGTGATAACAAGGGCAGGCCGTTGAGCCACGGTTACCCACTCACTGCTCGCGAAGTACGTATAATTCGTGTCATTTCCTTCTTGCCGAAACAATAGTCCAAAGTTCTCAGGACTACTTATCCACTTCTTTACTTCATCCGTTACGTCTACTTCAAAAAAACTTCCACCGGTCGGGGTATAAGGCCCAAAGATGATTGGAGCCGTCAACACGTCGATGGCTGCGTTCATTTCGCTCCAAGTGACAGTGCTTTCATCCCAGGCCTGCGTATAGGGGTGGATGACGATGGGCATTCCATTCGACGAGATGCAATAAATCCGCAACTTCGCCTCATTGATAACTGCCCCACTCGGCAACTCTTTTGACAAAGAACTGCCCGTGGAAGGATACTGTGGTGCGCTGACCTCATTGAGTTGATCATTCGCACATCCCACTATGAGCGCGCTCAGCGTAATGCCGATTGCGAGGAGACGTATGATATGGTTCATTGAGTACCTCCTTTGTGATTGGTGAGTTAATTAGTATAGTGACCTAAAGAATTCGTCTTCTGCCGGGATCCCGGTGCATATTGGGCCGAGTCCCTTTGAATGCCACAATTGACAACATTTCCATGCAACTTTTCATGTCGATTCTTTGCGCACCCGAACATAGTGAAATCCACTTCTGGCACATTGACCAAGAATCCCCCCAACCGTGTCAATGCCGACGTCAATCATCGATGCCGTTCTCGATACCTCGAATCCCTGATGAAATTCATCACTTGCTGCAAGCAGAATGACCACGAGGATCGATGAGAGTGCCCAACGCCAGGCATGCCGCTCTGCAGATCCTCCCTTGAAGGCTCGAAAGAGCAGAAGACTCAGGATGAAATACTCTGTAAGATGGGCAAGCTTCCGAATCAACGCGGTGAGGATTCCCAGCGCGTGCGTCGAGATCGCAGGCACGAAGAATTTCACAACGGGCTCAATGATCCGTGAGGTATTCTCCTCAGAGAATGTTCCTGTCGACATCAGAAATGTGAAGCCCACCCAAAGAACCACGGGACCCCAGTACTTCAGGATCGTGTGATTGATAGTCTCTCTCATAGTGTCGGTCTTCAATGACCACAGATTGATACGGTCTAATGGATCTTCTTTCCTGAGGATGCGAATAATCAAGGACATCGCAACTATCCGATTTATCTTCTCAGCTATTGAATTGATTCGTTGAGAAGTGAGTGTTTGGATCGAGTTGTGTGAATTATCATATTGTTGCCGTCGTTCAGGGTTCTTTCCGCCGGCATCCCACGCGAAAGTTCTTCGCTCAATGTCCACAGTTTTTCGGCGATAGTTTCGTCATACGAACCGTCGGAGGACCGAATTGGCCTGCATTCGTAAAAGTACTGCCCGCTGACCCCATCCACTTCCGGAGAAGTCGCAAGATAGACGACTGTCCTTGCGCCTTCTGCAGGACGGAGCATTGTCCGTTTCAGAAGATTACGCAGCCTGGTCCTTAGCCAGTTATTATTGCTGCCAAGATTCGTTGCCACGAATCCCGGATCAAGAGCGTTCACCGTCACGCGAGTCCCTTTGAGACGCCGGCCCAGAGCATAGGTAAAGAGCAGATTCGCAAGCTTTGACTGCGAGTAGGCTTTCATAGCGCTGTAGTTCTTCACCGTCTGCAAATCGTTAAAATCGATCGTCCCGTTGACATGAGCTCCTGAAGAGACAACCACTACTCTTCCGTCAGTGCTTTTCTTCAGAGAATCGACAAGCAAATTCGTCAATAGAAAATAGGCCATGTGGTTGAGCGCAAAACTCATCTCAACACCGTCGACACTGATTTCACGTTTGCCAAAATAGGCACCGGCGTTGTTGATCAGAATATCAAGGCTGTGGTACCGGGCAGTGAATTCCGACGCCAGGTGCCTCACTTCCTGTTGGGACGAAAGATCCGCCACAAGATACTCGACGCGAGCGTTCGGAACCTTCCGTCTGATGCTTTGAACTTGTCGAATACACCTGCGAAGGTTCCGACCCACAATAACCACAGTTATGCCATATCGGGCCAATTGTAGTGCAGTTGCTGCACCTATTCCCGAAGTGCCCCCCGTAATCAAACAGATCCTTGCCGATCCATTCTTCATGGTCTGTTCAGCCATTAATCGCCCGGCTTGAGTACTTCAATCACTTCGTCAACCCTTGCATCGACATTTCTGATTGCTTCGTCATTAAACACGGGCCATGGGTGAATCTGTGCCGTTGAGAGATAGGCAAGTCCGGGAGCAAGACGGACAGGTGGAATCCGATCACCCCATCCGACAGGGTGAACCGGCTGGACGTATCGCGCACGATGCACTGCCCAGGCCGTAACGTCTTGCTCTTTGAAATCGGGCATAATAGCCTTAACCCCTTCCAGACTTTCCTGATGGATGCTTTCGTCGGTTCGTTTCCATATCGGTGACTGCTGATCCCGATATCGCGGCAGATACACAAGATGAAATCCGCCAAACTCTTCTGTTCCTGCCAGGTTGCTCGTTTCGATGACCCCTGTAAAGGGAAGGCTCCTGTCTGTCAGATTCAGAACGTAGTATGGTGTAAGAGACCGCTTCAGCAGAAGGGCTTCACACACCACGCCGAGATAATCGACCTCGCGCAGGGAGCCTTCGAATGCGAGGTTCATTTCATTGAGCCACTGAACCGCAAAAGGAGCCGGAACGCAGAGGACGACCCCGGTTGCCGGGAGACTTTCATCGTTACATTGTACCACCCATCTCGAACGATGACCGTTCCCGGTCCTGTCCAATCCCGTCACAACCTGACCGACCCGTACCTCGCCCCCGGCAGCTTCGATGGCCTTCCGCAACGCTCCAAACACTTTTCCGTAGCGGCCCTGAACAAATCCCAGCTTTTCAGATCGCCCTTTTGCTGAGCGCGCTGAGAGCATCCGAACAACGGTGGCCCAGATGAAACTTGCGGCAAACCGGTTGTATTCGGGCCCAAGCTTTGCAAGAAGAAGCGGTTCCCAGATCGACTCAAACAACCTTCTTCCCCCGTGTCGGATGAGGAACGGCCCAACGGATTCCCGATCCAATCTTTTCCAGCTTCGGTTCATCGAACAGTAGGCGATAGTCCATCCCAATCGCAAACGATCGAGCAATGTCAGTGCAGGAAAACGGAGGAAGTCCGCGCTTGTTGTCATCTCCATTAACCGACTGTCAGTGAAGAACCCCGTCCGGGTTTTGTTCCAGCCGATTTCGTCGGCCAGGCCAAGCTCCCCCAACAGTTTGATGAGTGAATAATCTGTCGGTAGTATGCAATGATAAAACCGTTCCACAGGGATTCCATTCAACGTCGACTCGCTCGCGAGACCGCCAAGGTACGGATCCCGTTCATGCACGACCACAGGTATTCCGCGCCGGGCAAGACGCAAAGCAAGTGTGAGTCCGGTCATTCCACCTCCGATGATCCTGACAGTCCCTCGCTCACTCATGCGTTGATAAACTTTCCTTCGCAGACCCCGCAGACTCGCGAACTCCATTGTCATGCCTGGAATAAACCCGGCCGCATCGCCTGCATGTGTATAATCTCCCTGCTGCGTCCTGTTGCCATTGCGTCATAGGGACAAGCAGGGGTCCACAAGCGCAGACGTACCCGGCAATTCTCGCCGGGTTACCGACGACGAGCCCGTGCGGAGTAACGTCATGAGTCACAACACTTCCCATTCCCACCATGGCGAATTCATTGATCGTCAGTCCGGGACCGATAATTGCACCGGCGCCTACCGTGACTCCCCGTTTCACATGCGTTGAAAGGGTCTCCTCGTTCGGCTCGCTGCCGGCGAGTCCGTCGGGATCAATGTGGAAGGCTCTCGGAAACCGGTCATTCGTGAACACGACGTGGGCCGACAACATAACGTTGTCTTCGATCGTTACTCCGGTGCATACATAGACGTTCGCGTTGAGTTTGCAGAAGTTTCCAATAATCACGTCGTACGCAACGTAGGTTTTTTCTCCCAGAATACATGACCGACCCACCCGGACATTGTGCCGAATATGAACATTGTCCCATACGGAGGTTCCCTCCCCCAGGACGACACCCTCCTCGATCAGGGCGGTCGGGTGTATGCGACAATTCGGGTAACGGGGATCGATCATGTCGCGACCTTTTCCCAGTGATTTTCCTGAGCTGCCTTGTATGCAGACTGGATTACCCGAACCGACTCGACAGCGTCTTCCGCGGTGATCAGTGCACGGCCGGCACCGGTAATAGTTTCGATGAAATTACTCAACTGGCTGCCAACAGCCCTGAATTTGTCGTACCCGGATCCAAACGAAATCCATCCCAGCTTCTCACTTTGACGGTACCGGCTCGAGCTCCATCCCACCTCCAGCATCCCTTCTGTGCCGTACACACGGATGAAGTACGGGCTTTCTTTGTGAATGGACCATGAGAGATCGATCGATGCTATCGTGCCATCCGTGCACCGGACAAAAAGGCGGCTGGTATCTTCAACCTCGAGGGACTGCCAGCGTTTACCGTAAATTGCCTGCTGGGATTCGATGGGACCGATAAGATAGCGCACGATATCGACGCTGTGGCTTCCGTTGTCAATCAAAACACCGCCGCCGGCAATCTCATATTTGGCGTTCCAGCGATTCTTCATGTCAACCCGCGAGCAAAACTCATTCTCAAAGACGATAATCTCTCCGAGAATCCCGCTTTCAATGATGTTCTTTGCCCTGATGATGTCCTGTACGTAGCGAAACTTGGAGGCCATCATCAGAACGCGGTCGCACTCTCTTGCGGTTGTCACCATTGCCTCCGCATCCTCCACCCTTGTTGCCAGGGGCTTTTCACACAGAACGTGCACTCCGGACCGAAGCGCGTGTTCCGCAATCGCCCGATGTGTATTCGGCGGAGAGCAAATCACCAGCGCGTCAGGCTTTACTTTTTCGAGCATTTCACCTGCATCATAGGACGGCGTTATACCGAATGCCTCAGCGGTGCTCTCCGCTGCCTTCCTGTCGGTATCCGCAACACCGACCAGCTTCGCCCGCGTCTCGTTCTGAATGGTCTGAAGATGCACCTGGCTGATCCGCCCACAACCTACAAGCGCGATTCGAATTACTGAATTGTTGGCCGTCATGACTCCTGCCCCCCCCTTGCTGCTTTTCGCAGGTTGTCAGCGATATAGTCGACGTGTTCGTTCGTGTAGAATTCGTTCCAGGGAATCACCAGAACCTGAGAGAGCGCCTTTATCGTGCCCGGAAAGTTCTTCCGGTCATGGTCAGGCGGGGTAGCGTTCTCCCTTGCGCGATCAGAATATGGCCACCGGCTGTTGCCCAACGTAACCTGGTCGCGGAAGACCTGACACTCAAAGGCAGGCTTGCCGATGTAGCGCGGCGCGGCAAAGATCCCGTTTTCCTTCATTTTCGCCGCTATATCGTTCAACGGCACCCGGTGTTCATCGATATTGACGCAGAATTTCCAGTACACCGGAGAGGAATTCTCATAAGCCTTCTGGGGCGTAACCCCGGGAATGCCCGCGATCTTCTTTGCGAATCGCGCAGCAGAGACACGCCTGTTCCGGACGACATCCGTCAGCTTGCCAAGCTGGGCTATTCCAACCGCTGCAGTCACTTCGTTCATTCTGTAATTCAACGCAAGAAAATAGTGGTCCGGCTTGGGGTCTCCGTATCCCCACGCTTTGTTAATAGAGAGATACATTCGGCGCGCGAGGTTGGCATCATTGGTCATCACCATGCCTCCTTCTCCCGTCGTCATATGTTTTCCCTGCTGGAAGCTGAAACAGCTGATCGAGCCGAACGTACCGACCGCTTGACCGTCGTACGTGGCGTCAAAAGCCTGAGCGCAGTCCTCAATCACCGGAATATTCCGCTTCCTGCACAGTTCCATGATCGGTCCCATGTCGCAGGGAATTCCGAAGAGGTGCGTCACAATCACCGCTTTCGTCCGTTTCGTGAGCCGCGGCTCAATGGTCTCAGCGGTGACACAATAGCTGTCGGGATCAACATCACAAAAAACCGGAATCGCGCCCTGGTACAGTATAGGCGTTAACGCACCCATATCCGTGATCGGGGTTGTGACAATTTCGTCCCCCGGCTCGGGGTTCAGCGCGGCGACTGCAAGATGCACGGCCGCTGTCCCGCTTGTACACGCAAAGGCATGCTTCATACCATGGCGGGCGGCAAACTCCTTTTCCAGACGTGATACATACGTCCCGCGCACGCTCCAGAGAGTTCCCGTTTCAAGAACCTGGCGCACCAACTCAAGCTCTTCTGCTCCGAGGTTGCGGCCTGAACTATCGCCATCACTCGGCAGGCGCATGGCGCCACTGCTTCTCTTTGATTGGTCTGATACCGTACGGGCCTGGTTTGTCGATACTGACTGTTCGGATTGTTTGTCTTGTTCCGGCATTTGCAAAATCCTTTACTTGGTCTGCTTTCATCGGGAATCCTGTAATTCTCCACAGGAGAACCCGGATCAGGTATTTCAAGTGAGAGATCGAAACTCTTACAACGTTGATCTTGCTCGCGCCAAACCGGCGGGAATGCAGGCGCTCGGGAATCTCTGCAATCCTTGCATGCTGAAGAATGGCGGAGACAAGCAGCTCAGTAACCGCGAGAAAACCGTTGCTTGTTGATTCGAGGTTCTCCAGGATATTCCGCCGGTACGCCCTGAAACAACTTGTATAGGTGTAAAGAGGATCAGGCAGGACCATCCAATAGAGCCGTGAGAGCGCTTTACTCAGCATCAACCTCCATGGAACAACATTCACAACCTCACCCTCGGGATGATAGGGACTTCCTGTCACGACATCATACCCTGATCGCAGCTTGGCAAGAAGGTCGAGAACGCCGATCGGATCGTACGTACAGTCACTGTCCATGGTGACGATCTCCTCTCCCCTGCTCGAACTGAAGCCCGTTCGCAACGCTGCCCCCAGGCCCCGGTTGATCTCATGGGTCACAATCCTGAAAGGCAACCCAGCCAGGAACTCGCGGATTCTTCCGGCGGTGCCGTCCACGGAACCGTCATCCACGAAGAGGATTTCAACATCTCCGTCAACCGAGAGGAGCGGAATCAAGGCCTTGAGTCGTTCCGCAAGCTGCGGGATGCCGGCTGCTTCGTTGTAGCACGGGATGATCAATGTTGTTTTCATAAAGCCTTCATTGTGCGGAATGAGCGGCTGAAACATGTCTGCCAAAGACCTCGCTCAGAGAATATCGAATGGCACGTTGTTTATTACTTCCGGCAGCACCATTGATTTCCGCTCCTCCAAATCAATCGACTCGGCCGGGAAGCTCATCAATTGTTCATCCAACGGGGAAACGAATTCGTCGGGCTCTTGATCCGCCACACCAAGAAAACACCTGATGGCCTGAACAATTCGATCAGATGCCTTCCCATCCCCAAACGGATTGACCCCGTTTGACATTCGTTCATAATGTGCCCGGTCCTGCAGAAGTCGTGATGCCTCTGAGACGATTCGTTCTTTGTCCGTTCCAACGAGTCTTGATGTTCCCGCAAGGACCGCCTCCGGCCGCTCAGTCGATTCCCTCATCACCAGGACAGGCTTCCTGAACGACGGCGCCTCCTCTTGAACGCCTCCCGAATCACTCAAAAGAAATCTGCATCGCTTCATAAGGAAAACGAAATCGAGGTAGTTCAATGGTTCGATGAGGGCTACGTTTTTCAGGTTCTTCAACAGAGTAAAGACCGGCTCCCTCACATTCGGATTCAAATGAACCGGGTAGACAAACTCAATGTCCCCGAACTTCCGCGCAAGCTCACTGATCGCCCTGCAGATAGACTCAAATCCTGCACCGAAACTCTCCCTCCTGTGGCCGGTAATGAGCACAAATGGTCTGCCGTTTTCCTCACCAAAGTTCTTGGGAATGTTGGCAGCGACGCGGCTCTCGACCTTTTCTCCAATCATGTTCAAGGCGTCGACGACAGGATTTCCGGTCACGTAAATTGTTGAAAGAGCTCCTTCGTTCAAGAGATTACGCTTTGAAAGCTGGGTGGGCGCAAAGTGAAGAGAGGTCAACCTCGAGGTGAGCACCCTGTTCATTTCCTCCGGATAAGGGGAATACATCTTCCATGTACGAAGGCCGGCCTCGACATGAGCCACAGGGATCCTGTTATAAAATGCAGCCATAGCAGCTGCGAAGACCGTCGTTGTATCACCCTGGACAACCACAAGATCAGGCCGGAGTTTTTTCAGGTACTCATCCATTCTGCTCAGAGCCCGCGCGGTGAGGTCGCTCAGCGACTGCCGCGGCTGCATGAGATTCAGGTCTGCATCGGGAACGATGCCAAAGACGCTCAGCGCCTGATCAAGCAATTCTCTGTGCTGAGCCGTACTACACACATGGGTTTCCAAAAGACCGACGTTCCGGGCCGCGACAATGACGGGAGCGAGTTTTATCACTTCCGGCCGCGTACCAACTACGAAACTTATTTTCTTCTTCTGATCTGTCACTTTTGGAATCTCTTCGTTTGCCTCTTAGGTCACTTCAGAAACCGACACATGAGAAGCCCTGCCCCCTCCGTCTCCCTTTGCTGCGAGTTTCCCCTCAACAAAGGAGGCAATGCGATCGACGGATTCGAAGTTGTTGATGACCAGCTCCCGATCGTCAAACGCAATCTTGAATTCTCTTTCCAGGAACACGATGAGTTCAAGCGTACCCGTGGAATCCACGATCCCGGAACCAATGAGAGACCGCTGCAGATCCAATTCCGCCTTTCCGTCAAAAAGAAACGTTTCCCTGATAAATTGTGCGACAGTCTGGGCTATTTGACTTTGGATCATGGACGTGCCTCTAAAAATGCGTTCACAAGTTCATGGGGCTTTGAATGTAACTCTCGGTCGAACCTTTGGCGCTTCAACCGCTTTTTCGACCTGTTCCCGGAGGATCTCCACATCCATGGTCTTATCGTAGAATGCGAAAGCCCCTTTGTCAATCGACAACTGCATCACTTCGGATGACGCATAGCCGGTGATAATGACTATCTTTGCATCCCGGTCCAGGTTCTTGATCCTGTCGAGAACCTCAAGACCGTGTATGGAGGGCATGCTCAGATCGACCAGAACCACATCAGGTTTATGCTTTTGGAAAAGCTCGATCCCCTGAAATCCATCGGGGGAAGTCACAACCTTGTAATCCTCCCCCCGAAAAAAATATGATAACGCGCTGAGCATCATTTCATCGTCATCGATTATCAGCAGTTTCTTCATGTCGGTTTCTTGTCAAGTTTCCGGCGGCGTATTTTCACCGCTGCTCGTTGCCCCTGTTCAGATTACTTGAGGACAACAAGTTTCTTTGTTTCGACGAACGAACTTGCCTGTTCGCCCTCTTTTTGGAGGGCTTGCAAGCGGTAGAAATAGACACCACTGGGGAAACCCGCAGAGTTCCATTCATGTGAGTATGTTCCGGCGGGAAGCTCTTCGGAAACGAGACTGGAGACCTCTCTGCCCAAAGCATCGAAAACCTTCAGAGACACAAACGACTTCAACGGAAGGCTGAACGAAATAGTCGTTACCGGATTGAAGGGATTCGGATAGTTCTGGCCCAATACAAAATCAAATGGGAGCGGTATTTCCACTTCCGCGTTGCCAAAGTATGCGGACGAACCGTCTCTGTCGATTTGCTTAATGCGGTAGGCGTATCGGCCTGCGGCGAGCTTTTCGTCGGTGAAGGAGTAGCTTCGGGGAGAGGTAGTTGTACCTGAGCCCTGGATGAAGCCCACGCGGGTCCAGTCAGTTCCAGGTTTCAGGTTGGAGGTTTCATCTCCTGAAACCTGAACCTTGAAACTTGAAACCATCCTGCGCTCTATCTCAAAGCCATAGTTATTGACTTCTGTTGCTGTGTGCCAGTGCAATTCAACGCCGAGATCCGTTCTTACCGCTTCAAACTGCACAAGCTGAACAGGCAAGGTCCCTTCCATCGCATAAAAAACACCACCACCGTAAGTACCGGCAAAAAGATTCGCACCCCCGGCGCCATCGGGGCTGGCGGCAAGAGCGCTTATATTACTGCTCGTCAAGCCGACACCCGCCGCGGTCCAGCTTGTGCCGTTGTCGGTGGAATGAAAGACGCCTCCCCCATGCGTCCCGGCAAAGAGATTTGCCCCTCCCGGGGCGGGGGAAACGGCAAGAGCACTGATGAAGGTGTTTGTCAATCCAGTATTGACTTCATGCCAGTTCGCTCCATTGTCGGTAGAGCGAAAAACACCACCAATCAGAGTTCCGGCGAAAAGGTTCGTGCCGAATGAGTCGGGGTAGACAGCAAGTGCATAGACATTGATATTCGTCAAGCCGTTATTGACGGTAGTCCAGGTTGTTCCATTGTCAGTCGAACAATAGATACCGCCGCCCCGCAATCCACCGCCACTCCCGGTTTGCCTGCTCCCGGCAAAGACATTCGACCCGCCTGAGAGAGGGGCAATCGCAAAACAGGTAATATCCACACTATCAAGGGTTGTATGCATCCAGGTTGTGCCGTTATCGGTGGAAAGAAAGACTCCTGCCTCAGTCCCGGCAAAGAGACTCGTGCCGCCTGACTCGTCGCGACTGACGGCAAGAGAAAAGACATAACCACTCGTCAAGCCGCTAGGGCTCCAGCTTAAGCCGGAGTTGGAAAGAAAGACACCTGCTTCAGTCCCGACAAAGAGATTCGTGCCGCCTGACTCGTCAGGGCTGACGGCCAGAGCAGTGGCAAAGGTCCGGTTCAAACCGGCATTCATCGCTGTCCAGCTTGTCCCGTTGTTCGTGGAAACAAAAACACCGGCCCCCCAGGTCGCAGCAAAGAGATTCGCCCCGCCTGGGGCAGGGGAGACGGCAAGATCATTGATATAACCGTTCCTCAAGCCGACATTGACCACACTCCAACTTGTTCCGTTATCGTTTGAAAGAAAGACGCCCCCTCCGTAAGTCCCCGCGAAGAGATTCGCACCGGACCCGACAGATGCGGGGCTGACGCCAAGAGAAAGCACATATTCGTTCGTCAAGCCGGCATTGACACTAGCCCAGTTCGTGCCGTTGTTGGTAGAAAGAAAGACGCCTCTACCAAAAGTCCCGGCAAAGAGGTTCGTCCCGCTCGAAACGGCGATAACGGCAAGAGAATTCACAGCAGTACTCGTCAAACCTGCACTGACTTCATTCCAATTGGATCCGTCATTGGTGGAAAGAAAAACACCTCCATAGGTCCCAGCGAAAATATTCATTCCATCGGGGCCCACAGCAAACGAGGTAACGTTCACGCTATCAAGGGTTGTCTTGATCCAACTTGCACCGTTGTCTGTGGAAAGAAAGAGACCATTCTGAGTGCCGGCGAAAAGACTTACGCCAGATCTGCCGGTGGCCGGGGAGAAAGCAAGAGCACGGACAGAAGTGTTTGTTAATCCTGTATTGACTGCATTCCAGTTTGATCCATTGTTGGTTGAAAGGAAAACCCCGCCTTCAGTCCCGGCAAAGATGTTCGTCCCAGCCGGAGCGGGGACGACCGCAAGAGCATTGACAGAAGTATTCGTCAATCCTGCATTGACTGCATTCCAGTTTGATCCATTATTGGTGGAGAGAAAGACCCCTCCATACGTGCCTGCAAAGACACTCTCACCATCCGGGCTCACGGCAAGTGCCTGAACACGAAGATTCGTCAAACCTGCATTTGCGGGACTCCAGCTTGTGCCGCTGTTGGTGGAGAGAAAGACGCCGCCGCCATTGGTCCCCGCAAAGAGATTTTCCCCGCCTGAGGCGGAAGAGACTGCGAAGCTAAGAACATAGCCGCCATACGGCCCATTGGCTTGCACCCACTGCGAGTGAAGCATCGCTGAAGGCAGGAAAGAAAGAAAACAACTGAATAGAACTAAACGCAGTTTGCGCATGTCATTTCACTTCCTTGGAAACACTAGATGCTGCGAATGGAACTCTCGGTCGAACTTTTGGCGCTTCAACCGCTTTTTCGACCTGTTCCCGGAGTATCTCCACATCCATGGTCTTATCGTAGAATGCGAAAGCCCCTTTGTCAATAGACAACTGCATCACTTCCGATGACGCGTATCCCGTAATGATGACTATCTTTGCATCCCGGTCGAGTTTCTTGATCCTGTCGAGGACCTCAAAGCCGTGTATGGAGGGCATGCTCAGATCGACCAATACCACGTCGGGTTTGTGCTTTTGGAAAAGCTCGATCCCCTGAAATCCATCGGGGGAAGTCACAACCTTGTAATCCTCCGCCCGAAAAAAATATGACAACGCGCTGAGCATCATTTCATCGTCATCGATTATCAGCAGTTTCTTCATGTCGTTTCCTTCGCGTAGCCCCGGATTTCGATCTAAGATCAATATTCAATATGCAGGCAGACTATTGTTTTGGTAAAGATTTGTTGAAAATGTTTTCGGCCCCGAGATCGTCCCTTCCATTCGGATTTCCTATTTTCCCAAGGAGATTGACACCGCCGGAACTGTCTGTGGGCTGTTTGCAGCGCTGATATCTTCTTTGTTCACGCGGCCGCCCGACTGTGATGCCGGGATCGCCTGCGCATCATTCATCGCAAGAATCTGTGCGGGGATGCCATCTCCCTTGTCAGACCCACTCCCCTTGACGCGAGCAGTCGGATTCCGATACTCGGGGACAATTCTACGAAGCATCTCTTGTACGCGATGTTGTTCTTCTTTTTGGGCGGCGTTAACCAGTTGCATGATGTAGTGCGTGAGCGGATGCCCGTTGAGATTGTCGCTGTCAAACGATCCCATCTCCGGGAGAGCATGACTCCGCTGCCACACATTGTCATTCTGACACACGAAGATCTTCTCATGGCTTGAGCGCTCCGGGCGTTCATGGTCGTAGAAGAGCTCTTCATGCAACTTCTCCCCCGGCAGCAGACCGTTGAAGACGATATCGATGTCGCTTCCCTCCCGCAATCCGCTCAGCCGGATGAGATCGCGGGCAAGATCGACAATCTTCACGGGCTGACCCATGTCGAGAACGTACGTCTCCCCGCACGTCGCCATTGCCCCCGCCTGCAGCACGAGCTGAACCGCCTCCGGGATTGTCATAAAAAACCGCGATGCATCTTTGTGCCGTATGAGGACCGGTCCGCCCGCTTCGATCTGCCGTTTCAAAATCGGGACAACGCTTCCACTGCTTCCAAGAACGTTTCCAAAAC
>DATECW010000143.1:0-40778 GCA_035286705.1 Bacteroidota bacterium
TTGATGATGGTCTCATAATAGATGTTTTCCGCCGGAATATACATCAGGGCAAAGTCAAATGTCCCTTCGTCGGCGCGAATGTATTTTGAAGCAATAGCATCAATATGCTTCCGCACGTCTGTGTGAAATGCACGCTGCGCCGTCCTCTTTTCTTGATCGCTCTTCCCTTCAAGCATTTTTCGGAAATTCTCGAACGGAAATTTTGCATCGACGGAAACGAGCCCGCCCGAGGTGCGAATGATCGCGTCGACCTTCTGGCCATTCTTGAATGCATATTGGATTTCGTATGAGCCGTTCGGCAGTACCTGTTTCAGGAGGTCCTCGAGCAGAAGCTCACCCAACCCTCCGCGCAGTTTGGGAGCCTGCAGCATTTCCTCGAGTTTTGAAACGCTTTGGCCGAGTTCCTTGATCTCCTGAGTCGCCTTCCCCAGTTCACCTAGTTTGTTCTGAACATCCTGAATAACCCTGGCCGCATTATCCAGTCGCTGGCCAACCTGGCCCGTGTTGTTCTGAAGCTGCTGGGTTACGCTCGAAAGCTGCGTCGTCACCACCTGGAGATGCTGGTTCACCACATCGGTCGTGTTCTTGAGACTCGAAGACAATTCGGCCCTCAGACTCTCGATCTGCTGCTGGACGAAACTTGCCGCCTGCAGAGGATCTCCTGCCTGTATCCCCGGTCGGCGAAAGAGCAGGAAGATCAGCAGGCCAACGCCGGCTGTCAGCACTCCAAGCAATATGATAATCAGTATGTCCATGGTTCATTGTACGAGGAAAACGAGTAACACCACCAAACCGCCTGCTATACTGAGATTGCGCGCCACAGACCGCGACTTCTGCTTCATCCGACCCCACAATTCTGCCATCATGATCATCACCACCGCAAGCGCGGCCGCCGCCGCGGCACATTGCTCAAGCGGCCATGATTGGCCGAACAACGCCGCAAGACTTTGGTCGTTCCACAATGTCCCATAGATGATAAGAAGATGTGAGGCATAAACCAAGAGCGTTTCTCGGCTGACTGTCAGGACAAACGAGCGCTCTGTCTTTCGAAACTGTTCATACCACCAGCATCCTCCGAGGAGCAGCAGCACAACTCCCAGGCGAAGGAGAAAGAACACAGGTTGCGGACGAATGTCTTTTGATGCTCCGGGAATCGGAAAGTGATCCCCCATGAGTAATGCAACAGCAACGCAACCGATCCCCCACAGGACAATTGACCTGATGAACAATTCCTCCCGATCGCGGGCCCGGGCGTTGAGAAATTTCACTCCAACGATCCCGCCGAAGAAGAGAAATCCAAGCCACGGGAAGAGGGGAAATTGAGAGAAATGCTGGCCATTGACATACGCACTCACAAGAGGATGAACAGACCGATTGAAGTCAACATCCCAAAGAAACGGAGCCATCACAACTGCTGCAAATGCGCCAACCCACAGAAGCCGCTCAAAAACTTCGTCCCTTTTGACTATCACCCTCGCCGCGAAAATGGCCAATAAACCGGCCGCAATGCAGTGCAGCACATCGGCCTGATAGAATTTGAGCCAGTGTTCCGGAGTTGTTTCGTTGAGCGTTCGACGAAGGGAAAAAAACGGAAGATGAAGGCAGTAGCCCACAACCCATATCAGCGAGATGCGCCCCATCTGTTTCCAAAAGACTCCGCCATACCCGCGAAATTCGGTCGCTTTCCTTTCGCTCACAACCACAAAAACAAGACCTGCGACAAAAAGAAAGGATGGCGCGACCAGTCCATTCACAAAGTTGAGAATCGGGAACCAGCCCGCTGATCGTATCTCAGGAAGCACAAAAGCATTGACGACATGAACCTCGATCATCACGAGCCCGGCCCAACCCCGCAAGAGATCGATAAAAACAACACGACGATGGTTCACATCATTCCCTTTAGATCACTCCCAACTTCTTCCCAACCTTCGCAAATGCTTCAAGTGCCCTGTCGAGGTCCTTTCTCGTCAACGCTGCCGATATTTGTGCCCGCAGACGGGCTTCTCCACGCGGAACCACCGGAAACCACAGTCCCTTGATGTAGACACCCGCCTTCAGCATTGCAGCACTCATATCCTGCGCCAGGGACGCTTCACCCAGCATGATTGGAACGATCGGGTGTGTGCCTTCCAGAATCTTGAATCCCAGAGACTGAATCTCCTTCCGAAAATATCCGGTGTTCTCCTGCAATCTCCTCACGATCGATTTGTCCTTTGAGAGCAGATCAAAGGAGGCGATACACGCATAAACGATGGCGGGCGGCAGAGAATTGGAGAAGGTGTAAGGACGCGATTTTTGCCGCAGGTACGAGATTAACTCCTTCGACCCGCTGATGTATCCTCCCGACGCCCCGCCGATCGCCTTTCCGAGGGTCCCCGTTATGACATCAACGTTGCCAAGAACGCCAAACTCTTCCGGAGTTCCACGGCCGGTTTTGCCGGAAACCCCGATAGCGTGGGAATCATCGACAAACAAAGTGGCTCCATATTTTCGGGCCAAACCCACCAGCTGCGAGAGAGGGGCCAAGTCCCCTTCCATACTGAAGACACCGTCCGTTGCAATGATCCGGAATCGGTAATCCTTTCCTTTGTCTTCGTCAAGAAGCCGTTCCAGATCTTTCATGTCGGCATGATTGTAGACTTTCTTGTCCGTCGTTTCCGATCGGCAAAGACGCTGCCCGTCGATGATACTCGCGTGATTCAGGCGATCGCTGTAAATAACGTCTTTGTACGTTTCATATCCCAGTTTCTCGTTAGTCAACGACGCAAAGAACCCTTCATTCGCCGCAAAACAAGATGAGAACAGGATCGTATCTTCGGTGCCAACGAATTTCGAAATCTTTCGTTCAAGTTCAAGATGGATCGTTTGAGTTCCGCAAAGGAATCGAACAGAGGCGACTCCGTACCCGAATTTTCGGATTCCTTCAATCGCAGCTTTCTTGATGGCAGGGTGATTCGACATGCCGAGATAGTTGTTGGAGGCGAGCATGACAACCTGCTTCCCCTTCACCTTGACGACTCCCGCCTGGGCCGTTTGAAGCGCCGTCTCATACTTATATGTTTTTGACTCTTCCAGTCTCGCTAATTCAGATGATACCAATTCATTCAAGGTCATATCAGGATCTCATGAGAGAGAGGGTTTGAAAAGCACTTTGTAGGCATCCCCGGTTCGAATTGCGGCAAATCCTTCCTCGAACCGCTCGAGAGGCAGCTGGTGCGTGATGAATCCCGTTTTCATGAATTGCTTGGCAAGCCCAGCCTTGAGCAGCTTCTCCATTTGGTCCCACGTTTGGAACACGCGCCTGCCAATAATTCCATGAACCGTGATCCCGCTGAAAATGATGTTCTTTGCAAAATCGACCTGCATTGTGCCTGAGGGGAGTCCCAGGAGCGAGAATGTCCCACCCATCCGCAGGATCTTCGCCGCATCCTCATACGCATGATAGCTTCCCGACATCTCAAACGCTGCATCGACCCCCGTATTCTCAGTTCGCTCCCGCACGGTTTCGATCAGCATTTGTTTCTCATCCTCAAGCGACATATCGAAGCAGAAGTCAGCTCCGTAGAGCTTCGCAAGATTAAATCGCTGACTCACCAGTTTCTCGTGGGAGAAACTGTCGTGAGAAGCATCCGTCACGAAAATCTGCCTGGCGCCGGCCCATTTTGCCACCGCAACCGCCATCAGCCCTTGAACTCCGCACCCGAGAATTGCCACGTCTTTTCCCTGAACCGGAGCAGACATGACTGTGTGCGTGGCGTTGCCCAGAGCATCCATGAAACTGATGATCTCGGGAGGGATTTCCCGCCCGAAAAACAACCGCACATTCTCGGCCGGCACTTTCACAAACTCTGCCCACGCCCCATCATCATGGACTCCTTTGATGATAGTGTTTCGGCACACGTGTCTCTCTCCAATGCGGCATTGGTAGCATGTTCCGCACGTAATATGCATCTCTGCGGTCGCAAAGAATTTCTTTTCCAGGAAATTGACAAAACCGCGATCGGATGCCAACTGGGACGCGGTTTTTTTCCTCATGAGTTTCTTAAGCGCGGGGTCGTTCTTTGCTTTTTGGATCACAAGGTGTCCCAAATGGATGAGAGCATCCTTGCCCGCTTCCACAATTCTGCCGCTGAATTCATGCCCAACGGTAACGGGATCGCTTTTGGCTCTGAGCATCTCTTTTCGAATTGATTCCTTCCCCTGGTAGATGCCAACGTCGGTTCCGCAGACCGCTCCCGCGAAGACCTGGATGATCACATCGGCCGGTCGCTCGACTGTGGGGACGGGTTTTTCTCCCAGCTGCATTCCTTTTGGCCAATTCTGACCGTCGACTGGCCGCGGTTTGATAATAACTTTCATACAATCGTTCTTTCGATGTGCAGTCGACGCGGATCTCTAGCGCCTCTTGAGCCACGCCGAGTAGTTGTTTCGGATGTCCTGCAGAACTTCACGGTCGATTTTCTCATCGTCCCGAATCCGTACATCGTAGTTCTCCCACCCCATGAAGTCTTGCAGCGCTTTTTTGGTGGCCCCATCGAACGTACCGTTGATGGGACCGGAGTAGAATTCCATCCCTTTGTAGGCTTTGTTCTTCATGATCGTCTGCAACTCTTTGCAGATCGATGCGTCGATCACGGCAAGATTCCCCGGTTCGGTACGGAAGAAATACAATTTGTGAAGCGCATAGAGGCGCTCCAACTCCTGCAGGGGCTTTGCATGGTCGTAGATGCTTATATCGATGTAGTCGTCCGTCGTTCCGTCGTACCCTGCTCCTTTTCGCTTGACCAAAAGGGCAGCCGACTCTTCGCCGCGTCTGTCGCCGCCCGCTTTGCCGCCGGCAACAAGAGCAGCAACGAGCTTGTCTGCAAGCGAACCTTTGGTCTTCTGGTAGGTTGACGCCATTGCTTCGACTGTCTCCTTACCGACCAGAGTATTACCCTGTGCGGCGAATCCCCTGCCGGTAATGATCACTCCCCTCCCCCCGGTCTGCGATCCGGTCATTCCACCCGCCCAATCGAAACATTCGTTGCCGGTCCAGCTCGCCGCGTTCCCCCGGGCGTCAACAATACCTGCCTGCCGGGTGTGGCGCGCGCTGTCCGTCGCGACAAGAATCTTGAGGGCTTCTTCTGCCGTCGCCCCGTTCCTCAGCAATGCAAGTCCCCGAGGCCCGTAGGAAACGTTGACAAAGGACTGAGTGGCAACAGCACCAACCCCGACTTCAGCCCAAGGAACCACTGCTCTGACATTAGGGAACTTCGACTGAACTGCCACACCGACGTCACCGTTTTCCATATCGATGCCAACGATGGAAAATGTCGCTACCAGCGGTTCGTCAATGAAGGACGGTGCAGGCGGAGGGAGAAATCCCAGAGAAACGAGGAGGAGAGTGCTGAGAACGAGAGAGCGCATAGGGAGGCCTCTTTCTTTTTGAGGACAGTTCAAAAGAGAGGAAAACGAAGCGGAAGAAATATAGAGAGAATCCGCTTTGCAAACAAAAAAGAATTGACTCAGCTTGTCCCCTTTTTGAGACGGATACCAAACGAGCCGTCCATCTGGTGGCGGTGAGGAAATGTCTCCACAAATCCCTCGGGGTGAACAAGCCTGGAATCGACGAATTGAGAAGCCGGGTCGATTGAAAAGTCGGGATGAAGTTCGAGGAATGAACGAATGACTCCGAGATTTTCTTCCGGCTCGGTTGTGCAGGTGCAGTACACCAGAGTCCCGCCGGGCTTCACCATGGTTGCCGCATTGTCAAGAATCTTCCGCTGAAGGTCGCAGAGTGCGTCGAGATCCTCGGCTTCACGCCGCCATTTTGAATCGGGCTTCTTCGCAAGAACCCCGAGGCCTGAACACGGTGCGTCGACCAATACCCTGTCTCCTGGAGGCAGCGCAATCTCTGTCGCATCCGCGACGACGAAATGAGCGTTGGCAATGCCCAATCGCTGGCACGCATTTTTCACCAAATTCAACCGTGTTTCATACCGGTCAACGGCAATGATTTCACCGCTGTTTCGCATCAACTCACCGACATAGGTTGTCTTGCCGCCCGGTGCAGAGCAAAGGTCGATGACTCGGTCTCCCGGCTGGGGATCGAGAAGCCTGACTGCGAGGCCGGCACTTTCATCCTGAACCACAAAGAAGCCCTGCCGAAACATTTCGGATGCCCCGATTCCTGCCATATGTTTCACGCGCACAAAGAAATCAAGATAGGCCGACCGGGCGAACTGAACCTGAAGTTCTTCGAGTTTTGAAAGAAAATAGTTGAAATCGATTTTCATTCTGTTCACCCTCAAGGTGAGATCGGGCCGCACGTTGTTCGCTTCCAACAGGTTCATTGTTTCTTCGAAGCCGAATCGTTGAACCCATCGCTTCACGACCCACTGGGGATGCGATTGCACTACCGCGAGGTATTGAATTTGGTTCTCCTTCGGATCCGGATAGCGGATATTCTCAAGGTTCCGAAGAATGTTGCGGAGAACGGCGTTCACCAGATCGGCCACTTTCTGGCCGCGAAGGCGTTTGATGAATTCGACCGACTCATTGACGGCAGCAGAATGCGGAACCCTGTCGAGAAAGAGAATCTGATAAATGGCGACGCGGAGCGCATTCTTGATGTTTGTTTCCGCCTTCGTGAAGTTGCCGTGGAAGAATCCTGTCAAGACCCAGTCGACCTTCGCACGCCACCGAATCACACCGGTCACGATCTCGTTCATGAGCCCTTTGTCGAGCTCGTTCATTTCGTTCGACCGGAGTTCGGAATCGATCATTCGATCCAGATAGGCATCGGACCTCTCGATCCGGTTCAGGATCTTGACGGCGGTGCCGCGAGGGCCCGAGTAAAGATCCACCTTCTTGATTGCGTCTGTCTGGAGCTCTTCGTTGGCCATCCCTTGACCTATGCCGGCATGCCGCGCCGTCGCCTTTCGTCGCTTGTGAGTTCGAAGACTTTCTTGAACAACCGTTCTTCGGGCGAGGCAAGAGCGACCTTCCTTCGGGACATCACCCTTCTGGCGACATCAATTGCCTTGTCGACACCGTATGTCGTAAACGTTTCACCTGCAGCGCCCCAGGAGAAGGACGGCACGTATTTCGGCGGAAAGCCATACCCGAAAATATTACAGCTTGCCCCAACGACAGTTCCGGTGTTGAACATCGAATTGATCGCGCTCTTTGAATGATCACCCATCGTAAGCCCGACGAACTGCATGCCGGTGTCGACGAGTTCATCCCCGATGCTCACGCGCACATTTCCATAGTTGTTTTTCAAATCGCTGTTATTGGTGTCGGCGCCAAGATTAACCCACGCCCCAATATATGCATGCCCCAGAAATCCGCCGTGTTGCTTGTTCGAATATCCGTGAATAATGGTCTCTTCGACCTCTCCTCCCACCTTCGACAGAGGACCTATACTCGTGTGTTCATAAATTTGAGCGCCCACTTTGACCCATGACTGATCCCCCACGGAAACCGGGCCTAGAATTGTCGCCTGGGGGAAAATCCTTGCTTTCTTCCCAATGTAGATAGGCCCCTCTTCTGCATCAAGGACAACCCCGGGATTCACGCATGCGCCCTCGCCAACGTAAATATCATTTCGGCCAAGAACGTGTGCACCCTTCGAAACATCGCCTCTGATGCGTTTCCCCTTGACTCGTTTCATCAGTCGACCGAAGTCTTTCACCAACTCATCTCCGTTATGTCGAACGAGATCCCATGGATACGAAATCATGGTTGCATTCACTGTGCTCCTCGGCATCCCATCGAAGAGACCCGCTGAAATCGGATCACCTATTTTGCCGCGGACGCGGCCGAGATTGCTCGCCTGAACCCTTGCTGCAACGACATCGTCGCCGGCCATGAACACGTGATCATCGCGCCCGTCGGACAATTGCTTCGCGAGTGCTTCGTCAACGATAGTGCGTCCGTTCAGAAATAATGTGTCGCCGGTCGGAAGTTCGTTGACGCGGAAGTCTGGATTGCGTAACCGCATGTATTCGGTAAGATAGCCGCGGCAGTGAAGCGTGACCACAGCTTTTGGAAACACATGGAGGATCTTTTCCTTGAGTGAGAGAATTCCACATTTGAGATTGTAGACGGGACGGAAATAAACAAGTGGCAGGAGTCTTGTTGCGTGATTGTCTTCAAACAGGCATATGGTCGGGGCCATGCTATCCTCGAAAGGAATGAGTAACTTTTGACGCAGCTTCCTTGTCCACGATGACGTACGCTTTCCGGTGCATTTGGATGATTGAAGCAGGAACCATGTGAGTGACGGGACCCTCGATGGCAGCGCGAATCGCCTCGGCCTTCGAGGCCTTGCTGGCCATCAGCACGACCTCTTTCGCTTCCATGATTGTGCCGATTCCCATTGTGATGGCGGTTTTGGGAACCTCATCCATCGTTTGGAAGAACCGCGCATTATCCTTCACCGTCTGATCGGTCAGCGTCTTGATTCTTGTCCGTGATCCCAACGAAGAACCCGGCTCGTTGAACGCGATGTGCCCGTTCGCTCCGATTCCGAGAATCTGCAGGTCGATGCCGCCCACCCTTTGGATCTCCGATTCATACCAATCGCAGTGCGCTTCGATATCCGGGGCCATTCCATCCGGCACGTAAATGAAACGCCGGTCAACGTCAATATGTTTGAAAAGATTCTCCCACATGAAATAAAAATAGCTTTGATCATGGGTTCTTGGGAGGCCGATATACTCGTCGAGGTTGAACGTTGTCACTTTCGAAAAACTCAACCCTTCACTTTTGTGCATTCGGACCAGCTCTTTGTAGAGACCCAGAGGAGTGCTTCCGGTTGCAAGGCCGAGAATAAGGCTCGGTTTCCGTCGTATCCGGTCAGCAACCATGCGGGCTGCCACTATGCTCATTTCCTCATACGATTGTTTGATCGTTACAAGCACGATATTTCTCCGCGGTCAGAAATGAAAAAGCGGAATGCATTGTATCAATACATTCCGCCGCCCGTTCACATCAATGATTCTTAAGTCGATGCAGAGGCCGCTTCCGGCTTTTGCCGCTTGCCATACTTTTTCGTATACCGTTCGACGCGCCCGGCGGAATCCACAAGTTTCTGTTTTCCGGTAAAAAACGGATGGCAGTTCGAGCAAATTTCAACATGTAGGTTACCTACTGTGGAACGCGTTTCGAACGTGTTGCCGCACACACACGTCACCATCGAACGCTTGTATTCAGGATGAATTCCCGGCTTCATCAAAAACCTCCAATCAATCATTTGAACGGCTTCAATATAGGGAAAATCTCCAAGATTCGCAATCTGAATGTCGCGATCCTCTAATCTTGAAATTCACTCTTTTCTTCAGTAGATTTTGTTGATGAAAGTCGTCTGCATCATTCTCTGCACGCTGGTCCTTTCTCTCGACGCTTCCGCCCAGCACCACGGTACATTTGATTTCCTTCGACTGGATATGAATGCCAGGGCCTCTGCCCTTAATGGAAGCTTCGTCTCGATGACAAACGACCCCAATTTGGTTTTCTACAATCCTGGAGCGCTCGCTACACTCGAAGGGCCGGCCGGATCGGTCAGCTTCCTCAAACACCTCCTCGACATCAACGCGGGCTCACTTTCGTACGCACAGTCCATCCCCGATTGGGGCACATTTGCAGCAGGTATCAGCTTCATTGACTACGGATCATTCGACGAAACAGATGAATCGATGAATGTGCTTGGCACCTTCGGCGCGAGCGACCTCGCTGTGACTGTCGGCTGGGGAACACTGATCGAAGAAAACCTCAGCATCGGCGGAGCCCTGGAGTTCGTACATTCTTCAATTAGCGGATTCCGATCGTCGGCAATCGCCCTTGGCGCGGGCGCGCTCTACCAGATTCCCGCCGAACAGATCACTCTCGGACTGAGCATTCGGCATCTCGGGGCCCAACTTGACACATACGCCGGTGTGCGCGAAAACCTGCCGCTCGACATCACTGTTGGCGTCACAAAACGACCTGAACACCTCCCGGTGCTGCTCAATCTCAACTTTCACAAACTCAACGAGCAGCAGGATTCCTTCCTGGATCGGCTGAGTGCTTTTTCGCTCGGAGCCGAATTCCTGATGAGCGAATCGGTGCGTTTGAGAGTGGGCTTTAACAATGAACAGAGAAGAGAACTGAAGCTCGGCACAACATCCGGTCTGGCGGGATTTTCTTTCGGCGGAGGGATATTGGTTCAGGAATACTTGATTGACTACGCCCTCAATTCATACGGCAAGATAGGCAGCATTCACAGAATATCTGTCGGGATGAATTTCTAACACATCCGCGTTACGGTTGTAACAACCCCTCAACAATCCGATCTGTAAGATAAAAAAGCAGCATCCCCGCGAACACAACCAGCGGAGGGATTCTATCTTTTGATTTGTTGATCTCCGGTATCAGATCGCTGGCACCGACGTACATCGCAGCCCCGGCCGAGAAGGCAAACGCCATCCCCACCAATTGTTCATCGATCCTCGCCATAAGCACCACCGCAATGACTCCCAGCATTGTGGCAAGGCCTATTCCTATCGCAGAAAGAAGAATGACGTTTCTCGAGTATCCTGCCGCATGCATGATCGAGCCGATTGTCAATCCCTCGGGAAATTTATGCAGCAGAACCGCCACAAAAACCAGGATGCCAATCGAATAGTTGAATTGCATCCCGGATGAAATCGAGAACCCATCGAAGAATGAATGAATGAAGAGACCTGTAAAAGCGGAAAGAGTCGCCGCTTTCGAGACCATCACTTCGGCATGGGTTTCTTCACCAAAATGAAGATGTGCCACAACCGTGTGCTCAAAGAAATGGATGACTGCAAAACCCACCATCACCATAAGTGCGGCTGATTCTCCAATCGCCTTGATGCTCTCAGGGATGAGCTTCATCAACACCAGCGCCAGGATGAATCCCGCCCCAAGTGCGAGCAGTGTCTCCTGCAGCCTTCTTGGCCAACTCTTTCTCAGCACAATGAGAATTCCGCCCGATATTTCGGCGGCAGCTGCCGCAAGACCGAAGAGGAATATTTCGATCATCTGAACGGACGTTTATAGGGTTCTTGGAGAAACTTGCGCGCATCGGCATGCGTACTCTCGAATTCTTTCATCGTCAGGACTTTCCGGTATTGAACCCGCGCCTCGCGACGCTTGGATTGAATGTCATAAATCATGCCAATATAGAGGTTTGCCATCGAAGTAAATCCCGACGAACCTTCCTTGTCAATCCCGGCTGAGAGTTCAGCGCATTTCTGAAGATTCGTAAGCGCATCCGCATCGTTGGTTTTCGTGAAAAAGTACTTCCCAACATAGTAGTACCCTTCCCTCGCATCATACGAATCATACCCCACCTGTTTGCGCGTTACCCGATCCAGTACCTCGGAAAACACGCGGAATGCTTCATCCCAGTTGCCAACACTCACATGACAGCGACCCAGGTACCGATGGAAGACCGGATTGCGCGGATAATCCTTATTCAGCTGCTTCGCCAGTGCCAGCGCCCGCCGATGATCCTTCTCGTAGAGAAAGTAATTCTGCATCAAAAAGTAGCGGGCCTCCGTTTTCGCATACCGCGAATGATCGGCAGCGCTCTGGAGCTGCTCGATCCCCTTCTTCCGATCACCGTTCGGTAGAAAAAGCATGAAAGGCTTGACAATCGGATACTCGCGGGGAATAATATCCGCATAGTAATTGTAGATTCCGATACCGAGCAGGATGTCATTGTTCTTCGGATCCAATTCGTAGGCCTTCTGAACAATCGGCAATGCCGCAATGCCATCGCGCGCGGCCCCAAACCAGTTTCCGCGGTTTGCGCGGAGTCTGCCCCGGAAACCCAACGCGCCCCCTTCGAAAAAGAGAGCCGTCACGTCGTCTCGATTCTTTTCCAGAAGTTTGTCGCACATATCGATGACCTCTTCAAGCATGTCATAAAACTTGTCATCCTGCGATTCATCGTCAAAATCGCTCAGGATCCTCCACCACTGGGTCATCGCCTTGAAAAAAGGCCCGGCCGGATGCTCTGGCCGTAACCGGATCACTTCATCAAACTGCTTATCGGCATCATAGAATTCAAGATTGTAGATATGAGCAATGCCTTTTTGAAGGCGAGTGTCGATGACAGAATCGGGAATCCACTGCGCGCGGGCACCAGAAGGGGCGATGCCACACACAATCAGCCACACCAACACGTTCCATCGTCGCAACCTGCCTGGAGATCGGAAGGGCATTACAAGAGGAGTTTTTCCGAGAAATACGAACGCAATTGAGAACTGTTGATTCGATCCTGCTGCATCGAATCACGGTGGCGAACGGTCACCGTTTGATCCTGGAGGGTCTGAGAATCGACCGTCACACAGAACGGCGTGCCTACTTCATCCTGACGCCGATATCGACGCCCCACGGCTCCGCTTTCATCGTAGAACACCCTCATGAGAGGGCGCAGATCCGATTCAATTCTACGGGCAAGTTCCGGCATGCCATCGCGGTTCACGAGGGGGAAGATTGCAGCCTTGGTCGGAGCAATCTTCGGATGTAATTTGAGGACCACTCTTGTTTCCGTCCCGCCCTCTGCGGTCGGGGCGTCCTCCTCATGGTAGGAATCGACGAGAAATGCCATGAATGACCGGCTCGCACCAGCCGACGTCTCTATGACATAGGGGATGAATTTTTCTTTCGATTCTTCATCGAAGAATTCCAGGCTCTTTCCCGAAAACTCCTGATGGCGTGAAAGATCGTAGTTCGTCCGATTGTGGATCCCCTCGATTTCTCCCCATCCAAAAGGAAACTGATACTCAATATCGTAGGCTATCTTTGCATAGTGCGCGAGCTTGCCCGGGGCATGCTGATGCCACCTGAGCTTTTCTTTCTTCATTCCGAGCACTTCAAACCAACCCATTCGTTCCGACCGCCAGTATTCAAACCAATGGTCGTCCGTCCCGGGTTTGACAAGAAACTGCATTTCCATCTGCTCAAATTCGCGCGTTCGAAAGAGGAAATTCTTCGTGTTGATCTCATTCCGAAACGCTTTTCCGATCTGTGCAATCCCAAACGGAATTTTTTGACGCGACGCCGACTGTACGTTCAAGACATTGACAAAAATGCCCTGTGCCGTTTCAGGCCTTAGAAAAACAACCGCAGTGGAATCCTCGACCGGCCCTACAAAGGTCTTGAACATAAGATTGAATTTCCGCGCATCGGTGAAAGTCCCCTTGTTCCCGCAATTGGGGCACGAAAGGAAACGAACCATCGCAGCGGCCTGGTCCAGTCTCTTATCGAACTCCTCGATGACACGATCATCTTTGATCTGGCCCTCGAAAGCCCCAGGCTCGAGATCCCGCAGGAGTTCCTTTTTCTTCTTCACCGACAATTCATCGAAGAGCGTATCAAGCCGGTACCGCGTTTTGCACTGTTTGCAGTCGACCATGGGATCGGTGAAGTTCTCGACGTGCCCTGAAGCCTCCCAAACGCGGGGATGCATCAGAATCGAGGCGTCCACTCCGTCGATGTCTTCCCGGTACGTCATCGTTCGCCACCATTGTTGCTTGAGATTGTTCAGCATCTCAACGCCTAACGGGCCGTAATCCCAGCATCCGTTCAATCCGCCGTAGATTTCACTCGACTGGAAAACAAATCCTCTTCTCTTCGCGAGAGACACAATCTTCTCCATGATCTTCGATTGGTCTGTCGAAGAGTTTTTTTGATCCTTGCTGATAATCTCCTCCGGGTTTGAAATCTCAGATTACTTGTTCTTGAACGATGGTTTACGTTTTTCCATGAACGCCTTTGTACCTTCATGGAAGTCCTCTGAACCGCAACAAAGACCGAACAAGCTCGCCTCCAATTCCTGGCCATCGCTCAGGTTGGTTTCCTGGGTCATGTTGACGGCTTTCAAAGCTAATCGGACTGCGATTTGCCCTTTCGAAGCGATTTTTTCTGCAAGAGCCTCGCAAGTTGACAACAACTGAGCTGCCGGCACAACTTTGTTCACCAGGCCGATCCGGAGCGCTTCCGCCGCGTCGATCGGATCGCCCGTCAGGATCATTTCAAGCGCCCGGCCTTTCCCTATCAGTCGTGCAAGCCTTTGTGTCCCGCCGTATCCCGGGATGACAGCCAGATTGACCTCTGGTTGCCCGAACTTCGCGTTCTCTGAGGCAATCCGAATGTGGCAGGCCAACGCGAGCTCGCAACCTCCTCCCAACGCGTAACCGTTGACTGCAGCAATGACCGGCTTCCCAAGATTTTCAATCAGGTCAAAGACTCTCTGACCGCCCGACGAAGATTCTTTTCCTGACTCGGCATTGAGGAGCGTGAGCTCTTTGATGTCGGTTCCCGCAACAAACGCTTTCTCGCCGGAGCCTGTCAGAATCACAACATCGACAGTTGAGTCTGATTTCAACTCTTCAAAAACTTCCTTCAGCTCTTGTTTTGCCCTGGCATTGAGAGCGTTCAGCTTGTCAGGCCGATTGATCGTGACCCACGCGACATTCTTTTTCCGTTCGATAAGAAGTGTTTCGATACTCATAATCGTCTGCCATTTTCATTAGTGGACTGAAACTTCCCTGCGATTCCGTTGCTCAAACACAGTGATTTTTCCCCCTCCATAGCGTTCGACAAGCGCAACGGCCTTGTCGAAGTCCTTTGCCACGTCTTCGGGCGAATGAGCATCCGACCCAAGGGTCAATGGAACTCCGAATTCCTTCGCCATCGCCAGAATAGACTCCGAAGGATATATTTCTCTCACCGGCTTCCTCAAGCCCGAGGTGTTGATCTCAATGCATACGCCGTGCTCTGCAATGATCTTCATCGTCTCCCTCACTACTTCCGTCATATCCTTCTTCGGCCTGTGCCCGAATTTCTTGACGAGGTCGCAATGGCCAATGATGTCAAACAGGCCGCTCCGGGCGGATTTCCTAATGGCCTCATAGTACGCTTCGTAGGTTGAATCGATATCCCTCTCATCATAATGGTGAACAAAGATGGGATCATCAAATCCCCATTCACCGAGAAAGTGAACCGATCCGATGACATAATCGAACGGGTTCTCCTTCAGAAAGCCGCGCACCCATTCTTCCGTACCCGGATAGTAATCCGCTTCAATCCCTCTCCGAACGGTAAGCTTCGCTTCATACTTTTCCTTCAACTGACCGACGACCGGAGCGTATTCGGAGTAGTACTGTTCAATGTCCATCCTATGAACTTCATCGAACTTCTCCGGCATCGGTATATGCTCAGAACAGCCGATTTCGTCGAGCCCCAGTTCAACCGCCTTTCGAACATAGTCCTCAACCGACCCCTCTGCGTGCTTGCACAATGCAGTATGAGTGTGATAATCAACGATCATCCGTGCCTGTAAGGATAGATTCCATTTGTCTGAAATCGTTCTCGCTCAGAGTCCCTTTTTCCCTCAGGATTTCAAGCGCGTACAGACCGAGAGTGCTGTATATCGCAAGAAGTTCGGGTTCCTTTGAACCCAGCTCAACCATGTGCCTGTGCAGAATTCCCATACTCCCGCGGGCAATCGGCCCCGTAAGTGCTTTCGCCCCACCCAACTGAAAAGCATTCTCGCTGCTCGATTCAAACAGCTTCCGAAACGGAGCGAGATCGCCATCCGAAACCTGCCCTGCAAGCCGTTCAACAGCACCGAGAAGCACCACGGGATAGTTCGAGGCAAAAACACAAGTAAGATGATACAGAATTTTCTTCTCTTTCGGAACTTCCAGGAATTTTCCCCCAAGCGTGCCTGCCAATCTGCGGGCAAAAGGCCGTGCACTCCCCGGTCCCTCGAACCCATACCATACTCCCTTCATCGAGGAGTACGGGAAATGGACACGCCTGCTTTTTGGAAACGATTGAATGGGATGGAATGAGAACACTTGTGATCCGCGGAGACTGAGCGTCGACAAGACATCACTGGAAAGCGCCCCCGAGGTGTGGGCAACAATGATTCGCTTGAATGGGAGGCCCTCAACACCGGCAATCGACCGGGCAACCCGGTCAATGGCACTTTCCGGCGTTGCGATCAGCAGAAAGGAGGTTTTCGGGGAAATCTCAGAGACATCATCGCTTGCAACATGACAGCCAACGCGTGCCGCAAGCGAGCGGGCCGATTTTTTCGTTTTACTGATGACAGAGACGATGAAATGCCCGCGTCTCTTTAGCAAGAAGGCCAGTGTCGATCCGACACTTCCTGCCCCAACGACAGTTACATTCAGCTTCTTGTTCTTACCGGGCAATTATTCTTCCTGAAAAAGAGCAGCTGAGACGTATCCTACCACAGCGTCTTTTTCCCCCGATACGTCCCCGGAATTGCAGTAGTGGAGGATATGCGAGGAATTTGCTCCGAGTTGTCGGGCTGCCTTCATGATGGTGACAATGGGTCCGCCACCACATGCCTCGACTTCATCTGACTCCAGTTTCTTCATCAATCCATCGGCATCATAGAGTTCGATTTCCTTCAAAACCCCGCGGTCGAGCTCTACTGCCTCTTTGTAGGGATGATAATGCGAAAGATCGCTGCTCGCCACCAGCAGAACATTCTTATCAGCACAGGCCTTGCCGATGGCATCTGCAAGGCGATCGCAGAGCTCACTTCGCTGGTCCCCCATGACGATCGGGACGAAAGAAAACGATCCAAGGCGACGTTGAAGAAAAGGCAACTGAACTTCGACCGAATGTTCCGCACTATGGCCTGTTTCAGTTACCATGATCTTGGCCCATTCCTGGACTAATCGTTCGCGCAGTGCATGATCGACGTCAACATCCCCCAATGGGGTTCTAAAGGCGTCTCCGTTGTAGATCGAAACGCCGTTGAAATATTCCCGATGGCTTGGCCCGACAATAATGACGGAATCATAGGACTTGTCTTTCAGGAGTTTGTATCCGACCGCGGCCGTGTACCCGGAATAAACGTATCCCGCATGCGGCGCAATAACGCCGCGCAGCTTTCCGCGCTGCGGACGCGAGGCCGCACGCAGCAGCAGCTCATCAACATTCCTGGTGAGAACTGCCCGAAGGTCGGGATAAAACAGCCCCGAAACTGCCGGATGCCGGACCGTTGCCATACTAATGAACGTGTTGAAGTTCCGTGTCGGAGAACGTTTCCGTCGTGAAAGAATAGATTCTCACCTGCCCAGTCCTCCAGATATCGGCAGGAAGTCCTGCCTTGGTTGCCGTATGGTTAAGAAATTCTTCGCGCGTCCAGTGATACTCGAGAGGAACTCCCGGCAACAAAAGCCCTCGGGCAAATCCCGCGTCAAGAACAAGGCCGTGCTTCCCGACTTCGATTGCCTGTGGATCGTCGACCTTGGCCAAAGCAGAAAGCACTGAGATTTCTATATCAGTCGATGCAAGTTCCTTGAGTGAGAGGGGAAGAAACCTCGGATCCTCCATAGCCGCCTTCACGGCAACTTCCTGCACCGCTTGTGCAAGCGGAAAGCGGGGCTCGACATAACCAATGCAGCCTCTCAATTCACCTTTCTTTCGCAAAGTAACAAAGACTCCCCGCAGTTCCAGCAGTTCGCCCGACTGGGCCGCGTTGGATTCATCGGGAGACCTGCGGAGAACCGATTCGATGCTCGACCGGGCAATCCGGAGAAGCTCTCTCTTGTCTTTATCCTCAAGTTGCATCAGACATCTTTCTCGTTTCAAAAGTACTCAAGCACGTGATAACATTCAAGGTTGCTTCTCCCCCCCTCATTGTGTACATTCCTCGGCACTTTTTGAGAGCGATTGTGTCTTTAATGGTCAGTATTTCCGGTGTTCGGGGGATTGTCGGCTCGAGTTTTACGCCTGAGACGATTGTCAAATACACATCGGCTTTTGCGGAACACTGCAACAGGGGAAGGATCATTATCGGCCGAGACGGGAGAATCACGGGAAAGCCCATCGCTCACATCGTTTCATCCACTCTTCTCTCCATGGGATGCGACGTCACAGCCGTTGGAGTCTGTTCGACTCCGACGGTTCAGCTCGCCGTTGAACGCTCGCGAGCTGCAGGTGGCATCTCAATAACGGCCAGTCACAATGCGCTGATTTGGAACGGGCTTAAGTTCCTTGACTCCACTGGCCTTTTCCTCGATGCCGATCAAAACCGCGCACTTTGGGCTCTCGCAGATTCGGCAAAGAGGACGTACGTCCCCTGGGACAAAATGGGGCGCCACACAACCGGTGAACAATTCATCGAGGAGCATATCAGGAGCATCCTCGATCTTCCTTACCTCAACCTTCGTGCACTCCGCCGAAGAAAATTCAAGGTGGTGGTGGATTGCGTGAACGCTGCCGGCGCCGTCATCGTACCACAGCTCCTTAAGAAACTCGGATGCAGGGTTATTGAGATGAACTGCGATCTTTCCGGGGTCTTTTCTCATGAACCAGAGCCCATCCCGGAAAATCTCACGTCGCTTCGACGCCGGGTCAAACATGAAAAAGCCGATTTAGGCATTGCTGTGGATCCCGATGTCGACAGGCTCGTGCTGATCGATGAACGGGGCGATCCCTTCGGCGAAGAGTACACAATCGCAAGCATTGTCAAATTCGTCCTCGAACGGGAAACACAATCAGCATCGAAGCGGAAAAGGAACACAGGCATTCCCATACGGGTCGTCACGAACCTCTCCACCACCAGAGCAGTCGACGACATTGCCCGACAGTACGGTGCCGAGTCCATTCGAACCGCTGTGGGCGAGATCAATGTGGCAAAAAAAATGAAGGAGATTGGCGCTCTGATCGGAGGAGAAGGCAGCGGCGGGGTCATCCTGCCAAAGGTTCATCTCGGCCGGGACGCCCCCGTCGGGATTGGCCTCACACTCCAGCACCTCGCAGAATTCGGAGGAACCATGTCCGAGCTCAAGAAATCCCTTCCTCAATATTCTATTACCAAAGGGAAGATTGAGATCGGATCGCTCAATCCCGATGAAATCCTTGACCGGCTCAATCGACAGTTTTCACAGAAAGGGACCGCCACGACAATAGACGGCCTCAAGATTGACTTTCCGGACTCATGGGTACACATTCGGAAATCGAACACGGAACCCATTCTCCGGGTTATTGCGGAAGCTCCTGACAAGACACAGGCGGATGGCCTTGTCTCCGAGTTCAGCCGCGCTGCCCTCCATCCTGTCGAACAATCCTCGCGTGATCAACGATGATACTCTGCAAGGTAACCGGTACGATTGTCTCAACTCAGAAGCACCATTCGCTGAAGGATCGCAAACTCCTTCTCATTCAGCCGATGAACCTCGACGGCACGTTGAGCGGCCGGGACATTCTCGCGGTTGACGATGTTGATGCGGGGGTGGGTGACACGGTCCTTGCCATCCAGGAGGGGGCGGGGGCGCAACAGGTGCTTCAACGTAAAGATATTCCGGTCCACACAGTCATTGTGGCCGTTGTCGACGATTTCTCAATCGAAGAATAATCATACCGTTTTGGGGGGATCATGTCCGATGTCCGCAGTCTTCTCTGCCTTTCTTCCATTCCTCGCCTTGGCCCGCTGAAGATCCGGTCGCTCGTGACCCATTTCAAGAGCCCGGAAAACGTTCTCAGGGCAAGTGCCCGCGAACTCATTCGCGTGAAAGGAATCGACGCATCTCTTGCCACTGCCATTGCGCATGATGCAGATGGACGCTTTGCCGATGATCAGCTCCGAATGATGGAAAAAGCCGGAGCGAACATCATCACTCTCTGGGACAACAATTACCCTGACCTCCTCAAGAAGATCCATGATCCCCCACCTCTGCTTTTCGTTTTCGGCAGATTTGAACCGCGCGACGCTTTTTCTCTGGCAATAGTCGGAACGCGAACCCCGAGCCCGTACGGCCAAAAATCAGCCGAATCCTTTGCGGCCGCTCTCTCGGGGCTTGGACTGACCATCGTCAGCGGCCTGGCACGCGGTATTGACACAATTGCCCATGTAACGACTCTTACGTCCAAAGGGCGCACGCTGGCAGTGATCGGATCAGGTCTCGACGTCCCATATCCCCCCGAGAACCGGGAACTCATGCATCGCATTGCGGATTCGGGCGCCGTCGTTTCAGAGTTTCCCATGGGCACAAAACCCGATGCACCGCATTTCCCGCGTCGCAACCGCATTATCAGCGGCCTGACTCTCGGAACCATCATCATCGAATCACTGGAAGACGGGGGGGCAATGATCACTGCAACGACGGCACTTGATCAGAACAGGGAGGTCTTTGCCGTTCCAGGCAGCATTTTTGAAAAAAGGAGCTCTGGGACGCACAAACTTATACGTGAAGGACAAGCGACACTCACCAACTCGGTTGAAGACATCGTGGAAGAACTCCATGTCAAGCTCAGGCCCATTCTCAAGCGAAACAACGAGCCTCGTCCCCTCCCCCAGCTGACGCTTTTCGAACAGACCATTCATAGTCTCCTCGGTGAGGATCCCATCCACATTGATGCAATTTCCGATCGCGCACAACTGTCAACGCCGGATACGCTCGTGTCGCTTCTTTCACTGGAATTCAAAGGATTGGTGAAACAACTGCCGGGCAAAATGTTTCTGCGGATGTAACCTTAGGCGGGGGCAAACCTCGGGGTTCTTGCCTTTCTTGTTCTCTTCTTTCTTGGGGCAAGAGAAGGGAATTGACGGGGAATTCTCCGATTACCGATCATCGTCCTCATCTCCAAATCGCAGCCTCTGACGAAGGCAAAGAATCGCATGAAAAGAAAGAGGGCGCTCAAGTAGAAAAGAACGATAATAACAAGTGTCAATGCAATGTTCATCGTCAGAGATCCTCATAGACTTTGAGAAGGCGGGAGAGTGATGGCGGAGCAACAATTGCAACAGTCTGGTGCTGTTCACTGGGAGAGGGTCTCGCCGAGAATCCACTGAAGGTGGGAAACTCAATGTGGGTCAGTTGTCCTCGCCCGTCAACGATGGCCTTCAGAAAGCATGCCGGATCTTCAAGAGAGACAGCCTTCAGCACGATCGCATCCGGCAAGATTTTGACAACCTCGAAACGCGCCCTTTGATTCAAATCGTGGCGCCGAGGGAGAAGAAAGACAAAGCCGCCGTTGCTCGTGTCGTAAACACCGTTTCCACCCTTCTTTGCGCGAGTGCGAATACGATGCCGATAAGCGTCAGCGGCAATCTCATTCAGATCATTGATAACAAGCTGCAGGGAACTTGACTTATGCCAGTCCATTTCTGGGAGGAAATTGTTGACAGAAATACTTCAAAATTCGTGCCTTCCACACCATTCGTGTTTTTTTTGAAATATGCAATGAGTTGCGGTAAACAGTTCCACCTTGAAGTCCCTCGAAGGAAAAGATTACACGGTAATGGGGAATTCTTTCAAAAAATGGACGAATGTGTGGGGCTTGATCGGTGATGACTATCACACGAAAGACAATCCAGCGGCTCGCCTCTCTCCTCCAAAGTCTGTCGCCGGAGTTCCTTTTCGCATGCGACTTTCCTTGATTCTCCTTCCCCCGCCCCGTACATTCGCAGCACTGTGAGAACAACCACCGCCGGCAGAATTCACTGCATATTCGTCATTTGCCTGACCGTCGCCGGCACGGGCTTTTCACAGGAATCACGTCATCCCTACAGGCCTGGTTTCGACGTTCTTCACTATGACTTCTCGCTTACAATCCCCGACACAGGATCTTACATCCGGGGAACTGCGCGAATAGCGGTGAAACGATTTGCGCCGGAACCGGTTCTCCGCCTCGATCTCATCGATCTTCTCGTAACTGGAGTCAGGGTTGACGATCATACCGTCGCTCTTCACCGCGACAGTACATCTGTGTCGGTGGCACTCGCGGGGCACGCGGTTCCTGACACATTTGTGATAGATGTGCAGTATGAGGGGTTCGTGAGGGACGGTTTGATCATGAGAAAAACCGGTAGTCGCTGGACGGCATTTGGTGACAATTGGCCCGACCGCGCCCGGTTCTGGCTGCCAGCAATTGATCATCCAAGCGATAAGGCCACCGTCACCTGGAACATCGACGCTCCGGCAGGTCGAACCGTCATCGCCAATGGTGCCCTCATTGAATCCTCCCCGGTTGGGGACCAATCCCTGAATCTCCGGCGGAAAACAGTATGGCGATCACATCGTCCGATCCCCACCTACCTGATGGTCATTGCAGTGGCTCCGCTTGTATCAACAAGTCTCGGCATCAGGGCCCGGGGACTGAGTGAGTTTGGCGGTGGCGTGCAACAGACGGTTTATACCGCCCCCGAAGACCGCGAGTATATGCCCGGTCCTTTTGACAGAGCCGGCGATATCGTTGAATTCTTTTGCAGAACGATAGGACCGTTCCCCTATGAGAAGCTTGACCACGTGCAGAGCTCCACAAAATACGGCGGGATGGAGAATGCGAGCATCATTTTCTATTATGACGAGGGATTCCGTCGAAGACAGATCAACACAAGCCTTATTGCGCATGAGACCGCACATCAGTGGTTCGGTGATGCCGTCACTCCGCTCGATTGGCCGCATCTGTGGCTCTCCGAAGGCTTCGCAACGTATTGGACTGAACTTTGGAGACGGCATGACGAAGGAGATTCGGCATTCCGGGGCTCGATGGCGAATATGAGAGCAGAAATCATCCGTTCACAAACCACAGCGCGTCGGCCTATCATCGACACCGCCGAAACGAATCTGATGGCTCTTCTCAATTCCAATAGCTATCAAAAAGGCGCATGGGTGCTCCACATGCTCCGAGCAACCATTGGGGACACGGCATTCTACAAAGGAATGCGCCAGTACTACGAGCAATACAGACATCAGTCAGCCCTTTCCTCAGACTTCCGGAGATCCATGGAGGCAAGCTCGGGAACGGAGCTCGCATGGTTTTTCGATCAGTGGCTGCGCCGTCCGGGATATATTCGAACGTCACTCCAATGGGAGTATCGGGAGAACCTGCGTGCGATTCTCCTCACAATCAAACAGGACGCAAGCGCTCCCCCCTATCGCTTTCTCCTGAGGCTTGCCATAACAGAGGAAAACAGCAAACCCGTCACCACGGCAATCGAGATTCCTGCGATGGCTGAGACAGTCGTGCGCATTCCCTGGAATGGCGGGCGCCCTTCCGATCTCACATTTGATCCATTGACCGAACTTCTCTGGACAGTCACGGAAGTGCGGAACCAATCTCGCGACTGACTGTTTTAGCAGGATGGAAACGAAGCTCTAGCCATTCGCTTTCATAACCAATAAATCACAGGAGTCTTACGATGGGCGCGCCAATTGTACATTGGGAAATCAACACCAGAAATCCATCAAAGGTGTTTGACTTCTACAAAAGTCTCTTCGGCTGGCAGATCAACTCAGCGAAGGAAATGGAGTATGGATTGGTTCTCACAGGATCCAAGCAGGGTATCAATGGCGGAATAGGAGGAAGTCGCGGCGACGCACCGAATCTTCTGACCGTCTACGCGGAAGTCGACGATCCCCAGGAGACGCTCAACAGAGCAGTCTCGATGGGAGCGACCGTCGTCGTCCCCGTGACGGAAATCCCCAACATGGTGACATTCGCGCAATTCAGGGATCCGGATGGAAATATTTTTGGAATTGTAAAAAGCACTGAACGTGCTTCGACACGCCGGAAGAAGAAGCCCGCACGAAGAAGAAGTGGAAAGGGCCGAACGAGGCGGCGTGGAAAGAAGTAGCCTCAAAAAGAAAAGGCGTCGATTCGACGCCTTCTTTGTTGTGCATCGCTCTCAGCCTGGACTACATGCCGCCTCTTGACCAGGGCGGTACAACGTTGTTCGTGCGCGCATAGGCAATTGACTGTCCAAGATGTTCATGCGCGTGAGTTGCCACAAGGACAATCACGGCCCGATACGTCGCATCCTGCCCGAACATTTTGACTGCTTTTGCCAGATCTTCGTCAGACACTTTGGAGACAACGTCTTTCGCGTGCTGAAATGATTTCTTGAGCATTTCGATGATCTTGGTTTTGTCGGTCACAGATTTCTCCATGCCGCGGTCCACAGCCATGGGGGGTTGTGCACCGATCATTTTCAGGATGTTGATGTTTGCAACGGCGATATGCACGTAGACTTCGCCGACAGACCGGACACCTTCCGCAGGGCGCCATGCGTACTGTTCCTGTGTCATTGCGTCGGCAAGCGCCAGAAATTTTGTTTCTGCGTCTTTGATTTGTCCAACCAGATCTGCCTGCAGGCCTGTGGGCATTTGGGCAAACGCCCCTGCAACCAGGCCCAGAACAATACATGCCGTGAAGAGAATACGTCGTACCATGAAGCCTCCTGTTTTGATATGGATGAATCCCCCACCGGGGAAATTATCAAAGGATTGAACACTACCTTAGTGGGGTTCGTTCCCCCACAGGATCAGAAAAACACACCTTTTCAAGCAGGTATTGACGATCGATTAAACCCGCCGCTTCGGCCTGTGTCTAATAACCAAAGAAATCAACAAAGGAGAAATAATGAAAAACCGAATCATGATTGGATCGCTCATCGCCACGTTCAGCCTTGCTTTTACACTCTCTGCACGGCAGGGTCATCCCCAGGCATTTGACAGACCGATGCATCAGGCGATCATGGGTGAACTCAAACTGACCGATCAACAGAAGAAAGAGATCGACAAGATCCACAGTGATGCAAAGAAGGAACAGATCGACAGGTTCTCGCAAATTGCGAAAGCGCGTGTAGAACTTCAGGACCTCATGAAGGCAGACAATCCAAGCCAGTCTGCCCTCGAAAAGAAGATCAGCGACATTGGAGCCCTGCGAAATCAGGCGCAGTCAAAACGTCTCAGCGTCTGGTTTTCGATCAACAAGCTCCTCACGCCTGAACAGCAAAAAGTCTGGAAGCGCACACTTGAGCATCGTGCACAGATGGGGATGCGCGGGCGGATGGGAAGAATCGGACGAATGGGTATGATGAGAGGCGGATTTCAGAGGAATATGAACCGGCCGATGAGGGGAATGAGGATGGAGATGGAAGACTAGAATCTAACCCGTCGTACAAGAGTGAGAAGGACCGCTTTCCAACGCGGTCCTTTTTTTGTTTCCATTCAGATGTTACACACGGGACACTGAGAAGTCACAAAGCTCGAAGATGCTGTCCTCCGTGTTCTTCGTCTATCCTCTGTACTCCCTTTGTAGAGTTTTTCCACGAGGACCTTTTACTTCAGTTGAAGCGTCGAGTGGATCCATACCTTGATCGTTGACAATGCCTCGGGGGCAAAGGTTTCTTCGATTCTCGCATACTCCACTGGTGAACCTGTTGTCGCGTGCTGGAACAGATGGTTGAGGTCAGGCAACATTGTGGCTGTCACATGAGAGTTGCCACCCTGGAGAACAGCCAGCTTGATTCCCTCCAAGTTCACCCGCGCGGGAACCTGAAGATCCTTTTCACCATTCAAAGCGAGCAACGGGCATCGAACCTTCTCCAGAGCAGGAACGGGGTCATAGAAGAGAAAGAAACGAAACCACGGCGATGAAATCTGCTGGACGCTGCGCTCAATCCCAGCCTCCCTTTGATCCTCTGTAACGGTCGTGTCTCCAAGTTCATCCGAAGCACTCCTCATGAACTTTCTGAGCTTGTCCTTCAGGAGAGACGTATCCTTTTCGGATTCAATGATCGAGTACATCTTCTTGCCGAGATCTTGATTCTTTCGGATCTTGTCGACACTGACGCCGTTTGCCAGGGAAATGAGCGAATCCTGCAGAAGAATAATGTCCTTCCCCGAAATCGAAGGGCCGGCAAGCAGAACAATGTATGCAACATCCCGCGAGGTGCTCGCCACCATCGGCGCGACGAGCCCTCCTTCGCTGTGCCCGATGAGTCCGATTTTCCCGCGGTCCACTTCCTTGCGGGTCCGAAGGTACGCGACGGCGGCCTTTGCATCTGAGGCGAAGTTCATCGTTGTCGCTGAGGCAAAATCTCCCGACGACCCTCCCTTCCCCCGGTCGTCATACCGCAAGACGGCAATTCCATTCCTTGAGAGGTAATCCGCAATCACCTTGAACGGTTTGTGATTGAAGATATTTTCATCGCGATCCTGTTGGCCCGAGCCCGATATGAGCACGGCAGCCGCGAAGGGTCCTCCGGATTTCGGAAACGTCAGTGTGCCGCCAAGGGTGATTCCTGCCTCGGCATTGGGAAAAGAGACATCCTCTTCATTGTACGGATAAGGAGGTTTTGGCTCCTGCGGCCTTTTCACCACAACGGGCTCCGCTGTCTTCTTAAGATTGAGTGGGAATGACATACCGCTCTGCCTCCATACTCCATTCATCAGTGAATCTCCAGGATCGAGCTTTCCCTCGTATTCGCCGCGTACTGCTCCTACGACAAGCCGGCCGGTTTCATTTTCGAAGTACACTGAATCGACGACGATTCCAGACGCACCCTGATCGGGACTATCCATAGTAGCCTTCCAATTCCCTTCTTTTGTCACCTGAAGATGGAACACAATACGAAGTTCGAACGACTGAATCTTCAACGAGCCCTGCCAGTCGCCCGCGATGCGGGAAGTCTGAGCAGAAATGGCCTGGCATACCAGGAACGTCAAACCGGTGAAGAACAACACCTTCTTGAGCGGATTATTCATCGCATTCCTTTCAAAGAAATTCTATCCATGTTTGCGTTGTGCAAGGAGGGCAATGTAGGCAACGAGGTACACGAGCCAGGGATATTCGCGGAGAAGCTCCGCTTGTTTCTCAACGGTGAACTCGCCGCTGAATCTCGGAAACTGCTGAAGCTTCAGGGTGAAAAGGGTCGCGTTCATCGACGTTTTCAGTACATACTCCGACTTCCACATGTTGGTTGTCAACCTCACAGTCCGATACCGCGGAAGCTTGAGAGCGTACGTCCCTCGTGTTTGCTTCAGTGAGACTGTAGCAATCGGCTTCTTCGCGTCCTCCATCCGGACCATCGCGACAGGATTGAACACACCTTTTGTATTTATGACCCATCGGTGTTCGCCGTGTTCAATATTGATTTGATCGCTGAAGACATGCGGAAACGAAAACGTTCCGATAATGGTGTCGCCTGCCGCAAACTCATAGTGACGTTTCCAGATGCTTTTCTGAATGAACTTGATGGTCGCCCCATCCAGTACGGGAAGCGGTTTCATGATTTCTTCTTTCTTTCTTCGCCTTGCTTGACTCTCCCCGATTGCTTCAGCACTTCCGTGAGAAGAAATTCGATCTGTGCGTTGACGCTGCGAAGGTCGTCTGCGGCCCATTTTTCCAGAGCCGCATACACATCTTCGTCTACACGAAGGAGGAATTTCTTCTTTTCGCTCATTGATACAGTGTCCCCGTGTTGATAATCGGCTGGGCGGCAGTCTCGGAAACAAGTGCAACCATGAGGTTATTCACCATGGTGGCCTTCTTGTCCTCATCGAGTTCGACAATGTGCGACTCACTGAGAAGGCGAAGCGCGTCGTGAACCATGCCTACGGCTCCCTCGACAATCTTTTTTCGGGCGTCGATAATCGCCTGTGCCTGCTGACGGCGGAGCATTGCCTGGGCAATCTCAGGAGCATAAGCCAGGTGGCTTATTCGGGATTCTGTCACTTCGACTCCTGCGACTTGAAGACGGGTCTGGACCTCTTTTTGGAGTTGTTCGGCAATAAGCTGAGGATTGCCGCGAAGGGAGGCAGTATCTTCGCTTTGTGAATCATAGGGATAACTCGAGGCAAGACCTCGTATCGCCGTTTCACTCTGGATTCCCACGAACTCTTCGAAATCCTCCACATCGAAAAGAGCTCTCGACGTGTCGACAACTCGCCAAACAACGACAGCGGCGATTTCTATCGGATTGCCATGCTTATCATTCACTTTTATCTTGTCGCTGTTGAAATTGCGAATTCTCAATGAAACGTGCTTTTTGATGGCAAAAGGATTTGCCCAGAAAAAACCCGAATCCCGGACAGAGCCTATGTACTTGCCAAAGAGAACAAGGACTCGCCCTTCGTTCGGTTGGACGACAAAGAATCCCACCATATGGATGATGGTGTAGAGAAAGAGGGGGATTTCGACCCAGAGTCCCTGCACTTCCTGATTGAGAGCCATCCAGTAGATCAAATAGGCATTGAGACCTACGAGGATGAACAGAACAACAAGAAACATGTAACCGTTCATTCTGCGGGCCGATGATTCAGTCATTGTTATCATTGCAATCTCCTTGAGTGTGATATCGCAATGATATCATATTAATATCACATTGTCAAGAGAAAAATGAAGAAATCGTATAACTCCTTCGCAGGGAACAATTTGGCCCCCGCATTGTCCACTATGGGGGGCACGATGATCCCTCGAATAGACAGAAGCTCAATCATAAGACGATTCAAATCCTTCATCCGAGTCTAATTCAGCCTTTGATCCGGCTCTCTGCCTGGTATCGTTTTTGAGGATCATTTCTTGAGGACCGGAGAGGGATGACAATGAAAACAATGACGTTTTTGCTCGTCGCTTCCTGCGCACTTGCAGGCTGTTACACACAGCTTTTCATCGACCATCCAACGTACGTCGTTGTGCAACCACAGGATCCATGGCCGCCCCCGCCACCGCCACCTCCTCCACCGCCGCCTCCGGGACCCCGGGAGCCTGAACCGGTTTTTCATCCTCAGCCATCGCCCCCTCCGACAACTGATCGCAGGGATTCAGGACCTATCCGGACGGGAGATCACCGAGGCGGCTCACAGAACCAGAATGAGTCCCCCCGGCAAGGATCCGAAAGGAGAGACTAACAAAAAAGGGCGCCAAGGGCGCCCATTTTGCATTCCTGCAATCCGAAGTTCGCGTCACTAATTCATATTTTTCTTCAGAACTTCAATTCCAATTTCCAACATCCGATCGCGTCCTGCGATAAAATCCTCTACTGTGTTTTCCGCCTTCACATCCGGCTGCACACCCACTCCAACAAAGTCGCGTCCGTCAGGGTACGTGTCACGCTTCGTGCATACTCTTGCTGAACCGCCTCCCGGAAGGTCGAAGAAAAGCGGTTGGCCGGTGCTACCGTACGTTGGCTGCCCCACCTTGGTAAAATGGGGAACCTTGTCTGCGTAAATCAGGAAATCCTCTGCGGCTGAGCCGGTAAGATATCCGATCAACACGACTGTCGGAACCGTGATCTTCTTCCCCTGACTAGGGTACAGTGTGTCATGATAGCTTCTGTACCAAACGTCGCCAACGAAATACTTGTAATTGAGGCTTGTCGTATCACCATTTCGTGCCGACTGTCTCCCCCATGCCTTGAATGAACCACGGTGTTCTCTTGTTCTCCAGGCAGATCCACTAAGCGGAATATTCGTGAAGTGATCCAGAATAGCAGTGCCATTCCCAGTCGATCCTCCGGGATTTCTTCTGAGGTCAATGATGATCCCTTTCGCTTTATACAGTTCCGGGAGCGTGGCTTCGAATTCCTGAACGATCTTCGAGTCATTGAAACTGTTGAGAGCCACATAGGCCACGTCACCGTCAATCCATTTGAATTCCGACAGATGATACTGCGGCTGTTCTTTCAGCCACGGCTCTTTCGACGTTTTGCCATTGCGCACGAGCGTTGCGGAACGCCTTTCCCCTGATGGCGTCTTAACGGTTACTGCCACAGCAGACCCTGGGGTGCCCTCCAACAACCTGACGATACCCTCGTACCACAGGATGTGTTCCGTGCTGGAAGAAATGTAAGAGAGGATCACCTCTCTCAGATACACATTGGCGGATTTTCCGTCCACTTCGACGATTTCTGATCCTATCGGGATCACATCACTGAGTCCCCGTGCCACATTGGTCACAATCGGCGTTCGCTGGACATCTGAGATAACCACTTGGGGTCGATCCAATGATTTGTTCCATACTTCTCTCGGCATTGACACATTCGTATGGCCATCTTTCAGAAGCGCACAGAAACGCTGAAGGACCCGATAGTATTCAAATGTCGATTTGGTTTCCAAGACTTTCGGAATGTACTCCCGATAGGCTTTGTCCCAGTCGAGGCGGGGCACCTGATCGAAATAAGCGAAATTGTAGCTCACCTCTTTCCAGAACAACGAGAGCCCGTATATTTTCTGGGCGGGTTCAAGGCCATTGTCGGCGGTTTGACCCGGCGCCAGGGAAAACACCAAAACCCCCGCCAGAGCAACAACGAAAGATTTCAGCATGGACTGCCCTCCTTGGAAAACAATCAGAACCTCGATAAGTCGTTCAATGACAGTTTGGACTGTCTTAAGTGCAATTTGGTTGGTAGGCCATCACTGGAAACCGCTTTTTGACGTGAGAAGAAAGATCACAAGACCAGTGATTCCCAGAACAAGAGCGGTGAGGAACAACAGTTCCGCCGACACCCCCCACAGAATGCCGCCGATAAGCCCTCCCGGGACTATCGTGAGATTGCGTATTGTATAGTACGTTCCGACGGCGCGGCCTCGCTCGGCTGCGGGGACATGATCGACAATGAATGACTTGCGGGCGGGTTCCCCGAATTCCTTCAGTCCCCCGATAACAAAAGCCACGACAAGAAGCGGTGCCGAGTGAGCGTTGTAGACGACAAAGGGAAAGAGAGCAAAGAAAAGGAAGGTCAAGGCAATCAGAGAACGACGACCGGCAAGATCGGCAAGTCTTCCGGCCGGGAGATACATCACAATGGCGATGGCCTGCTGGAGGGCATACAGAAGCCCATAAGACTCAATGCCTACCTTCAGGACATCCGTTACGTAGAGAATGATGAAAGAGGCTGCAACCGCCTCTCCCATGCGTACGACACATTCAACGAGCAGGAGCCTTCTGAGCACACGAGGCAATCTGCTGAAGGAAGATCCCGCGTTCTTTTGGCCTTCGTCATGGACGGGGACCGGATCTTCAACAAACCCCACTCGCTGCATCACCAGAGTTCCGATGGCAAACAAGATTGTCGCTGCAAGCGCGGCTCGAACTCCCATGCCAAGGCCCAACGCCAATATCAGGAGGCCACCGAGCGGAGCTCCAATGACCCTTGGAAAGCGCTGCATGATCGACTGAACGCTGAATGCTATTCCCCGCTTGCCCTTCGGCAATGCATCACCGATCACAGCAAATGAAACCGGGAACGCCCCGGATTTCCATCCCATGATCAGGACGAGGGCGGGAAACATCAGCCACCATGATGGCGCGATCGCAGCAAGGGCATATCCCCCCATGGCGACAATCGTGAATGTCATTAACGCCGATTTTCTCCCAAACTTGTCGGCGACCCAACCGCCCGGGTACTGGTAGATTCCGTCGAGCAAATCTTTCGCTGAGCCAAAAATCCCCACAACAATTGCCGACGCTCCCAGTTCCACAAGATACTTTGGCAAAAAAGCCAGCCACAGTTCCTCGCCGAGGGCGAGCACAAATGTGCTCGCGGCAAGAACACCGACGTTGCGATGAAGACCGAGGTAATTCTTCGCGAGGGATCCAAGAGTTTTCATGGGTCGAAGAAGGGAATCGTCTTCACGCCACAACGCGTGAGGTCCAGCTGATTACAACGTCCGATAAGTGATCAAGGACAGCGTCATCGCTTTTTCCGAGAGATCGGGGGACATGGAATGAATGATCCGCGCCCTCAACGATCTGAAGCGTGGCGAGTTTTCCGAGCTTTTTGACAACCGGTTCCAAAAGCTTCAGGTCGGCAAGTTTGTCGCGTGTCCCTTGAAGAAAAAGCATGGGAACCGTCACATGTGAAAGATGGATGGCCCTCTCGGTGGAAGGAGAATCCGGGGGATGAAGGGGAAAACCGAAGAACACCAGTGACCGAACTTCGGAAAGCGGCTCTTCTGCCAAAGCCAGTGATGTCATTCGCCCACCCATCGATTTCCCGCCAGCAAGGATGGGCAGAGAGCCATCCAGCTTGCATGCTTCTCTCACCGCGGAACGAACAGTGGCAAGGAGGACAGGCTTTTGATCCGGCCGCTTTCTCCCCTCTTCCATATAAGGAAACTGATACCGAAGCGACGCGATCCCCCGCAGTGCAAGCTTCTGTGCCATCGATTCCATGAAAGAGTGGGTCATTCCGGCACCGGCACCATGGCCGAACACAAAGAGGAAGCGGGACTTCTCCGGGTGCAGGTAGAATCCGCTCACTCGAACGCCTGACCCAGAAACCTCGATGGAGATTCTTCTGCGGTGATTGCTCAAACCAGGGACTCCTGTACGTTCCTCAAGGGCCGAAGCCCTTGAGAGTGGTGTCATTTCCGGATCCGACCCCCCCTGCGCTTCTGCATGGCGGGTAAGAAACGTCAGGGCAATGTTTTAGTGAGAATTGATGCGAGGTCGTCGGAAGGAACGATCACTTCTTCGGCCTGGGACTCCCGGCCTTCTTCTGAGGGGCTCCGGAAGCAAGTTTCAGGAATTCGACGGCCATCCTGGCTCCCACGCCTTCCTCTTCGTGCTTAAAAAACACAAAGGCAGTCTCCCACTTTTGATCCGATATCTTCTTCAGCCATAGTTTTAGATCAGCCTTGGAGTAGTCAGGTCTCCGGAGGCGCATATACCCCCATTCTGCGGTGCTGACAAATGGAACTTTCAGTTCCTCATCCGTGTCCGCAACACACAATGCACAGTTCTTCTCTTTCAGGACGGAGAATACTTCATCGTCGAACCACGTGGCATGGCGAAATTCGAACGCGCAGCGCACATCTTCCGGAAGGGTTTTCAGGAAATCCTGAAGCCTCGCAAGGTCTTTTCGAAAATTGGGAGGGCATTGGAACAGGACAACGCCGAGTTTTTCTCCCATCGCCCGCGCAGTTTTCATCAGGTAATCTGATTCATCGTGTGCGTTGCTGAGACGCTTGATATGGGTGATCTTCTGAGGAGCCTTGAGAGAAAACCGGAAGCTCTCAGGCACTGCGGCAGCCCACGATTCGACCATTTCCCTCTTCGGGGAGCGGTAGAAGGTATTGTTGATCTCCACCGAAGGAAGTCGTTCGCCATAGTACTTGAGCATCTGGTCATTGGGAAGGTCTTCGGGGTAGAAGAAGCCTTTCCATTCCTTGTAGCTGTAGCCGCTCGTGCCGGGGTAGATGTTCATGGGGCTCAATATAGGGTTCTTCCAAAAGCGAATCAATTGCTCGAATAGGCCACGGAGTGGTCCGTGACCTCCTAGTGATGCCCTTTGTTGGTTTTTCAAGGCAGAGGAACGCAGAGAAGTGCGTCTTGTTCAACAGAATGAAATGGACCCTTTCAATCGTATCAGCATTATTGATTCTCTATCCTCTTTCCGTTAATCTTGGTTTCACATGGCACGAAGCGCACAATACGTCAAGGTGGGAAAAAGGACCGTCGAGCTCTCAAACTTGAAGAAGGTTCTTTGGCCCGATGATGAATTCGTCAAGGCCGAGCTCATTCAGTATTATCTGAAGCTTGCCCCCACCATTCTCTCCCACATCAAGGGCCGGCCTCTCTCGGTCGTCCGATATCCCAATGGAGTCAACGGAGAGTCTTTTTTTCAGAAGAACCGTCCCGATTGGGCTCCGGAGTGGATGGACCACGCGGAACTGGGCGACAAGGTCAAGAAAATAGATTACATGATCGCCACCGAGGATGCGTCACTTGTTTTCCTCGCTAATCTTGCCTGTATCGAACTTCATCAGATACACTCCCGCTCCCCGCGCTTTGATAAGCCGGATTATTTTGTCGTCGATTTTGATCCACCCGAGGGTTTCTTGTTTGCGAACACCAAAGCCCTGGCTTTTGACTACAAGGAGCACCTGGAGCAATATGGATACCATGCGTTCGTCAAGACGACCGGCAAAAAGGGCCTCCATGTCCTTGCTCCGATTGAGCCGAAATGGTCATTTGACGAAGCATTTGAGGCCGCGAGGGTGATTGCGCAACAATTCGTGGAACAGAACAAAACCAATACGACACTCCACATCAAAAAGGAATACAGAAAAGGAAAGGTATTGATCGACATTTATCGGAACAGGACATTCCAGACGATCATTTCACCCTACAGTGTACGCGGAAGTCGCGGAGCGCATGTGTCCATGCCCCTGCAATGGAGTCAGCTTGACGAACTCACATCACCTTCCGAACTCAATATCCAGACTGTTCCGGAGCTTCTTCTTAAGAATGGAGACGCGTGGGAGGGGCTTGCTGCGTATGCCGTACCGCTTCACACAAAGAAAAAAACCGCCGTTCGTGTCCCAGCGCCGGTCAAGAAAGCGGCAACCGAATCCCTTCAACACTATGACAAGAAGAGGGTATTCAAGAAGACGCCCGAGCCGCCCCCCTCTGTTAAAGCCGGACGCGGGAATGCTTTTGTCATCCATCGACATCACGCGTCTAGGCTGCATTACGATCTCAGGCTCGAGCACAAGGGGACATTGAGATCGTGGGCTGTGCCAAAAGGACTTCCTCAACGCCCTGGAATCAAGAGATTGGCGGTGCAGGTTGAGGATCACCCCCTCAGCTATCTGACTTTCGAAGGGAAGATCCCGAAAGGCGAATACGGAGGCGGAGACGTATGGGTATTTGCCCTTGGAACATATGAGATCACAAAAGAGAAGAAGAACGGTTTCTATTTCCGACTTCAAAGCCGCGAACTGAACGGCGAATATCGCATTTATGCCACGGGAGACAAGAACTGGCTTTGTGAGCGAGTCGACAAGCCGCAAATCGACTATATCCTCGATCCTGTTGAGCCGATGTTATCGGAAAGCAGGAGCGATGTGCCTTCATCCCAAAGCTACCTTTACGAAGTCAAATGGGACGGGATCCGTGCACTGATTTCCCTCGATGAGGGGGTTGTCAAGATTCATTCACGGAACCGGAAGGACATTACGCAGAGTTTCCCGGAGCTCCTTGCACCTGACCAGGCATTTCGGGCGACATCGGCGCTCTTCGACGCTGAGATCGTTTGCCTTGATGCCTCTGGAAAACCGGTCTTCAAAAACGTAATCCACCGAATGCAGCAAACTTCAGAGCATGCTGTCGCGAGGGCACGTGCAAAGTATCCGGTTTTTTGTTATATTTTCGATTGTCTGTACCTGGATGGCCGTCCCATTGTCAACGAACCGCTGACAAGGCGTCGAGCCTGGCTCAGCGATGTGATCAAGCCCGAATCGTCGTATCGATTCAGCGAAGCGGTCGATGACGGGAATCAGCTCTTTCAGGCGGCAGCGCGCATGGGGCTCGAAGGAGTGATGGCAAAAGAGATGGACAGCCCTTATCAGCCGGGCAGGCGATCCCCCCAGTGGCTCAAGATCAAGACCCGTCACAGTACAGAATGCCTGATCATTGGCTATACAAAGGGAAAAGGAGATCGATCAGCATCGTTCGGCGCCCTCCATATTGCCCAGCGTGACGAGGGCGAATTACGGTATGTGGGGAAGGTTGGAACCGGATTTGACGATCGATTGTTGAAATCAGTTCTGAGCGAGGTCGAGAAGCTCAAACGGATCAAGCGCCCGATCGATCAGAAACCGATTGATGATGCACAAACGATTTGGATCGAACCAGTGCTGTTCTGTGAGATTCAATATGCATCCCTGACGAAGGACAGGATGCTGCGGGAGCCGGTGTTTGTTCGAATGAGGCCCGATCTCTCGTGATTTCCCCCGGACAACAACAACTCAAAGGTGCTGCATGAGAGCCATTTGGAAAGGTCACATTCGTTTCTCCCTTGTGACGATTCCGGTCAGAGTCTACAACGCCGTAGACAACGACCTCAAGATCAGTTTCAATCAGCTTCACCGCGAATGCAACGGCCCGGTGGGGTACGACAAGCGCTGCAAAAAATGCAGCAAAGTGGTGACCAAGGACGACATCGTCAAAGGTTATCAGTATGAGCCCGATCAATATGTGATCGTTGAGCCGACAGATGTGGAGAAAATCAAACTGAAGAGTACGAAGATCATCGAAATTGAGGGCTTCATTAGTGCGCGGGAAGTATCCCCCCTTCTCTTTGAGTCTCCGTATTTTGCCGGCCCGGACGGGCCTGTGGCAGGGAAGGCTTTTGCCCTCCTTTCCCAGACCTTGAAAGAGACAGGAAAGGTCGGTATCGGAAAAGTCGTCCTTCGGGACCGTGAGGACGTCGTCCTGATCGGCCCACTCGAAAACGGCATCGTTCTCTACAAGCTCCGCTACGCCAATGAGGTCAGGGCAATGAAAGATGTTCCTCAACTCGACGAACAGAAGATTGACAAAGACCAATTGAAGCTTGCCCGCAATCTTGTTGATTCGATGGCAACGACTTACAAGAAACTCAACCTTGAGGATACGTATCATGAGGCCTTGAAAGAGCTCATTGAAGCGAAAGTTTCAGGCAAGGAAATTGTGACTGTCACTGAAGAACCGAAACCTGTCGTTGACATCATGGCCGCGCTGAAGCAGAGCATTGAGCAGGCAAAGTCTCAGCGCAAACCCATGGAAAAGGCAACCGGGAAGAAGAAGTCGGAGGCCAAGGCAGCAAAGGTTCGGAAGGCAAAAGCAGTCTGAGCACCCCCTGAACAGGATTCTCAAACTTAGGTACTTGATTTATGGGACAGATACTGCAATTCTCCCCCAAACCACTGGCAAAGATTGGGTTCCAGAAGGTTCGCAGGCGGAAGAAGGCACTCCGTTTTGAAAACCAGCTGGACCTTTTTACATCGTCGCACGGGAGGATCCTGCATCTTCCCCGCACGACGAGTCTCTTCGATGAAGCACTCCTTCTGGACGAACGGGGGGACGATCGTGCCCGGCAGGGTTACCTCAACGCCATTGAGGAGGGTGATGCGAAGGCCGATGCATATTGTAACCTTGGGATCATCGAATCATCTCAGGGCCGAACTGCCGAGGCATTCGATTGCTTCACAAAATCACTCAAAGAAGACCCCCGCCATCTCGAGTCACACTACAACCTGGGGAATCTGTATTTTGAAGCGGGCGATTTCAAGCTCGCAAGAATCCACTTCGAAATGGCGATTGAAATTCGGCCTACCTATGCCAATGCCTACTTCAACCTCGGGCTCATCCATGCCCTCGGAAAGGAATTTGCCGCCGCAGCGGGGGCGTTTGGCAAGTATGTGGAGCTTGTACCTGAGAATGAAGGTGTCAAAGCCCAAGAGCTCCTTGCGGGACTGAAGGACACCCTCGAAAGCCGCTGACCCGCCCTTTTCATTTCTTAGAATTCCCACCCCCCTTTTTCCATTTTTTGGAAGAATTCGATGGCTCTCTTCCCAAAACGTTCATTTTTTGAACATCCCCGAGGCACAGATGTTGAGTATCTAACCCTGGAACTGATTCCCCCACAACAGCTCGTTGTCCAAAAGATAGCCTCCTTCGACGAGCTGATCTAGGCTGCCGTTCGGCGTACGGCAGCCTTTTTTTTGCCTTCCCCAATAAGAAACCAAGCGCGAAGGCCTGGTTTTTCATCGAACGCCCCTGATTTGCTCCTCGAACGCTGAGACTGCCCGATGCATCAACGTTGTTGGCTCGCGGCCACGAGCCGGATTTCGATACCGTCAAGGAAAAACGACGGGTGCTATCACCATGTGGACCGTGACGGTTCAGGGAGGTGGGACGGCACCAAACGAAAAAAGCTCCCAGACGGGAATCCGGGAGCTTCTCCATGACCCGAACGCGATCCTATTTTCCCTTGGCAATCTCCACTATCGTCTCGAACGCCCTTGGGTCATCGCTTTGCCCCAGCCAGAAAATTGCCTGTTTTCTGACGGCCGGATTGGCGTGGCTCTTCGCAATCTTGATGATTTCCGTGACCCCTTCACCGTGATCCAACTGTGTCAATGCAAAAACAGCTTGTTTCTGCACTTCGACATCCTCATTGTCGTAAACAAAATCTCTGAGTGATTCCACTGCTTTCTTCGAGGCATGTTGGCCCAGCCAGAAAACGGCTTTCTTCCTCAGATCCCGAGTTGGGCCGTTCTTCCCGAGGTCAATCAAAACGTCCGTTGCATCCTCGGTTTGAATCTGGCTTATTGCGAAAACCGCTTGTTCAGCTACTTTTCGCGATTCCTCTTTCCTGGCGATTCCACTGAGGAATCCCAGCGCTTCCCGCGAATTTTGCTGGCCAATCCAGAACACCGCATCGCTCCTCACATCTGCTTGATCGTCGCCCTCGATGATGCCCTTCAACAAGCCAAATGCTCGGGGAGAATCGTGCATGCCGTATGCCATGATGACTCTGCGCTTCTGCTTTGAGGAGGATGATTCTTGGAAGAGCCCTTTGAGCAGATCGAGGCTCTCGTCATTGGTGGCTTTTCCCAGCCACATGAGGGGCAGTCGCTCGAGGTCCACGCTGAGGCTGATGTTGGTGGGCTGAATTTCCTGAATATGGTCTTCGACCGAGGACGGATCGGAGAAACGGAAAAGAAATGCTACCTCCTTCATCACCTTCTTCTCGGCCTGTTTTCTCTCACTGCGCGACAATGCCTTCCGGGCGGTTTGCCGGAGATTCTCCGCGGGATTTTCAAGATGAATACCGGTGATGATTTCATGCAGGGAGATTTCGTCTTTTCCCGAATAGGTTCGGAAAGACCCGATCCAAGAGTCCTCTCCCATGAGCCTCTCAATGGAGTAGGCAATCCATCCCCCCCGTTTGAATTGAGCATCTCCTGCCTGAGAGACTGCCCAGGTCCACCGGTCACTCAGGCGTTCCAATGTTGGGGGCGCTTTCCTGACCTCCTGGGCGATGGAACATGAACCCGGGACGAAGAGCAGAAGGATCGTTGTCGACACCTGGAGCAGTTTCATACGTGACCTACTTTTCAATGATATCAATCAATGCAGCCCGGGCCTTCTCTGTCCCGATCTGTCCAAGAGCGTTCACTGCCGCAGTGCGGAGTCGTTTGTCTGTTCCTTCTTTTACCACGCCGACGAGCACATCGACCGCATCATCGCTGTGAGAATTCGCCAGGGCATAGACAGCTGCCAGCCGGAGCTCGGGATCCTTCTCTTCCTTCAGGATTTGTGCCAATTGTCTGACCGATTCCTTCCCTTCAGACTCGGCAAGCATGTACAGAACGGCCTTCTTCACTTCGATTGTTTTCGTTTTCTTCAGTATGTCGAGGAACAGTGCGCCTGATGATCCGGGCTCAGAGAGATTGCGGAGGGCATAGACGGCAGTCTTCGCCATTCGCTCATCGTCGCTGTTTGTGGCAATATCAACAAGAAATCCCTTTGCATCCGTTGAATGCGAATTTGAAATGGCATAGAGTGCCGCTTCCTTTGTCTTCGCGTCGGAGCTCTTCGTGAAGATCTCCTGCAGCGTCTTGCCGACACTCGTTTCGTGCATGTTGCCGATGGCGTACGTAGCGGCCCTCCTCAAATTGGGCTCGGAGTCCGTCAGCGCGACGTCCCGCAAGATGTCGAGACCGCTCTTGTCTTGCCGATTGGCCAGAGCGTAGAGTGCCGCCTCGCGGATCTTCGTGTTCTTTCCTTCTTTCAGGATCTTCTGAAGTGCCTTCGTGGCGTCATCCCGGTTGAGATTGCCAAGAGCGTATGTCGCCGCTCTTCCAAGGGATTCGTCGCTGTCATTGAGCGCAATGTCCTGCAGAATGGGAACGGCCTCACCGGTTTGCGTATTGGCCGTCGCATATAATGCGGCTTCCCTCACCTTGCTGTCGGCCTTCGAACGCAGCACGTCCATGAGCGCTTTGGCCGCCCTGCTGTCTCCCATGTTTCCAATTGCGTAGACCGCGCTCCTCCGCACTTTCAAATCCTGGTCATTTTTGGCAATGTCGATAAGCTTGTTCAGCGCCGCTTCCGAGTGAAATTGTCCCAGCACATAAACGATCTTCTCGCGGAGGCGGTCGCTTTTTCCTTTGTCATACAGGTTCACAATGGCCTTGAAGGCACGGTCGTCTCCAACATTCTGCAGGGCGTAGAGAGCGGCCAGCTGGACTTCTTCGTCTCCGGTATCCTCCAGGGACTTGAGAGTCGCTTCGTATTGCGGCTTGCCGGCCTTTGCCAACGCATACGCGATCCGCGTCATGTTTGCTTTCGCATCGTTCACCCATTTGCTCTTCGGATAGCTCTTGATGAACCCGTTATATGATTCAAAAACGTCCTCGGGCGTCTCGTTCAGTTTTTCACGCGTGTAGCAATGCCAGAAGGACGCCGCATCGGACAACGAGCTCTTCGGATAGGATTTGAGGTAGTCATCCAGCGCCTTTTTTGCCTCCGTCCAGCGCTCATCCAGAACAAGCCCGTACGCCTTCTGATAGGCTTTCGATGCCGCATCCTGCTCCGACGGAAGGCCCGTCGTGACCACCCCTATGGGGAGGGCAGCTGCGAGAAGCAGTGTCAGTGTTTTCATCCGCACACTCTTGTTTTGTTCCTGTTTCATGGAATGCTCCTTTCAAATACTTGACGACTTCGGTTTACTCTCTTGAATTGGCGGGGGTGTACTTTCCTGGGCGTTCATCTGTTCAAGATTGATCTTCAGAAGAAGGCCCTTCCGATCCACGCCGTCCCGGACAATTTCCAGGGCGGGGAAATCCTTACTCTCTTCGAGATTTGCGATCTGGAGAAGGATCACCTCAAGATCACCGATTAGTTTCCTCATTTGCTGCTGATCGCCATCAGTCAGTTCGGATCTCAGCGTTCCAGCCTCTTTCACGAGCAGCCGGGACACTTCCTGCTGTTTGGAAAGATCGTAGGAGCTTGGCGTAACGCCGTTACCATTCACAATCCCGAGGAGAAGTATCTTCGAACGCTGGAGGTAGTTTTGTGCCCGCCCGTTCAGAACAATCCGGTCCGCTTCCGACAATCCGTCGGACAGCCGCTGCGTCGCGAGATCAGGCGCACCCACGAAAACGAGTCTGCCGATCAGGACCCCCACCGCAAGAATTGACATTGCCGCGGCGGCATATCCG
>DATECW010000144.1:0-3682 GCA_035286705.1 Bacteroidota bacterium
ACGGCCCCGTCGACAATAATACCGAAGTCGATTGCTCCGAGGGACATCAGATTGCCCGAGACGCCGGTTAACTTCATCATAATGATGGCGAACAGCATTGAGAGCGGAATGACGGATGCCACGATGAAACCGCCCCGGAGATTCATCAACAACAGGAACAGGATAAGAATGACCAGAACGGCGCCTTCCGTCAGGTTTGTGATAACCGTTCGTATCGTTCGATTGACAAGTTCTGTGCGATCGTAAAACGGAACGACCTTTACCCCGGACGGCAATGTCTTCTGAATCTCCACCATCTTCTCTTTGACCCGGGTAACAACTTCCCTTGCGTTTTCTCCCTGTAGCATCATCGCAATGCCACTGACGATCTCCGATGTTCCGTTGATGGTTACTGCACCCTGACGAATCGCGGATCCGGTGCCCACCTGCGCAACATCACGCACGAAAATCGGCGTCCCATCTTCCGATTTCACAATAATGCTCTCAATATCCTGCATTGTTTTGGCAACGCCGATACCAACGACAACATATTGTTCCTGCTTATGTTCGATATATGCGCCCGGTGCGTTGGCATTGTTGCTGGACACAGCTTCGATAACATCCCGGAGCCCCAAATCATACTTGAGAAGCTTCTGGGGATCGATGAGCACTTGAAACTGCTTCAACTCGCCGCCAAATGTGTTTACCTCCGCCAATCCCTTCGTCCCTGCCAACTGACGTTTGATAATCCAGTCCTGAATGGTCCGGAGCTCCATCGGAGTGTATCCCTCTCCCACGATTTCGTACTGATAGATTTCACCGAGCCCGGTTGACACGGGCCCCATTTCCGGCTCGGGGATACCGGGAGGAAGAGCATCTTTTGCCTCCTGCAATCTTTGGGCCACAAGCTGACGCGCAAAATAGATGTCAACATGATCGTCAAAGACCACCGTAATTGCCGACAGACCAAATTTCGAGACGGAGCGGACTTCTTCAACATCCGGCAGGTTCTGCAACGACACCTCGAGCGGATAGGTAACGAGTCGCTCGATTTCTTGTGGGGCAAGTGCCGGGGCGACGGTGAAGATCTGAACCTGATTGCTTGTGATATCGGGAACGGCGTCGATGGGGAGCTTCGATGCGGTCAGAATGCCACCGATGATCAGAGCCGCAACCCCGATACCCACAAACAGCTTCTGGCGCATCGCAAACAGAATAATGCGGTCAACCATTATGCGATTCCCTCCTCTCCGGTCTTGATCTTCACAGCGCGCTCTACTGTGCTTACGAAGATCGCCCCATCTCCTGACTTGCCTGTCTGAGCGTGTTTCCCAATCACCCTAACATATCGTTCGGCATCGGATCTGCCGCAAATGATTTCTAGTTTCAGCACGTCGCTGCTCTTTTCAATGAACTCAAGGTCGTATTCTTCAGTCTGTGGGTCTTCAAACAGGCCGATTCCCTTGACATGAGCGACCGAGAGATTTGTGGCGCCGGCTTCTTTCAGGGCCTCGATCACACGGTGGGCAAGAGAAGGCCGGACGTACGCTTTGATTTCCTTCATGTTATTCCTCCTCCGCAAAAGTCGATTTCGCAAGTTCGCTCTTCAGATAAAATGTCCCTTTCGAGACAACGACCTCACCGGATTTCAGTCCTTCAAGAATCTCAGTATATGATCTGGTCTCAAATCCAACCTTGACACCTCGCTGTTCAAAAGTGGTATCATTCAACGCAACGAAGACGTACGGATTTCCTTTATTCTCCATCACCGCTGACGACGGCACTTTCAGTGTTTTGCCGCCAAACCGGGCGTAGACGTTCACCGTGGCAAACATTTCGGGCTTCAGCATACCTGAACGGTTGTCAACATCGAAGCGTGTCTTTACGGTTCTTGAGCGTTCGTCGACGATATCATAAATCGTTGTCAGGATGGCCGGGAACTTTTCCGTCGGATACGGCGTCACGGTCACTTCGCCGGCAAGTCCTTCGTCGATTAGAGGAAGATCATGTTCGAACACATCGGCAATCACCCACAGTTTCTGCAGGTTTGCGAGGGTGAAGAACTCCGTGCCCAGCTGCACGAATTCGCCCAGCCGCACATTTCCCTGAAGGAGCGTTCCGTCAAACGGTGCGCGAACCGGAAGAAGCGTCAGCGGATTGTGTCTGTCGGCCAGACCTACGATCTCCTCATCGGTCAGTCCTACGATTTGCAGCTTCTTTCTCGCTGATTCATAGATTGCCTTCGCTGTTCCATGATCCGGGTCGGTCTCGGGGACACGCTTGAATCGTTCTTCGGCCGAAACGAATTCCGATTGCATTGTGAGAAATTCCTGGCTGAACAATTCAAGGAGCAACGTTCCTTTTCGCACGCGATCTCCCGCTACACGATGCACTGTTTCCACGCGGCCGGATACCCGGGCCGTGATATGGGCGGTGGTCCGCTCGTTCAGGGCTACCCTGGCAGGAAGAGATAATGGAACATCCACCGATTTGACTTCTGCCTTTTCTGTCGCAAACTGAATGTGTTCAAGCTGGTGTTTCGTCATGACAAGCGTCGTTTGCTCATCGCTGTGGGTACGTTCGGGATAGTCCGTATTTTCATCCTCCGAACTGTTTCCACATCCCGCTAGTATTGAGAACACAACGAGCAAGGTCGTCGCGAAGTGAGCGTACTTCATCCTTCCTCCAAAGTATTGTGTGATGTGAGTCCTGATCACTGAATGGTTCATTCGGGTACCTCCTTTGAAGCTTCAAGCTCTGCCACGGCTGCGGAGAAATTATACAAGGCACGCGCATACTCGATTTTGGTTGACCGGTATGTCCGGTAAATATCGAACAGGTTTAGAGCATCGATTTGATTGTTTTGATAGGCCGCGATGCCCGTCCGCAATTCATCTTCAACGTCTTTGAGCAGCGATGAGTCAAAGACAATCAACTGCTGCTCCGCTACGCGAGCCGTGCGGTAGGCCGCGGCGATACTCTGTCGCACCCGGCGACGCGCAGCTTCCAGACGAATCGTGCTTGCTCCGACAGAAGCCTGCGCCTCCTGCACTTCGCCTTTCGGTCCGTGCCAGAACCAGAGTGGAATGCTCAGGCCTAATCCGAGGCCGAAGTACGTTGACGAACCGATCGGAGAAAGCTGTCCAGGCCGCCTTTGCAGTGCCGCCCCGATGGAAAAGTCCGGGTAATAGCTTCGTTGGGCGAGTTGATACATCGACTGGCTTTGCAGCACTTGCTGTTCGGTGATCTGCAGAAAGAAGCTTTGTGACGCGAACTGTGCGATGGCATCCTGCTGCGATAGCGACAGGGGTGCGTATCTTAATGAATCTGAGAGTGCTATTGCGACTTCCCCAGAGCGGCCGAGTAAGATGTTTAGTTCCGCCAGCCGAAGCTCATAGTCGCGATTTGCCTCAACACGGTCGTTTCGCAGCCGTGTGAGTTCGACCTTTGTCCGAAGGACATCCAGATAACTGCTCGCCTGGGTTTGATACCGGTCGGTTACGACTTTAAGAAAGTCTGACAGAAGCGTGATTGTGAATTCCAGATTTCTGGCAATTTCCCCCGCAAGGAGAGCCTGAAAGTAAGCTTGTTTTACACGAGCAATCACAATGGTTTTTGTTCGCTCAAGCGAAAGCTCCACGGCTTTCTGTCCAAGTTCCGCAGCATCCATTCGAAGGCCCCGCTTCCCCGGAAACTCGATTGT
>DATECW010000145.1:0-13705 GCA_035286705.1 Bacteroidota bacterium
GAAACAACGTCGCCGTTTTCAGCTTAGTGACCTCCGTGTTGACCCGAGAATCGGAACAACCAGGCAGCTTTCATCTCAGTCAGAATTTCCCCAATCCGTTCAATCCAAGCACGAAAATAGGTTTCAAGGTTCAAGCTTCAGGTTTCACGTCGTTGAAGGTCTTTGATCTGCTCGGCCGTGAAGTGGCGACGCTGGTAAATGAGGAACTGAGGCCGGGAAGCTACGAGGCAACGTGGGATGCAGTGGGATTTCCGACCGGCGTGTATTTCTATCGGCTCATAGCTGGATCTTTCGCGGAGACAAAAAGACTGATTTTGCTCAGATGAATGAACATGCGTCAACTATCCAGAGGAGGAATCATGAACAGGATCTGCTGTCTCGGAATGGCGATCGTCCTATCATCGTCGCTCTTCGCTCAATCGAAACTAATTCGGGTTCCACAGGATAAGGCTACAATTCAGGCTGCAATTGACTCGGCTGCAAACGGCGATACGGTGCTGGTATCAGAAGGGACGTTTGTTGAGAATGTTGTCATGAAGAAGAAAATCGTTGTCGCAAGCTTGTTTGTGCTTGACGGCGACACTTCGCACATTTCAAAAACCATCATTGACGGAGGCAGCCCAAGCCATGCCGATTCGGCGTCGGTGGTGAGGTTTGCCGCAGGGACGGATACCTCCACCGTGCTCATCGGTTTTACGATAACTCATGGGACTGGAAGCCAAAGGCTGAGCGGATACCCGGAATTTCTGTGGTGGAGAGTAGGAGGCGGAATCTACGTTGAAGCCGGAGGAGCAAGGATTCTTCATAACATCATCATCGACAACAGCGTCGGAGGGTCACGTTGCGTCGGCGGAGGAATCAACGTCTGGGATCCCACCAATTCCAGCAAAATTGGAGTTGTCGTTATTGAATCCAACATCATCAGAGAGAATGATGCAGAGGGACCCGCAGGGTACGGAGGCGGTTTGGGTTTCGCCAACGGTCTTCCCATTGTAAGAAACAATATCATCTCGAGGAACTTTGCCTCTGCGGGAGGCGGGGCAATTGATCTGGGGACCGGTTCGCTCATACTCGTGAACAACACCATCGTCAACAACCAGGCACTTGGAGGTCCGCCGGGTATACTATCGTGGTCAAATCTTCCGAGATTGCTAAACAACATCATCTGGAATCCCGGCAACAATGTTGATTTTGTTGGGGCTGCCGACCTTGCATACAACAATCTCATTCGCGGGGGATCCTTTGTCGAAAGCAACCACAGCATGCTCCCCAGTTTTGAAGATACTGTATCGTTTTCGCTTTCCACAAACAGCCCCTGCGTCAGCGCCGGAGAAGACTCCATGCTCGTGCGGTCCATCAAGCTCTATGCTCCTGCCGTGGATATCTATGGAAACCCGCGCCCGAATCCGCCGGGGAGTAAACCGGACCTTGGAGCGGTCGAATCAAGTGCTCAATCGTCAAATCCCCCGATCGAATCCCCTCAGCTTTTTTCGAAAACCCTCAATTCCCGCGGGACCACAAGGTCATACGTACTGTTTCTGCCGAAAAATTACAATTCACTCCCTTCCTTGCCTCTTGTCATTTTCCTGCACGGGTGCGGCGGTAATCCGATCAATGCAATGACAATCGGCATGCAGAATATCGCAGACACGGCGGGATTTGGTGTGGTCTATCCGAAATCGATGACAAATTGCTGGGTAGACAATGTGAATGGGACCGATTCGAGTGATGTGAATTTTGTTTCTGATCTGATTGACACGATGCTCAATTACAGGTTCGACCCCAAGAGGGTATATGTTTGCGGATTCTCCAGCGGCGCATTTCTCACATTTCGTCTGGCCTCGGAGATCGGCCATCGCCTTGCGGCGGTTGCGCCCGTGAGCGGAGGACTTCCGAATGTCAATGCTCGCGGCTCCACTCCCTCGTCAATTCCCCTGGCATTGTTTTTCGGCACGTCGGACGGAATCTATCAAGGAGGAACCGCCTACCAAAATGCCGATTCAAGTATCATAAAATGGCTTTCATACAACGGCTGCCAGCCGACCGCAGATACTGTCAATATTCCTGACAGCGATCCGACAGACGGGACAACAGCGAAGTTGATACGCTATCAGTCCTGCGTCTCCGGCTATCCTGTCTATTTCTACAAGATTCTAGGGGGAGGTCACAATTGGCCCGGCTCCCCTAACGGACAAGCTGCTTTCAACAGGGACGTGTATGCCAGTGTTGAAATATGGAATTTCTTCAAGAACTATCCGATCGTATCTGTGCGCGAAATAAGTGAGACAAGGCCATCGGTATTTGCTGTGTCGCAGAATTATCCCAATCCGTTTAATCCGAGCACGAAGATAGGTTTCAAGCTTCAAGCTTCAGGTTTCACGTCTCTTCGGATTTTTGACCTCCTGGGGCATGAGGTGGCAACACTGGTGAATGAGGAACTGAGGCCGGGGAGTTATGAGACCACGTGGGATGCGGCGGGATTTCCGAGCGGCACATACTTCTATACGCTGACATCCGGCGCATTCACGGAGACAAAAAAACTGCTGCTTCTGAAGTGATAGCACAGTCTTGCTCGGGAAGAAGGGCACTTCAGCTGTCCCCGATGAAAGTCTCCTTCGTCCCTGTTGATTCCCATCGGGCAATCTTCTACTTTCTCCCCATCTCCAACGCCGGGAGGAACCAGACCTCCCACATTTCTGCTTCGGCTGTGGGCCATACAGCATTTTCAGGCCTGGAACCCCTTCCCGTCTTCGAGAATTACTGTGACTCGCTCCCGATAATACTATTGGAAGGAACTACGAAATGAACACTTCTTTCCCCACAGTGGTCCGTGCTGCAATCGTCTTGCTCGCAGCATTGTCGTTTCACTCTTGCGACAAGAAGGCAGACTCACTGGTGCAACCCGAGAATGGCCGGGAGAGCCTCTCTAATCCCTCGATCAAGCCTCAAGTGGTGTCAACAGTGCCATCAAACCACGCCACAGGTCCATTCAAGATCTACGCGCCCGGTCCCACTTCCAACGAGCCCCACTTCATCGTGCAGTTCAACAAGTATATGAATGTCGCCAGCATCAAAGAACTGACCGTAACTTGTGATGGTTTCGCTTATCCGGTTCGTGTTCGCGCAAAGGACTATTATTACTACTATTGGTGGGCCAGGGGAAGTGCCCCTCCCAGCAATCCCGGCTCCAGGCCCGGAACGGCCGGACCATTCCGGGAATTGATTGAGTTCCAGATCGTTCGTTATCCAAGCTACTATCCGACACTAGCCTACGAAGTGGGGAAGACGTACACCATTACCGTGGACTCAACAATTGAAGATATCAACGGGAATCGACTGTCGAATCCCCATTCATTCTCGTTTACACCGGAGCCGTCATTCAGGGTGACCGGAAGTTATCCGGAAGATGGCAGCAAAGAAATCAACATGTACAACAGTAATGCCTCATTGTATTTCAACGCCCCCGTGCCTAAAGCCTTCCTTTCGAGCATACATGTAACTCCCGCCGTTGCAGGCTCGTGGAACTTAAATACCTACGACTCTCTTTCTGCATCATTCTACACGGCGAATCAAGCGACAAAGTGGGATTTCGACAAGACCTATTCCATCACGGTGGACGCGGGCGCCAGGGACGCGCGCGGCAACGCCCTTTCGAATGAGTTCCGATCCTCATTCTCAACGGCGCCATTCAGGGTTACCTACACTGATCCGTTCGACGGTGGTACGATGTCCTACCTGACAAATGGCGTGTACATCTCGTTCAATGCAGAGCTCGATACCTCAACAATTCGGTCTGCCATCACCATCACGCCGGCTCCGGTGGGGGGGACGGTCTATTCTTACTACGTCAATTCTAGTTCTGTCTACTTGTACTCCGGGAAGGGGTTCAACGGAAACAAGGCCTATGCGATCACAATTGCCCCAACCTTAAAAGAAAAGAACGGAACGGCATTTCCGAATCAGTACGTTTCGCATTTTGTGACAAGGCCGTTTTCTATACAGTATGCCTCCCCGGCAAATGGGGACACTAGTTTCAACAGGTATTCGAACATCTATATCGAGACGAATGCCTTTATCGATTTCAATAGCCTTTCTACCTCGATCTCCATTTCGCCTCCTGCATCGATCCAATGGAGCACGGGGGGCACATCATGCTCCTCCTATGGAGTTCTGGCGCCTTCCACGACGTACACAGTGGCCGTGCTTCCGAGCTTTCGTTCAACGGCCGGCGATACGCTTGCTGCGCCTTATTCCTTCACATTTAAGACGGGACCATGATGAACATCCTTCCCCTCGATGGGGCATGAGGATTCAGTTCTCAGTTGACAATTCTGAAGATCTTAGATCCGGTCGGTCGTGAAGTGACAACGCTGGTGAACGAGGAGATGAAGCCGGGAAGCTATGAGGTAAAGTGGGACGGATCGGGTTTTCCCACCGGCATATTCTTCTACACACTGACATCCGGCACATTCTCGGAGACGAAGAAGCCACTGCTTCTCAAGTAGTCCCGCCGGTTTTGGGCGGGGCTCTTACTCCTCAAATAGTCCCGCCATTTTCAAGCGGGGAACAGGTCCTCAGGAGAGGCTATTCCTTGGAGGATTCCCCTTTCTTCAATACATTGAGCGATCATGATGGAAGAGCCACCCCGTTGATGCGTTCGACCACCACGACGTACGGACGGCACACGATTCGTCTCTCTTTCCTCGCATCTGCGTCGCTCATCTTTGCTCTCCTCTCGTTGACATGTTCAGATCTCGGCGACATAACCGGAGATCCGTTCATCCGTTCCTACAGCGGAAAACTCCTTCCTTCGACCGGTCAAATCAAGGCGTTGGTCGTCTTTGTGCAGTTCAAGGATCATGCCACAAGTGATCCCGACTGGCCCGTCGATTCGCTTCCGAATTGGGCATCCGATTTCATCGGTTCGAGCGCGGAACAGGGAGGTAACTACGCGCCCGGCGGCCTTTCAGACAGAATCTATCGGTTTTCAAACTCCAAGCTTCACGTTGTTGGGGACATCTATCCCACGCCCGTTATAACCGAACTTCCCTCAGATCAATATGCCGACTTTGGCGAGGTGAACCTCGAAATTGTTCGCACGATCGACAAGGACGTCAACTTCGCGCAGTATGACCAGCTCAACAGCGGAGGGTCGTATGTACGGCAAGGGTCGGATCGTATTGTCGATCTTGTTATGATAGTCTACAGAGGTGTTCCCGCTGCATTTAGCCCTGTTTTCCATTGGGGAACTGCCGACCTCGGATTCGGCGATTACTACTCGGACGATGATCGCTTCATCATGGGACATCTGGGGAGCGGCCTCGCCATTGCTTATCAACCGAAATCGGGAGCAGTGACGCCGTTTGATGATGCTGTCGGACTCGCCATCCATGAAGTGGGACATTTCTTCTTCGAACCGGGTCATATCATCGAGAACTTCGCGGGCCTGGGTGCTATGAGCAATGAGAACGGAGGAAGCTCGTTTAACTCCATCGAAAGACGACTGCTTGGATGGAGCGATTTCATGTATGTTAACTCCGATTCCGCAATACTCACGCTTCGCGACTTCTTCACGACGAAGGATGCCGCGGCTGTGAGGATTGTGTCATCCGAAAGGGAATGGTTCATCATCGAGAATCGACAGAAAATCGATCCCCTCGACAAGGCGAAATACCCGGGCATTTATGTCTACTATTTCAACGGCGCCTTCAACTACGGGCTTGATATCGTGAGCGCGGACGGGAGATGGGATTGGACGCTGAATGCAGCAAACCAGGAAGCGGAGAAGACGACCGAAAACCCGGCCTTCGGAACATCGAAGCTGCAGAAAACGCGCTTTGGCACTGACTTGAGAAGGCCCCCCGGCTATTCCGGGGACAGCCTGGACGCTTTCTACTTCGGACACAAGACTCGGGTATCGCCGAGGATCAATCCCGCCAGCTTTACACGAAGAGGATCCTACACCGGTGTGCAGATAGACTTGATGAGTTTTAGCAATGGCGTTTACACGGTCAAGGTCGTCAGGAACAAGCCTTGATGTCATTCCCTATAAGAGCGTTTACCGCGATTCTTCTCGTAAGTGCGGCATCGAAATCGTTCTCGCAGGACCCGGAATTCAAGGCCGGCTCGACAGCTCTCTTGTTCTCATTCTACGGTCCGGCCTCGGGTGAGTGGCTCGGACGGGGGGACGATTTCTATGATGGCCCTGAAGAGGCTGCCGAATTCGAGAACGGAATCGGAGCCAAGTATTTCTTTTCAGAGTCGATGGCGGTTCGTATTGGATTGCAGTTTGCAAACAGTTGGGCGACGATTCCCGCTAATCCTCCCATCGGCCAGCAAGGAATTGATGGCACAAGATCCGCATTGAAACTTGGTTTCTCAGCTGCTGTGGAAATCCACACGACGCAAGAATGGGTGAGCCCATACTTCGGCGCAGGATTCGGCTATTCAATAACGAGCACAGAAGAGAGAACAGTAGAGGTTGGCAATCCTCCGAGTCCGCCGGACATAATCAAGAACGAGGCGTTTGGCGTCAGTATTGGAGGTGATCAATACCGCGGCGAAACGAGGTGGAGCGGCTTTGCGATGGCCGGGTTCGAGTTCTTTGTCTGGAAGAGGATGAGTTTGGCCGGAGAATACAGATTCGGCTTCAGCTCGTCTTCCCGAAAGGATGAAACACTGACGAGCGGAAATATCACCACAACAAGAGAATTGGGGAGGGCAAGCGGCTTCGAGATAACGACGCAAGGTGTATTGACCCTCGCAATATATGTGCCCTAGAACCTGATGTCGAGATGCACGGATTGGCGCTTGGATGAACTCACTATTATCGTTATCATCCATTCACTGTTACCTTCCCGTATCCCTCTGCACAACACTGTTCGGAGCCCCCAATGACATTCCGAATTTTTCTCTCGTGTATTCTTCTCGCAAGCATTCTTCAGATTGTGGCCGGACAAGCCAAGAAGCCGCTCAGCCATGACGTCTACGACAACTGGAAACGTGTGAGCGGCCAATCCATTTCGGATGACGGCAAATGGGTTGTCTATTCCGCTGAACCTCAGGAGGGGGACGCAAATCTGATTATCTATAATACCGAGTCTCGTTCGTATGACACCATTCCCAGGGGACTCAATGCCAAGATCGCAGAATCTTCAGACTATGTTGTCTTCTCCATTAAACCTCTGTTCTCTGAAGTGAAAAAGCTGAAAATCGCCAAGAAGAAAGAACCGGATCTGCCGAAGGACTCGTTGGGAATCTATGAGCTCGCCATCGGGATGTTGACAAAGATACCCCGGGTGAAATCATTCAAACTCCCCGAAAAAGGATCCGGATGGGTCGCATACCAGCTCGAGAAGGATCCGCCGGATACTTCAAAGAAGGGAAAGAAGAAATCCGAGGATGGCCTGAATGACGCCGATGAGGATGATGCAAAAAAGGATGAAAAGGGGACGCCCGTCGTTCTACGCAATCTTCGCAATGGCAAGGAATACACCTTCCCGGTCAGCAGCGAATACGCCTTTTCAAAGAACGGAAAACGGTTCATTGTTGCCATGACAGGAAATGACAGCACGATCATGGCGGGCGTCCTGACGATGAACACGGCCAAAGCCCTTACGGATACATCGCGGTCTTTTGTTGATACACTCATTTCGGGAAAGGGGAAATACAAAGGGGTCGTTTGCGACGAGGAAGGGGTCCAGGCCGCATTTGTTGCGGATCGTGACACCTCGAAGGCGAAACAGCGTTACTTCTCTCTTTATTACTGGTTGGAGAACGGGAAGGGGGTTGAAGTATTGGCGGATACACTGACAAAAGGATTGCCAAAACGCTGGCTCATCAGTGACAATGCAAAAATCAGTTTTTCGAAGGACGGAAAGAGGATTATGTTCGGTACTGCTCCGGTTCCAATGCCGGAAGATACGACCCTGAACGATGAAGAGACCGCAAAACTCGACGTTTGGAGCTGGCAGGATCCGTTCCTTCAGCCGATGCAGCTCAAGAATCTCGACACCGAGAAGAAGCGGTCATTCACGGCTGTCATCCACCTCCGCAACAGGAGATTCACACAGCTTGCAACGATGGAAATGCCGAACGTGACCGTGGGCCTGGAGGGCAATGCCGATGTCGCACTTGGCACAACTGATGTCCCGTACAGGCGGCTTGTCTCCTGGGACGGTTTCTATCAGGATGCCTACGTTGTAGATATGACGTCGGGAACGACACGGAAGGTGATTTCAAAACTGCGAGGCAATGCATCGCTCTCTCCCAATGCGGAATACGTTCTCTGGTATGCCGACGAGGATTCAAATTGGCATGCATATTCGGTGAAGAATGGAAAGAGCGTTAACATCACTTCACGTATTTCTATCCCTCTCTACAACGAACTCAGTGATGTTCCCGATGCCCCAAGGCCGCATGGATTGATGGGATGGACAAAGGACGACAACGACGTACTGATCTATGATCGATACAATGTCTGGAGAATCGACCCCGAAGGAAAGCGTTCCCCCGTCAACGTAACGCAGGGGATGGGGAGGAACGAGGAGATGCGGTTCCGATACGTGAGACTCGATCCGGAAGAGAAATTCCTGAGCCCTGACGCGGAAATACTTCTCGATGCGTTTTCGTTTCGCAGCAAATCATCGGGCTTCTCAGTCCTGAAGCTGAATGAGACGAAGGAACCGCGCAAGCTTCTCATGGAATCCTATGATTTTTCATCTCCGCTGAAAGCGGAAAAGGCGGACAAGATTATTTTGACTCGGAGCAATTTCAGGGAATCTCCCGATCTGTATCTGACCGACATGTCGATGTCGAAGATGGAGCGGATCAGCGATGTCAATCCGCAGCAAAAGGATTATCTCTGGGGCACCGTTGAGCTTGTTTCATGGCTCGCAATGGACGGAAAGCCGATCGACGGTTTGCTCTACAAGCCGGAGAATTTCGATACGAAAAAGAAATATCCGCTCCTTTCGTATTTCTACGAAAGAAATTCGGATAACCTTCATCGTTATTCTCCCCCTACACCTCCTTCGTCGAGCGTGAACATCTCTTTATATGTGAGTAACGGATATGTTGTCTTCGTTCCCGACATCCGTTATCAGGTCGGTTATCCCGGCAAGAGCGCGTACGATTGTGTCGTTCCCGGAATTCTGAATCTCATTCAGCAGGGATACATCGACAGCTCAAAGATCGGGATCCAGGGACACAGCTGGGGTGGGTATCAGGTCGCGTATTTGGTTTCACGCACGAAGATGTTTGCGGCGGCTGAATCGGGGGCTCCGGTGTCGAACATGACAAGCGCCTACGGCGGTATACGTTGGGAATCGGGAATGAGCCGCATGTTCCAGTATGAAAAGACGCAAAGCCGCATTGGGGCGACTTTGTGGGAGAATCCGACGCTCTATCTCGAGAATTCGGCGCTCTTCAGTGTCCCCAATATCGAGACGCCTCTCCTCATCCTGCACAACGATGCCGACGGCGCTGTGCCGTGGTACCAGGGGATCGAGCTGTTCGTTGCACTCCGCCGTCTTCAGAAACCGGCGTGGATGCTGAACTACAATGGCGAGCCGCACGGTATTCGTCAGAGGAAGAACCAGAAGGATTTCGCCATCCGCATGATGCAGTTCTTCGACCATTTCTTAAAGGGGGCCCCCGCGCCGGAGTGGATGTCGAAGGGGATTCCTGCCATTGAGAAGGGGAAGACGATGCGTTACGAGTTGGAGAGGTGAAGAGGCTTGCAGGGGGCCAGGGATGAAGGGAGCAGGGGGAGATAGGGAAGAGCGCTTCAGACGGGGAAAACCGGGTTGCATTGGTTGTTGACTCTTGTCTTCACGATTAGTATCATCGCAAACAATCTCCGCGCTAGCTTGTAGGTTAGTTGTAGATACCTCGGGAGGGCAGCGCATTGTTGGCTTCATGTTCTGACACGCGTCGTTGGAACTTATCGCCGGTTGCCAACAGGATTTTTCGGGGGGCGGCCTCTGTCGTTTCCATCCTTCTTCTTCTCTTCGTTGTATTCCCATCTACCGCGCAATCTCAGACTCGTGAGTTTCGTTTTCAGAATCTTACGGTGGAAGATGGGTTGCCGTCGGACATTGTCCCATGTATCTTGCAGGATAAGAGGGGATTTGTCTGGATGGGCAGTCTGGGGGGATTGCTGCGCTACGACGGATATGTTTTCAAGGTTCTCAAGTCAACTCCTGGGGACTCGACTTCCATTTCGAGCAATCTTGTTACAGCTCTGGCACTCAGTCGGACGGGCAACATATGGGTTGGGACTGCGGATGGAGGACTCTGCAAGCTTGAAATACCTCTTGAACGATTCAGGCGCTTCAGATTTCAGGGCGACCGACCCGTGACGGTCAGGGCCATTCTGGAAGATCCTTCCGGACTTGTCTGGGTCGGGACGGAGGGAAACGGCCTCTTCCTCCTCGATTCATCGGGAGTTGTTCTTCAACACTTCAATCCGGGTCCCCCCGGTCGTGGATTCATCACGAGCGGGGTGATTCACTCGATCTCAGGAGATCAAACGGGGACAATTTTCGTCGGAACCCCGGCGGGTCTCAATGTTTCCGACTCCGGTCGAAGTTCATTTGCAGCCTATAGACGCGGAACGCGTCAAACCACCCTGGGGAGCGACACTGTGCGCGCCGTGCTTTCTGATATCGATGGATCCGTTTGGGTCGGTACCAGCCGGGGATTGTATTGCTTCGACCCGCACAAGAAGACTTTTGTCAGCCGTTGGGTCAGCGGATATGGAGTTACAGTCCTTCGCCAGCAGGACCAACGACACCTCTGGATTGGCACCACGGCAGGTGGATTGCACCGCTTTGAGAAATCGGCCGGGACGGTGACTTCTTTCGTTCATCGCAGCGACGAACCAAACGGCCTTCTCAACAATACGGTCCTCGATATTCTTGTCGACCGGGGCGGGACAACTTGGGTAGCAACAGATCGAGGCGTCAGCAGAATCACATCTCGGGCGCTTCAATTCGGACTATTCTCGCTTGGTACGGCATCCCCGGCCAAGTTCGTCTCGGCAATTGGCCAAGATCGTGACGGTCGGTTTTGGGTTGGAGGGTACGGGACGAAACAGATGGGCCGCAACGAGGAATGGTTTCTCAAAGACACGTTTGTTTCATCCATCTATTGTGACAGTGGAGGAGTTCTTTGGTTGGGGACAAGCCGCGGACTCTTTCGGCATCGCCCGAATTCAACATCATTTGAGGCTCTTCCATTTCGACATCGCATCAGCAGAATGGCAGAGGACAAGAGAGGTATTCTTTGGCTTGCCGCGTATCCTGATGGAGTCTTCGGCTTCGACAAGAAGAGACTCCGTGTTGTATTTCCTGCGGATGGCGTAAAGCCAGAACGCATTGGTGGAGATGACGTTTCAGCAATCTATGTCGATCGGAATAATGATGTCTGGATCGCAACGGAAGGGAATGGACTTCGATGCTTCCGGCAAAATGAATCGATCCTTGAACAATTTCTACACAATCCCAATTCCCCCGAATCGCTGAGCAATAACAGGGTTTATGATATTCACGAGGATCAAGAAGGACTCCTCTGGATGACGACGGGCGCGGGCATTGACGCTTTTGATCGGGGCAAGAGAATGTTCACCCATCTTTCGGTCAACGACGGCCTTCCGGATGTTCAACTACAGGATATTGAAGAGGACGGAGGAGGGGATCTGTGGGTGACTGCCGCCGGTTCTTCAATCTCAAGAATCAGCCCGAAAACAGGAAGAATCACGAACTACTTTGCGGAGGATGGCTTCCACCGGACGTCAGTCCTGGGAGCCTTTTCGAAGTCTTCAGAAGGAGAATTTCTCATTGGAGGAATGGACGGATTCACGCGGTTCTTTCCAGATAGCATTGAGGACAACAAGGAGCCGCCTCCCATTCAGCTTACCAATCTTATTATCGCGGGGAAATCAATTCCCTTTGATCCGCTTCTCATGAAAGACGGCTTGACGTTCTCGTACAATGAGAACTTCCTCGGCTTTGCATTTGCGGTTTTGGATTTCGTCAGCCCAAAGAGGAACCGCCATGCATATCAGCTGGAGGGTGTCGACCCGGCATGGGTGTATATTGAGGAGCCGCGTCAAATCAATTACGGGAACCTTAGCCCTGGGTCCTATACTCTGAGGATCATCGGCGCAAACAGCGATGGCTATTGGAACAATACGGGCATCTCCCTTCCCTTTTCGATTAAGCCTCCATGGTGGGAAACGTGGTACTTCCGACTTGGAGTCTTCGCGTCAGTTGCTTCAGCCCTGGTCTTCCTGTACAGAATCCGGATAGCAAACCTGATGGAGCGGGAACGGCTCAAAGCAAAGATCTCTGCCGAACTTCATGATGAAATAGGTTCAGGTCTCACAAGGATTGCACTTCTCACGGAAATAGCTCGGAAAAGGGCGGAGGGGTCGAAGGCCCATGAAGGATCCGATGACAGTGAATCCGGAAAAACATCTGAGGAGGCGATTTCACGCATTGGGCTTCTTGCCCGGGAACTGCATGAGACCATGGGAGATGTTGTTTGGTCGATCAGCCCGAAGAATCACTCGATGGAAAGCTATGTCCAGCGCGTGACGAGGTATCTCAACGAAGTGTGTGAGGCGCGTGGAATCGAGCTTTCGATGGAGATCGATGAGAAGGTGGGGGCTCTCGAGGCCCGGCCTGAACTGCTGCATAATCTTCTTCTTGTCACCAAAGAAGCAATGACCAATATCGCGCGGCATTCCCAATCGACAACTGTGTCTTTTGAAATGAGACGGAATGCTGGGATCATCCAGCTTGTGATATCAGACAATGGGAGGGGATTCGACCCCGGCCAGGTTCACGGTAACGGACTTCAGAACATGAGCAAACGGATAAGAGAATTGTCGGGTTCAATGGTCATCAACAGTGAAACAGGACGGGGAACGATATTGTTCATGTCGATACCTTATGAAAAAAACTAAACACGTGTTCAGGTGCATGTGAAATCGCCCCGCCGTATGTACCTCAGAACGACATCCCTGGACCGATCTTATTCACAATCAATGGGAGGTTCATATGAAATCATTCATTAGCCTCATTTCCATTGTTGCCTTTCTTGCCACAACAATGGCCCCCGGCCCGGAGCAGCAGTGGGAAGGGGGATCGGCAGAAGTTACACTGTATTATCGCCCGTGCTCAATTTTTAGTTTGGGACCCTGTCCCGGCCCCAGTGGGTCTTATTCTTTGAAAGTGCTCGGCCCCGGGTCAGCCCCCGATGGGATGTGGTGTTGTCCGCCCACGCCCACCTGCAAGACGATTGTTTTCGATTCATTACGATTGGTCTACGTCTTCAAGCATCGGTTCATAGGACTCACTGCAGGAGACTACAGGTTTGCATTGGCTTTGACTGATAGCGGCGGGACCGAGTATCTTGCGTGGGCCAGGCCGGGGACCTACCATATTGACCAGGCAGATTCATCGCTTGCTCAAGTTTTCACCATTTCTCGCGAGTCAAGGCCGCTACGCAACATCAATATCTACTATGCCGAGCAACCTTAGTGCGCCCCGACGACTCCATAGTCACACGCGTCCTCATCGTCGACGACGACAAGGAGATCTCCGCCGGCCTTCGCTGGATTATCGATAAGTCCGAAGGCTTCAAATGCGTCGGCGTCTACAACAATGGTGCCGACGCATTGAAGAATCTTGAGAACGAC
>DATECW010000146.1:0-4014 GCA_035286705.1 Bacteroidota bacterium
CGTCAACGCGCATCCACGCCGTAATGTTGTTGATATTCAGCACGGCGTGACTGGGCGTGCCCATGGTTTTGGCAAGATGTCCCCCCTTCTTGCCGGAATTTGATGGCTCTTTAGCAAGCGCGACCACGCTTAAGAATAGAACCAGCACCATGCTGAGACTTATCAACGCGATGGGACGACTGCGGAAATCAGAGCGCATGTTTCCCTCCCTTGTGACGGATGGATTATACTATATTTAGTGATTATCGTGGCAGGGGTTACGATTTGCTGAAATCCGGTTTCAAGTTCTTTCACAACCGAATTGACAATCAGCTTGAAGCGAACGTCGAAAACGAGCTCGATCAATCGTGAATTCGGCAGAACACAGGTTTCCTTATCTCCGGTGCTATCGATTGCTAGTTGACGGCCGCCGCGCTCGCCACCCGTTCAGCCAATGACATTCGAAAAAAGGTTTGCGCCGAGGAGAACGGACATAACGACAAACAAGACTGTTCCCTGGAAATTCATGGATTTCATGAGTGTAAACTCTTTCGCATTGGACTTGGGTGTGCTGACGTGGCGGGACGGAGCCCCTTCTCTTATGGTACTTTCACTCGAAACATACTAACGATTCTAAAATGTTGCTCGTCAATCGCTCACATTTTCTCGCAACCTTGTCGGTCAATTCTTATGAATGGGATTCCATCCGGCACATAGAAAGACAAAACACGGCCGAAGCCGGGTTTCTCATTACTGCTATCTTCTTCCACCTCGACCCGCTCTGCGTGATCCGATCGGGCCTGGGGTCTCAGGATTATCAACTCTCCAGGGCGGAAGGCCCAGTTTGTCGTCGATCTCGTGTCGCTCGTTGGCGATCGCTTCTCCCTGCGTGGCAAACCATTTGTCTTCTGAAGACGCGTTCCGGAATCTTGTGGCACAACTGAACATTATCGTCCCGTTGAATCGCTCTGACGAAACTGAAATCGCAACGTCTCGATACATCGCTTTCGTGCTTGTAAGCTGTTTCATTGCATCCTCCTTCGCGCCATGTACTCTTCATCCTTACCCAACGTTGCAGCCGCAAACGAGAAACCCGGCTAGTGCCGGGTTCTCTATTTGGCCTGTCTGTTAATCAATATACTCAAATCGGCGAAGAAGCGCAATGAGTCAAGACTCAATCTCCAAACGGTTTCCCGTTGAGAAGTCTTTATCGTCTACAAACGCATACGCCCCGACAGGGGGCGCGGCGTTTCAGAGTTGAATCACAGAGAAAACCCCGTTGATTGTGGGGTCACATCCAACGATCCCCGATAGCCGTCAGTAAACTTCCACTGGTTTCGCCGCTTCCCGCCAATCTTCTGTCGTCTTCACAAGTCGCTCTGCGAGCATTAACATCATTTTTTTTGCGAGATGAGGATGGTGGGCAAGCAAATCATCGAGACTCACTTTGACGTGGAGGAGCATTGTCGGCTCCTGCGCAATAAGCGTTGCTGTCCGGGGAATATTCAGAAGAAAGCCGAGTTCACCGATCACCGTGCCGGGCTTTGAGATTTCGGCAACAGTGAGATCGCTCTTGAACACGCCAACCTTGCCGGACAGCAGAACAAACCAGCCGTTCGTGGGGTCCCCTTCGGTGAGAATGGTCTGTCCAATGCTGAAATAAAGCCTGACAGAGGGAAGGTGAGTAAAATCTATGGTTTCTTTTTCCATGACAATCCTATTCTAAAGAAAACCAGTCTCAGGGTCAAGGGTGGGATATGGTAGAGGGCGGGAGACGGCTTCCATACAAGATTTTCGTGATTCCGAAAGGGTCCGCGACTGAAGATTCCGCAACAATTGGACTTGTTTTCCCCTCTTCAGGTTAGAATCATCCCCGTCATGCACATTCCATCAGAAGAAAGCTAATGAAGTTCACGCATGGATTCAGCGAGTATTCAGATAGGGAAATGTAATTCCCAATTCTGAAACACACAAGAGCCTGTCGACCTGGAGTATGCTGTTTTGTGCAGATCTCGTACTTCTCCATTCTCATTCCTGCGACGCTCCAGCATCGAATGCATCGCAAACCTCATTCAGAAGAAGAAAAATTCTAACAACTACTCCTGCAATTGATTAGATTCGAGGTGCTGACAATCTCAACACCGTGAACACACTCCTTCATTCATGTCATTCCATTCTTCCTTTGAATGGCCACCACTCATCCGATGAAAGGAAACCGCAATGAACAAGAGCACAAAGCTGCTCGGATTCTTGGTCATGTTTGTGGCCGTTCATTTCTACGGTATGGCACCAAACAATCAGCCGCCTCCTGGTGATTGGAGCTCCTGGACGTCGAAGAAGTTCAATGACTACATCAAGATTCAATATCGGGACAATGGGAAGCATGTGTACCAATTCAAGCTGTTCAAGAAGGATAATGTCTTTGGTACGGGCGACACATGGATAGAGATCGACCATTTCACGATCTCCCCCACTGACCCCGACCATAGCAAGAAGAACGTCAACCTGTATCCCCTCGTTGACCTCAAGAGTTATGAGGTGGTAGCACATTACGACAAGGGAAACGTGAAGACGAATGGCAAAGTCACCGCACCCGACGGAACACATTCCTGGGATACTACGGTTGATAATTTTTCGACGGACCATGTCGACGTCACGAAAGAGGGTGAATACTATTATGACGCCGTTTCAGAATTCTGGCGCATCAGGTGTTCGACGTTGCCGTGCGGTCCATGGGTAACGTTCCCGGGATACGGTGAAGCACACGGGATCATCAAGGGGATGACCGTCAACGGAAAGAAACAGGACGTCCTTGTCCAGGTCTGGAAAGGATACTGTCCGCGTTTCATGGATGTTACCAAAAGCGAGAAGAAGGATATAAAGAACTTCGGTAGCCAGTTTCCAGGCGGTATTGGAGCTGAGGTTGGCCTCTATACGGATGTTGCCCCGACAGGCTTGAGCTGGAATCCTTTGGTGACAGACGACGTCAAGATCGCTTTCAAGCTCGTCAATCGTAAAACAGGGGAAGTTGTAGTCGACGCCAAAGAAGAAGCGACGTGGTGGAAGACAAAATGGATGACCACGGGAAGTTACGACAAGTACAAGCAGACTCACGATTGTCCGGCGGACCCGATGGAGTACGATCTTCAGATCTGGATCAACGGGTTACCGTTGGCGGGGACCATGAGCACGTGGAACTGGTCGGACGGACGTGATGGGCAGGTGAAAGTGCAGTAACCATCATCAGAAAAGTTCCCATGCATCGCCTGAATGGTCTGAACACCATCACACATCTCTCTCTCAAGAAGGATTGTCCATGAAAGCAGGGCTCATTCCTTGTTTTCTCATTCCCGTACTCCTTCTTCTTCAGGCGTGTACTGGCTCTTCAATTTCGGATTTCCGTGCTCGTGACACCTCAACGAACTCTGGACCGAACGCGAAGATCGTCGAAGCAACACCGATGTCTTCAAAAGGAAAGATCACCGACGAGTACGTTCGGAGGGGTTTACAACTGCTCCGCGAGGGGAGCTACGATGCGGCACAGCGAGAGTTCGGCAAGACGTTGCGGTATGATCCACAGAATTCCTCTCTTCACTTCCTCAATGGCCTTGCCTTTCACCTCCTTGCCGAGCACTCCACCTCGGATCAGTACGAATATGCCCAGATCGGATATGAGCTCGCCCTGAAGTTCGAGCCGAACAATTGGCTCGCAGCCCAACAGCTTGCACGACTCTCCTTGAGCAGACGCGAGTACCGGAATGCACAGGAATATTTTGCCTACGCGCTCCTGTTCCGACCGAATGATGCCTCGCTTCTCTATGGACTTGCGCAATCCTCCTACTACATGTCGGACATGGAAACGGCCTTCGGAGCAGTGCGCAAGGCTGATGAGCTCGTGCCTGGAGCTCCGGAAATTACGAGCGGCTACGCTATCATTGCAGCGGCATCCGGTCAAACAGAGACAGCGCAACGGATGCTTGCGACGTTTCGGCAACTTGAACCCGGGAGTACACGTCTGTCGAAACTCGAAGAGAG
>DATECW010000147.1:0-23729 GCA_035286705.1 Bacteroidota bacterium
GTAGCCATGCAGGGGAGGTTTCACTACTACGAGGCCTATTCGCTTCGGCAAATTACGTTCCCTGTCCGTGTCATGAAGTTCCTGGGGGTCGACACTCTCCTGATATCCAACGCCGGCGGGGCACTCAATCCTGATTTTGAAAAAGGGGACATCATGATCATCTCCGATCACATCAATCTGCTCGGAGACAATCCCCTGATCGGTCCCAACGACGACTCAATGGGACCCCGATTCCCCGATATGTCTGAACCCTACAGCAAAGACTTGATAGCCCTTGCGGAAGATTCCGCCCGGGAATTGAAGATCAAGCTGCAGAAGGGGGTGTACGCCGCCATGCAGGGGCCCAACCTCGAAACACGGGCTGAATACAGGTTCCTTCGAATCATCGGCGCCGATGCCGTCGGCATGTCGACCATACCCGAAGATATCGTGGCAGTTCATATGGCCATGCGTGTCCTGGGGTTTTCAATCATGACCGACGAATGCTCTCCCGAGACCCTGAAGCCGGTCTCGCTTGAAGAAGTGATAGCAGTGGCAAAAGAAGCTGAGCCGCGCATGACGGCCGTGATGAAGGAAGTGGTCCGGCGGTTGGGCGGGAAGAAGTCCGACTTCTAGCAGAGGATCAAAATAACGAATCAGAAGTGCTGCACGAACGAGCTACCCTCATGACAATGAGCACAATATCCGCACTGCACGACAAACTGAAGAGAGCCCAAAGGCCTGGGTTCGCGTTCATGGTGCTTGCTTTTGTAATGCTCCACCCTGTCACGTCCCTTGCATTTCAGGACTTCAAGCTTTCCCGCGGCCAAACTGTCTATGTGTCGGTGTATTCGAACATTTTCACTGCACCGAAGGCTGTGACGTTCCATCTTGACGCGACCCTCATCATTCGCAATACGGATCTCAAGGACTCTCTGGTTGTCACCTCCGCCGACTTTTTTGACACCGAGGGAAAACTCCTGAAGAATTATCTTTCCGCCCCTTTGACGCTACGACCCCTGGAAACGAAACATTTCTACATTCCTGGAGAGAGTGAAAAAGGGGGATTGGGGGCGAATTTTGTTGTCCGATGGAGATCACAGAAACTGATCAACGTTCCGATCATTGAGTGCCTGATGAGCGGGACAAGATCGAACCAGGGGATTTCTTTCATCGTTCCCGGCCAGGTGATCAGGGAAGAAGATTCCGGACGTTGAGACTTCTGCGAGCCGTCGCGACGTGGCAACGTAACAACGAATCAACGTGCCAACGAAACGACAAATCAACAAAACATCACAGATTCCATTTATCCTCCAATCCATTAATCCCGGTTTTCCTTGTTCAACCAGCTTACCGATAAAATAAACTATCACGACCTGGAAAAACGTCTCCTGGCGTATTGGGACGGGAACGGCATTTTTGAAAAGAGCGTGTCGCTCCGCGCAGGAAGGCCTCAGTTCACATTCTATGAAGGTCCGCCGACAGCCAACGGCCGGCCGGGGATCCATCATGTCATGGCGAGAACGCTCAAGGACATGATCTGCCGGTACAAGACGATGCAGGGATTCCAGGTGCCGCGCAAAGCGGGTTGGGATACCCACGGTTTGCCGGTCGAGATCGAAGTTGAAAAAATGCTGGGGCTTAAACATAAGGACGAGATTGTTGAGTACGGCATCGCCCGCTTCAATGAGGAATGCCGAAAATCGGTCTGGAAGTACAAGACCGAATGGGAAGAGATGACGCGCCTGATGGGCTATTGGGTGGATCTTGCTCATCCGTATGTGACGTTTGAGAACAATTACATTGAATCCATCTGGTGGGCACTGAAGCAGTACTTTGATAAAAATATGATCTATCGGGGATACAAGATTCAACCGTATTGCCCCCGGTGCGAAACGCCTCTCTCCTCCCATGAAGTGTCGCTCGGTTACAAAGATGTCAAAGATCCCTCTATTTATATCAAGCTCAAGGTGAAAGGGGAAGAAAACACCTACTTCCTGGTTTGGACCACCACTCCGTGGACACTTATCTCGAATGTGGCCCTCGCGGTCCATCCGGATGTTGACTATGTCAAAGCGGATCTCAAAGGAGAGCATCTGATTCTTGCCGAAGCGAGACTCTCTGTTCTTGGCGAAGGATACAACGTGTCGGCGCGATTCAAAGGGAAAGAACTTGTTGGGAAGGAATACGAACGGATGTACTCCTATCATCCGGTGAAGGAAAAAGGATGGTATGTCGTTGGGACGGACTTTGTTACAACGGAGGACGGCTCAGGCATAGTCCACATGGCACCCGCTTATGGTGAAGATGATTATCAGGCAGGGAAAAAGTTCGGCCTTCCGACCATTCACCCCGTCAACAAATCGGGAGAGTTCGGCCCGGAGGTGACCGACTTTGCGGGCAAGTTCGTCAAAGATGCGGACGCAGACATCATCACGAATCTGAAACAACGCGGCATCCTCTTTAAGAAAGAACAATACCTCCACAGTTATCCCCATTGCTGGCGCTGTACATCGCCCCTTCTTTATTATGCAAGGGAGTCCTGGTACATCAAGACAACTGCGTACGCCGGGCGGATGGTCGAATTGAACAAAACCATCAACTGGATCCCCAAGGAAGTAGGAGAGGGGCGGTTCGGCAACTGGCTCGAGGAAAACAAGGACTGGGCGCTCTCGAGAGACAGGTTCTGGGGTACGCCTCTTCCCATCTGGATTTGCGAGAAATGCGGAAAACAGCGGTGTGTGGGGAGCATTGAAGACCTGAGGAAGGGTCGAAATGTGCCGGATCCGCTGGACCTGCACAAACCGTTTGTCGATGAAGTGACCTTCGCTTGTGAATCATGCAAAGGAACCATGAAGCGGACTCCCGAGCTTATCGATGCGTGGTTCGATTCCGGCTCCATGCCGTTCGCTCAATGGCACTATCCTTTTGAGAACAAGGATGTCTTCGAAAAATCTTATCCAGCCGACTATATTTGCGAGGGAATTGACCAAACGAGAGGATGGTTCTATACGCTCCATTCCATCGGGACATTCCTGTTCGATAGGCCGGCCTACAAGAATGTCCTTGTGAATGAGCTTATTTTGGACAAGCAGGGACAGAAAATGTCCAAGTCCAAGAAGAACACCGTGGATCCCTTCACCCTTATCAAGAAGTACGGTGCGGATGCAACCCGCTGGTATCTGATTGCCAACAGCCCGGTATGGCGGCCGACCCTCTTTGACGAGGAAGGTGTCGCCGATGTCCAGCGGCGTTTCTTCAGCACACTCGTCAATACGTACGCATTCTTCACCCTGTACGCGAATGTCGACAAGTTTGTCTTCGAAGAACCACCTATCGACGTGAAGGAACGTCCGGAAATCGACCGGTGGATTCTCTCCGAGATGAATTCGTTGCTGATTCGGTACCGCCAATGGATGGATGAATATGATGTAACCCGCGCGGCCAGGGCTGTAAGCGACTTCACAATGGATCAATTGTCGAACTGGTATGTTCGGCGCAACAGAAGGAGATTCTGGAAGAGTGAAAAAGGAAGGGACAAGACGGCCGCGTATCAGACCTTATACGAGTGCCTCGTCGTGGTCTGCAAGTTGACCGCACCCTTTGCGCCTTTCCTCGCCGACGAGATTTTCCGTAACCTGAATCTTGTGACGAAAAAGGAAGCTGTGGACTCGGTTCACCTTTCCATGTTCCCTGAACCGAACAAGGGGTTGATCGATCTTGAGCTTGAGCGGAGGATGGAGCAGGCGATCAAGATTGTGAGCCTTGTCAGGGCTATGCGCATGAAGGCGAACCTGAAGGTCCGTCAACCGCTGAAGAAACTCATCATCCCCGTTTCCAGCGATCAGGAAAAAAATCTTATCGCGCAAATGCAGGATGTCATTCTCGAAGAGATCAATGTCAAGGACATCGAATATGTCACGGAAGATTCCGGCGTTGTCAAGCGCAAAGCGAAGCCGAATTTTAAAACCCTCGGGCCCAGATTCGGCAAGACCGTCCAGGTCGTAGCGGCGAGGATACGTTCGATGACGGCCGCCGAAGTGAGCCGGCTCCTGTCGGAAGGCTCCTTATCTTTTTCGGCGGACGGGTCTGAATACGTTGTCTCGGTCGAGGATGTGGAGATTCTTCACGAGGATGTCAAGGGATGGTTGGTCGAATCCGACGGGCCTGTGACTGTGGCATTGGATACGGAATTGACTCAGGATCTTGTTGACGAGGGCTTTGCGAGGGAATTCGTGAATCGGGTTCAGAATCGTCGTAAGGATTCGGGCCTTGAAGTGACAGATCGAATCCGGCTCTACGTCCGGGCGTCACAAAAGCTTGCGCGGGCGCTGGAGAAGCAGGCATCGTACGTGAAGCAGGAAACCTTGGCGGTTGAATTGCGTTTAATGAAAGAGGATGATCGCTCTTCCGTTGAATTGCATCAGGAGGATGTGAACGGAGAATCTGTTGAGATCGGTTTGGAAAAGGCGAATTAATTTTGTAGTTTCTGCGGGAATTTCTTGGCATATTTGAGGACGGAAGCTTTTTGTGTTTAAGGAGAAACAAATGGCAAAGAAAGCGGTGAAAAAACCGAAGAAGGTTGTGGCCAAGGTGAGGAAACCCGCTGTAGTCAAAACACGGCTGGTACAGGTGAAGGCGAAGCCCGCCCCCGAAAAAGCGCCTGTACGACCGAAGGGATACAGCAAATCTGAACTTGAGCGCTTCCGCACGATCATCATGGAAAAGCGGAAGGAGATTCTTGAAGAACTCGAAACCCTGAAGTCGAGCATGATGGATTCAACGACGGGTGAGTATACCTCTGAGAATTCGGCCTATTCCTTGCACATGGAACAGGGAACCGACACCATGGAACGGGAGAAGACGTTCCTGTTTGCCTCGCGGGAAGGGAAGTTTCTCAATTACCTGGATGATGCATTGAAGAGAATTGAGAAGGGGGATTACGGATTCTGCACTGATTGTGGAAAGTTGATTGAAAAAGAGCGCCTGGAAGCTGTCCCTCACGCCCAACTGTGTGTTGAATGCAAGACGAAAAGAGGAAAGTAGCCCGTCGATCCGTCTGTTCCTGATTGACCCCGGCCCGAACCCATGCGGATTCTCTACGTTACCGGCGCAATTGTGGTTGCAGACCAGATTGCGAAACTCCTTGTTAAGGGGTTCTCGATTCCGTTTCTCGATTTCTACCATCCCGGCGTGCCGCTTGGCAGCAGCACGGCGGTGTTCGGTGATTTCGTGCGCCTGACGTTTATTGAGAATCCCGGGATGGCGTTTGGCATTGACCTCGGGGGCAAGTTGTTTCTCACGATCTTCTCCCTTTTTGCGAGCGTTGGTATCTTTGTCTACCTTTTCCGGATCAAGGAAGAGGCCTTTGTCATTCGCCTTTCTCTTGCCATGATCCTCGGCGGTGCAATCGGCAACCTGATCGACCGGGTGTTCTATGGGGTTATTTTTGGCGAGGCTCCGCTTTTCCACGGAAAAGTGGTCGACTATGTCGACATCGATTTCTTCAATATTGACTTCCTCGGTTTCCACATCAGCCGGTGGCCCGTGTTCAACGTCGCCGATGCAGCCGTTTCGCTGGGCGTCATCGTTCTGCTCATTTTCCATCGAAAATTCTCGAGGGAAGATGAACCCGCAGTTTCTCTTATTGGATCTGCGACCACCACGGGCGAGACGGGCGGAATGAAGGACGGGGCAGCCAACATCGATGCCGGTACGAGCCAATCCACCCAATCCCAATCCTGACGAGGCTGCAGGTTCCCCGGCCCCCCGGGCCGCAACACTTCGCCTTGTCGTTCCCGCAAAGCAATCCAAAGTACGTCTCGATGTCTACCTGACCCACCAGGTCCAGAATGCCACGCGTAACAAGGTGCAGCAGGCAATTCACGATGGCCTCGTTCTCGTCAATGGCAGTCCCGTCAAGCCCAGCCATTTGATCTCGCCGGGCGAAGTCATTGATATCACCCTCCCAAAACCCCCGCCGTCAGAAGCGGTTGCCGAAGATATTCCGCTCGACATCATCTATGAAGATGACGAATTGCTCATTGTGAACAAGCCGGCCGGAATGGTGACCCACCCTGCGTACGCCAATTACTCCGGGACCCTCGTGAATGCGTTGCTTCATCATTCCCGCTCCCTTTCGGAAGTCAATTCCGCCCAGCGTCCCGGCATCGTGCATCGGCTCGACAAGGACACGAGCGGATTGATGGTGGTTGCCAAAACCGATCATGCTCACCATATTCTTGCGCGCCAATTTTCCAAACGAACGATCGACAGGGAATATTGGGCGGTGATCTGGGGTGTGTTGAAGAAAAAAAAGGGGGTGATCGAGGCGAGCTTGGGCAGAAGCAAAAAGGATCGAAAAAAAGTAACTGTGACTGCCGAAGGAAAACATGCTGTGACGGAATATGAAGTCCTCGAGTCGTTCGGTTATCTGTCGCTTGTTCGACTGAAACTCAAAACCGGGAGAACGCATCAGATCAGAGTCCACCTCGCGCACATCGGTCATCCGGTCTTTGGAGATCCCACCTATGGTGGAAGATCGGAAACCTGGGGAGGGCCCACAGGGAAAAAATCCCGGGAGGCTGCACGTTTTCTCGAGATTATCCATCGGCAGGCACTGCACGCCAAGACGTTGGGATTCATCCACCCTTCGACGAACAAGATCGTCAAATTCGATTCCGAGCTACCAGATGATATGAAGCAACTGCTGGAGGAATTGGCGGCGGGCAAGTGAACTTTCAGGATTTGTGAGTTGTTCCAAAGTCGTTCACTCGATCTTCAGTTCCACAAGGGACTGGCACAGAATCTCCCCCTTTTGTAAAGGGGGACGGAAGGGGGATTTGGTTCGCGAATCGGACGACAATTGAATCAATCTTCTGAGGATGGAACCCAAATCCCCCGTACCCCCTTTTTCAAAGGGGGAGGCTTCGTTTGAGAATAAAGCCAATGAAATTTGTATTTCTCGTAGTGATAATGTCATCCATTTCGTTTGCCCCGAAAGGAAATCCCATGGCCCAGGAAAAAGCCACTTTGGGAGCAGGTTGTTTCTGGTGTGTTGAAGCAGTTTTCGAAAGAATCCCTGGCGTACAGTCTGTCGTTGCAGGATATGCAGGCGGGTCGAAACCGAATCCGACGTACGAAGAGGTTTGCAGCGGAACCACGGGCCATGCCGAAGTCGCGCAAATTACGTTCGATTCTTCGGTCGTCAGTTTCGAAAAGATCCTCGAGGTCTATTGGAAAGCGCATGATCCCACGACCATGAATCGACAAGGCGGCGACGTTGGGACACAATACCGATCGGTGATCTTCTATGAGGGGGAAAAGCAAAAGGGGGCGGCCGAGCGTTCAAAGAAGGAAGCTCAGAAGCTGTTTGATGATCCCATCGTTACAGAGATTCAGCCGCTCAAAGATTTCTACAAAGCTGAAAACTACCACCAGGATTACTACAAGAACAATCCAAACGCCCCGTACTGCACCTTCGTTATCCGACCAAAGCTGAAGAAGCTGAGGCTTGAATAGGGAGGTCGGCGTTAACGCAAACCTCACGACTCATTAATCCCGCGATCCGTTGAAACGGACGGCTCCTGACCTGTGACGCGACTCTCAATCCCGCAAGGCTGGATTGAGAATCACCCGTGCCGCCCTTACCGTCGGATTTATCCGATGGCGTTGCCAACCGATGGCGAAGGATCCGTTGTCAGAGGAGGTAGGTTTGCCGATCAGAGCTACTTGGGCGTTGAGAATTGAGCATTGAATATTGGAGGGTGTTTGAGATTTGAATCAAGAAACAATATTCAATGTCCAATGTTCAATATTCAATGTTCAATGTAGAAGTGTGTGCCTAAAAAGACGGGAACCACCTCATGGCCCAGAGGAAATCGCCATAAGGTGGTCCGTTGTTGGTAGGAAATCTGCTTCTAGTCTTTCCCGCGTTTTCTCGTGCTGCTCTGCGGCGGCCTCGCTGAAGGCGTGCTCTCCCGCTTTGGTGCCGGCCTCACCGCTGATTCCCTTCGCTGCGGTGTCTGTTCATTGCGCGGACGCTGAGGCTGAACATTCCGGAACTCTTCGCGCCTGTCTGGAACAACTCTGCGTTGAGTCGGAGGTGCCTGCTCCCTGCGAGTATTCGTTCGGTTCTGCTCTTGCGTTTGCTGCTCCCGCCGCTGCTGCGTGGCATCGTTTCTTCCGCGGTTGTCGGGAATAGTCTGCCCGGTTCCTTCCCGCTGCACCGGCCGTTCCTCGTTTTCTTTTCGTTGAATCGATTCAGTACCGCGATTGCGCTCGATTCGATTCACATCCAGGCTCAGCCGGCGGTCGGCTTTACGGGCCTCGATTTTCTCTTCGCGTTGTTCCATGTCGGAACGGGAGGGGCGATACACCTCGATCCGCTCACGTTCTCCATCGCGCACAATCCCTTCACGACGTTCGCGTGTCTCGCCCACTTCCGTCCTTTGAATTCTGAGATTGCCTCGGCGCTCGATGAGTTCCCTGTCGATCCCCCGATTCACAATCCGATCCCGGTCAACTTCGTATCCCACAGCACCGCGCGTGGTCCGGATCAGCCTTCTTGAATAGCTCTCATCCAATACATAACTGTTGATGCGTGTCGAACCGAAATGCCGGTACCGCACAAAGTTCCAGTACCCATGGTGAGCATGCCATCGGGTGGTAAAGCGAATCCCGACTGAGATGCTGAAGCTCGCGTACGGGGGCAAAGGAGCCCATCCGATGTAGTCGTCATCGTATCTCCACTCGACCCACGCGGGACCCCACACATCGTCTGGAACCCAGATCCACCCGTGGTAATCATCGAGATACCAGCGGCCATAATGAAACACGGCCCATCCGAACGGCTCGTAGGACATCCAATACCATCCGTAGTCCGTCCATGCCCATCGCCCGTGAAGATACGGCCGCCATCCGGCCCTGACGCGAAGGGGCCGCCACGCGTAGAATCCAGGCTCGACTTCAATCCACTCGCCGTGCGAACGGAGTGATTGATAAAAGAACCCGGCATGGCCGACGCGGAAGCCGACTGAAAATGATTGTGTGTGCGCCTGAAGTTCCGTCTCCGAAAGCTGAAACGCGGGTAGAACTGCAAGGCATCCGAGAATGATCAATAAGCGCTTCATTGCGAAATCTCCTGAGTATCCATAACCTGCGAAAAGAGGGTCAATTGCCGTGCCAGGGGCCATTTTGCCCTAATTTGACCGTTTTCCTGCGGCCGTATTTCGGTTTTGTAGCGAGAACTCGCCAGTGAGTGTTGGTAACTGGACAGGTGCGCGTAACGTTTGCGACGGGGGAACGCTGCTTTCTTTGAGTTCTTTGCGCGCCCCCCAGGGATTCTTCGAGGCGGGGAGGCCTCCTTTGCGAACTCCCCGCCTGCCAAATGAGAATCTCAGAGGCGGCAGATGCGGTTAAGTTTTGACCGCAAAGGACGCGGAGAAGGCGCCAAGGGCGCAAAGGGGAAGCCAATATTGCTTCCCTATGCAAAAATCTCGACTTTGAAATTTGATAACAACCAAGGAAATGTGCCCATGCCCGCATTAGAGACTTTCGACTGGTTCAAGAACGAGATATGGCCCAAGGCGAACGACGAGATGAAGAAGTTCCTTCAAGAACGACGGGAATACCTTCTTCAGATCAGAAATGAGAACGAACGCCGTCGTTTGATCGAGGAGGTGATGGCAGAAGTCAAAGGTGCGATGAAAAAGCAGAAGAATTGACCCACGAACTTCTCGGTCAAAATTTCAACGCAGAGGAAGTTGATCTTACGACTTTGCGTTATGAATCAACAACTAAGGTCAATCATGATTCGATCCCGATTCCTGTTTCTTGTCCTTCTCTTCTTTGTTTCATTCTCCCCCGCCCAATGGACCTCTTTGGGCAATCTTGATTCGAGCAGGGTGGAGGGAAATGCCCTTCTGGTCTTCTCCAGCGATCGAATACTCGCAATTCGGGTGCTCGCTTCCGATCTCGTCCAGGTTCGTTTGTCGAGGATGGGGGAACCGGAAACGACTGCTTCACCTGCCGTCATCAAGTCGATATGGCCGTCGGTGCTGTTCGCCGTCGACAATTCATCTTCCTTCCTTGACATCAAAATGGAAAAAGGAACTGTCCGGGTTGCGAAAAATCCCATTCGCGTTTCTTTCCACAATCAATCGGGAGCAGTCATCAATCGCGACGACGAGAAGGGAATGGCCTGGGATGGAAAAGAAGTGAAGGTGTGGAAGAGCATGCCCCCGGGAGAGAATTACTACGGTTTCGGCGAGAAATCAGGAAGGTTGAACAAGCGGGATGAGCATCTCACAATGTGGAATACCGATATCCCCGCCTACAAAGCGGACACCGATCCTCTGTATGAATCGGTTCCATTTTTCTACGGCATCCGGAACGGCAAGGCATACGGAATTTTCTTCGACAATTCGTACCGCACTTCCTTCGACATGGGGAAGGAATCCGATACTCGCTATTCCTTTGGAGCCTCCGGTGGAGAGATGAACTACTACTTCTTCTTTGGCCCATCCCCCAGAGACATTCTTTCGCGATTCACGGAACTTGTGGGACGCATGCCGCTTCCTCCACTTTGGTCCCTTGGATACCAGCAATGCCGATGGAGCTACACCCCCGAGAAAAGAGTTCGTGAAATCGCAAAGAATTTTCGCGATCGAAAAATTCCGGCCGATGTCATCTATCTCGACATCGACTACATGGATGGGTATCGTATTTTTACATGGAACAAGGAACGGTTTCCCGATCCCGCCGGGATGATCAAGGATCTTTCAAAGGACGGATTCAGGATTGCGGTGATCGTCGATCCGGGAATAAAGTACGACTCCACATACAGCGCCTTCCGTTCGGGAATGGCGGGCGACCATTTTCTCAAATATCCCGATGGGAGATTGTTCATCGGAAAAGTGTGGCCGGGGGAATGCGCATTTCCGGATTTTTCGAGTTCTCCGGCGCGTTCATGGTGGGGAGCGCAATTCAAGATCCTTACCGATGCCGGTGTCCGCGGATGGTGGAACGACATGAATGAACCTTCCGTCTTCGATGTGCCGACAAAGACCGTTGATCTGTCGGTGATCCACGATGACGAAGGGAAGAAAACCACTCATGAAAAGAACCACAACACGTACGGGATGCTGATGACGCAGGCAACGTACGAAGGGGTGCGCCGTTTGGTTCCCAATGAGCGTCCGTTTGTGCTCACGCGGGCTTCTTACGCCGGAGGCCAGCGTTATTCTGCCGCCTGGACGGGGGACAATATTGCATCGTGGGAGCACCTTCAGATGGCAGTTCCAATGTGCCTTAATCTCAGCATTTCAGGACAGCCGTTTGTGGGGAGCGACATAGGCGGATTTATCGGCTATCCCTCGGGTGAACTCTTTGCGAGATGGCTCCAGCTTGGGGTCTTCACCCCCCTGATGCGTGCCCATTCCGTTATCAACGAACGAAATAAAGAACCGTGGGAATTCGGTCCGGAATTCGAGGCGGTGAATAGAGCGACCATCGAGCTCCGATATCGCCTTCTTCCATATATTTATTCTGTCATGGTGCAGGCATCACAAACAGGAATCCCTGCAATGCGTCCCATGGCGTTCGAATATTTCGAAGATCCTGAATATTCATGGAATGAAACGGAATTCATGTTTGGAGATCAACTTCTTGTCGCACCTGTGCTCTGGGAAGGAACGACAACACGTTCTCTCAGGCTTCCTGACGGCGCATGGTACGATTTTTGGACAGGGAAGAAGTATGAGGGAAAATCAAGGGTAACTGTCGATGCCCCGTTGGACAGGATTCCGCTCTTTGTGAGGGGAGGATCGGTAATCCCCATGCAGCCCGTCGTGCAATACGTGGGCGAGAAGCCTGCAAACCCGCTTGTGTTCGCGGCGTTTCCCGGGGAGCAGACGACCTCTCTTTATTATGAAGACGATGGGATTTCGTTCGCGTATGAGAAGGGGGGATACCTGCGGAGGTCAATCGTTCAGAAGATGGTGAACGGCCGGCGTGAAGTTGTCCTTGGAAAAGCGGAAGGCATGTTCCAGTCCGGCCAACGATACGTCATCGTAAGGATGATCGATGTTCCAGTTCGACCCACTTCCATTATGAAAGGGTCTTCAAAGCTTGCTTTGATTTTGAAGGACGATCTCGGTAAAAAAGAAGGATGGTATTATGATGAAGCGAACCGCGAGGTTCTCGTTTCCTTCCCCGACTCCCGATCGGAGATCATTCTCTCTCTTCGCTAGTCTCCGCACTTGTGCCTCCCCGGTGGTCTCCGTGACAAAAATCTCTAGCCACGGAGTCCACGGAGAAGGCATTGAGGGCACGCACGTGAGGGATTCTTTGGAATAAGCAGACTTTTTGCTATATTTTTGGTATGGAACACAAGGAATTGCTCCTCGTTTTGGATTTTGGCGGACAATACACACAGCTCATAGCACGCCGCATCAGGGAATTGGGAGTCTACTCCGAGATTCATCCTTTTAACGTTTCCGTCGAAAAAATCCGACAGCTCAACCCCCGCGGTATCATTCTCTCCGGAAGTCCTCACAGCGTCTACGATAAGAACGCGCCCCATTCGTCGGATCATATCTATGAACTGGGAGTGCCTATCCTTGGCATCTGCTATGGTCTGCAGCTCATTGCTCATCAACTCGGCGGTAAAGTCGATGCCTCGGCCCGGCGGGAATATGGCAAAGCCGAGCTTCTCATCGATCGTCGCGACGATCTCTTCGCCGGCCTCGACGGGTCGACGACAGTGTGGATGAGCCACGGTGACGCACTCAAGAAGCTTCCCCCGGGATTCGAGCCGATCGCACACACCTCGAATGCCCCGATCTGTGCCATTCGGAATCCGGAAAAGAAAATCTTTGGAGTGCAATTCCATCCGGAGGTCGTGCATACGCCCAAAGGGAAGGCGATACTCTCGAATTTTGTTTTTCAGGTGTGCGAAGCCAAGGGGGATTGGACGCCGTCGGCCTTTGTTGAACGGGAGGTCGAGGAGATCCGGAACAAGGTGGGGAAATCACGGGTTCTCTGTGCGTTGAGCGGCGGCGTGGATTCGACCGTCGCAGCGGTGCTTATTCACAAAGCGATAGGGAACCAGCTTCATTGCATTCACATCAATAACGGTTTGATGAGGAAGAATGAGAGTGAAGTAGTCGTCGAGGCATTTCGGAAGAGATTCAAAATCGGACTGACCTACGTTGACGCGTCAAAAACATTTCTCGGACGACTGAAGGGGGTGACTGACCCTGAAAAAAAACGCAAGATCATTGGAAAGACCTTCATCGACGTTTTTGAGAAGCATGCCAGGAAACTCGAACGGGAATCGGAGTCGTCACACCACGGGACCTTCAAGTTTCTTGCCCAAGGAACGCTCTATCCCGATGTCATCGAGTCGGTTTCGTTCAAAGGGCCTTCGGTGACGATTAAAACACATCATAATGTTGGCGGCCTTCCGAAAAAAATGCACTTCAAGCTCATTGAACCGTTCCGGGAGTTGTTCAAAGATGAGGTTCGGGAGGTGGGGCGGATGTTGGGATTGCCCGAAGAACTGATTGGCCGTCATCCCTTCCCGGGACCGGGACTTGCAGTCCGGCTCCTCGGACCTGTTCAGAAGCAAAAGCTCGATCTGCTACGGGAAGCCGACGAGATTTTTATAGAAGAAATCAGGAAGGCCGGGCTCTACAATGATGTGTGGCAAGCTTTCGCAGTTCTTCTTCCAATACGGTCCGTGGGAGTGATGGGCGACGGCCGAACTTACGAGTCAACGGTGGCTCTTCGCGCCGTTACCAGTGTCGATGGGATGACCGCCGATTGGGCGAAAATCCCGCAGGATGTCCTGGTAGCTGCCTCCAACAGAATCATCAATGAACTCAGGGGAATTAATCGGGTTGTGTATGACATCAGCTCCAAGCCTCCCGCCACCATCGAGTGGGAATAACGAAGCAATCCGAACATCCAATCCAGCCTCATGATTGAACTCCAGAAGGTTACAAAGAAATTCGGCAGCTTTGCCGCAGTGGATGATTTGTCGTTGATCGTGAAACCGGGAGAGTTCTTCGGTTTTCTCGGGCCCAATGGTGCCGGGAAAACCACAACGATCAAGATGATTGCCGGCCTGTTCACCCCAACGAGCGGAAAAATCCTCATCAACAGCTTCGATACCGTCACTCAACCCATTGAAGCGAAACGCGACCTCGCGTACGTTCCCGACCAGCCGTTCTTGTACGAGAAACTGACCGGCCGTGAGTTTCTTTTTTTTGTTGGAGGATTGTTCAAACTTGAGAAGAAGAAGCTATCCGAGAAGATCGATTCGTTGATCGATCATTTCGAAATTGGGGATTGGGTGGACAAACGGACAGAAGACTATTCCCAGGGAATGAGGCAGCGAATCACAATCGCTGCGGCGCTTGTGCATGATCCCAGGGTTGTCGTTATCGATGAGCCCATGATCGGGCTCGACCCGCGAAGTGCAAAGATCGTGAAAGAGACTCTCAAGAAGAAAACTCAGGAAGGTATTGTCGTGTTCATGTCCACCCACAGTCTTCAGGTGGCGGAAGAATTGTGCGACAAAATCGGCATCATCAAGGACGGAAAACTCATTTTTGCCGACACGCTGCAGAAGCTGCAGGAGTACAAACAACAGTTTGGTGGAAAATTCGAATCGGCATTTCTCGAGTTGACAAAGTAATGGCGATGTTTCTCCATATACTGAAGTACAAGATTCTCTCGTTTGTCAAAACAACGTTTGATTTCCGCACTGTGCCGATTGTCCGCGGAGTTGGATCGCTCATGGTTTTCGGCGGTTTTGCGACCGGTGCTTATGTTCTGTCCCATGAGATCACGCAATACGTTCTTGAAGTCCCGAAAATCGGATTGTTCCTTTTCCACCGTTTCATCGCAATGATGTTGTTTGTCTTCTTCATATCCGTCAACCTTGGCAACATCATCGTATCGTATGCTACTCTGTACCGCTCTCCGGAAGTTGCCTATCTTCTTACGAAGCCCGTTTCGTACTCCACCATTTTCGTCCTGAAGTTTCTTGACAATTTTCTTTACAGCTCAACGACGTTGTTTCTGGTGGCATTCATGGTTCTCGTGGGGTACGGGTCCTATTTTGGCTATCCATGGTGGGCGATCGCGGCCATGATGGTTCTTGTTCTCATCCCGTTCATGTTTCTCTCGGCATGCCTCGCAGTGATCATTCTCATGACGATCATGAAAATAGCCGGCCGGATCGGTTTTCGTCGTGTGATGGCGCTTCTGAGCGGATTGTATCTCATCATGGTGTATTTGTTCTTCCGATTCTCCAATCCGGTCAGACTCATCGAAGAAACGGCAAAGTATTATCCGAATATCGATATCAATCTTGGACAACTCGACCCGTTTTTTGCACGGTTTCTTCCGAGTCATTGGGTGGCGGAGTTTCTTTTCTTTGTCTCGCGCGGAGAGTTCATTCGAGGGTTTCCTATGGCCCTTCTTCTCGTGCTTGTTGCCGCGGGCATGTTCGTTCTCTGTCTCCTGATTGCGAATCGATTCTACTATCGAAGCTGGCTCGTGACATTCCAATTTCAGGCGGAATCGAACGTCCCGAGGGCACAGAGGCGGGCGAGGTTCTTCGATTTCAGAAAGGAATCGATTTTTCCTCCGGTCCTGGAGTCGCTCCTGAAAAAGGAGTATTTCACATTTTTCAGGGAGCCCAGCCAATGGATCCATCTTGCCGTCATGATCGTTCTCATCTCGGTGTTTGTCAGTAGTATTCGCGGCCTCAATTTCATTCTCCGTGTGGCCGAACTTCCGGCGCTCACCTATCTCGTTCTTTACACATTTGGGGGGTTTCTTTCGGCATCACTTGCCCTGCGATTTGCGTTTCCGATGCTCAGTCTCGAGGGACAGTCGTTCTGGGCCCTCCGCAGCATGCCGGTCCGAATCGGCACCGTGTATTGGACAAAATTTGTCGTCGGATTTTCAGTCGTCCTTCTCCTGGCATTGCTGATTTCTTATTTCTCCAACAGGCCGTTTGTGCGGCTTACGCCCACCAATCGTACGTTGCTCTGGTTTGGTCTTTACAGCGCGTTCTGGGTGTCGTTGACGATGACAGCGCTCAATCTCGGGTTCGGCGGATATTTTGTGAACTTCCGGGAAAGGAATCCGATTCGCCTGGCATCATCGCAAGGGGCGACACTGACATTCCTCCTCACGCTCGTGTACCTCGTCATTCTGGTTGCCCTCTTTGCGCTTCCCCTGAGCGGGCATTTCGACGCGATCTTCTACCGCGTGCCGTTCAACAGGATGAGCATCATGCCTCCGCTCGTTGTGTTTAGCGTCCTCTCTGCAGTTCTCGTCACGGTGGGAATTATCGTCGGGCGCAGCTCACTGACGAGGGATTTCTGAATTGCAATTCAGTGGGTCAATAGCTATCTTCAGCACGTATGATTGACGAACCCACGCTTCATCAAATGTTGGAGCAGGCTCGAAGTTTCGTGGAGGAAAGAAAATTTCTCCACGCCGCCCAGCTGTACGCGAGAATCACGTCGCTTGCACCATCGACCGAACAAGCATGGGTCGAACTCTCCCACGTCTACGTTGAGCTCAGGCAATACGAGGCAGCTGAGCACGTTCTCCAGAAGGCTGCCGCATCCAGCAGCGATCCGAACAAGATCTTGTTTCTTCTCGGAAACCTCTATCTGAAGACGGGTGATTACGATCGGGCTCTCACGTATTACAAGCAGCTGGCCTTGCACGAAAAGCAACTCTCCCAGACCCTTCGTGCGCACATGCAGTTCAATATGGGGCTCAGCCATTTCTACAGGGGAAACCTCAAACAGGCCGAGTCGTACTTCCGGAAGGCAAAAAAGGCCGACCCGATGTTCCCGAAGATCAACGAATCGCTCGGGGAATTGCTGTTGCGACGGGAAGCGTTCTCCGAATCAATCGTTGTGCTGAAACAGGCAATCACTGCAGATCCTTATAGCTGGATCGGCCATTATCTGCTGGGTCTTGCGCATCAGAAAACGAAATCATGGACCAGCGCCTACGAAGAGTTCGTCGCTGCCGTGGAAATGGACCCCAACGAGCCAAACGGCTGGCAAATGTGCGGGGAAGTGCTCCTCTCGCTTGAACGCTTCGATGAGGCTGAGCGCTATCTCCGAAAGGCGTTGGAGCTCAATCCCCATCTTACTGACGCCATAGCCAACGTCGGATTTCTCTATCTCCTTCGGGGGGATGCGCAAACCGCCTCAGAATGCTTTGAACGGGCGCTCGCCCTGGAGCCGCGGAATCCCAAGGCCCTGCGCGGAAAGCAGCAGGTTCAAGCCGCCACAAGAACCATGTTTTGATCCTTCTTTATGGAGTCACGTATTCGACCTTCGTTTTCCTCTCTGATCGTTTTCCTCACAGTTCTGCTCACAGGGGCATTGTCCGCGCAAGAGGATAGTCTCACCTTCCGCCCGGATGTCGAACGATTGTTTGTCTCCGCGATGAAACACTATGGCGATGCACAGTTCGACAGTGCCGCGGTGTTGTTTGTCCGATGCATGAAAGAGTTTCCCTACAATCACCGTACGACGGGCGCTTCGATCATGGCCGGCAAGGCGTATTACCGCCTGGGGAACTATCGGGAATCGGTCCGGCTTCTGAAGAATTTTCTCGATTTGTATCCGGTTTCTCGCTATCTCCCGGATGCCCACTATACCCTGGGGCTCGACTATTTCAGAATGCTGCGTTATGAAGATGCCGCCACGGAGTTCTCGCTGGCGTATGAAACAACCGCCGATGCAGTGACCCGCGACCGTTCATTACGGCTTCTTGACGAACTGGCATTGACCTACTTAAGTGTTGCCGAGTTGCAGCTCCTCATCGGTTCATCTGCATCTGATCCCGTGAAAGTGTTGCTGACACTGCATCTCGCCGAGCGGATCTATCGCACTGGAGATGTGAAATCGGCTCAGGATCTTCTGGCCCCTGTTGCGTTGCTCCCTCCCTCGACCCCCTATGTGGACAAGGCGATTGACCTGTTGCAGCGCATACAATTCAGCGGCAGCATCAAGATCGGTGCAGTGCTTCCGTTGATGCTCAAGTCGCAGCAGGCATCGATGCGAGAGCTCGGTGTTGATTTGCTCGACGGAATGAAAATGGCGGTCGAGGAATATAATCTTGTCAATCTCCCCAAGGTGAATCTCGAAGTGCGCGACTCGGAACGCGATCCCGGCGTGGCGGCACGCAACGTAACCGAGCTATGCAGTGACGATGAAGTCGTCGCGATCCTTGGTCCGGTATTCAGCAATGAGGCGTTCGCGTGTGCCGGAATAGCGAGCGCCCGGGGCGTTCCGCTGTTGACCCCCACCGCAACTGCCAACGGCATCGCCTCAATCGGGCCGTACGTTTTTCAGTTGAATCCGGATTTCGAAGTGCGCGGACGCGCAATGGCACGGTTTGCATTTTCCGACGGAAGCCGGAGGTTTGCCGTCCTCTCGCCCGTTGAACAGATACAAAAATCAATGGCCGACGCATTTATAGATGAATTGGGCAAGTTGGGCGGAGAGTTGATCGACGTACAATGGTATCAGGCGGGGGCGACGGATCTTCGAATCCAACTCTCGACAATGCGGCAGCGCGCGCTGGACAAGACGGAGCCCTACGTCATCAATTTTGCCTCAAGACTCACCTATGATGACCTGAAGAAGATTCTCATGACGGGCGTGTCGCCGAACGTGGTGGATTCCCTCGTCGAGTGGGGCGCATCGGTTCCGGTACAGGAGCTGTGGGGAGCTGAGGGCAAGAACATTGCCGATTCACTGATGATTCCGACGGAACGCGCGGTGATCAAATATGACAGTCTTGGGCTTCAGGTCAACAATATCGACGATATCTTTCTCCCGATAGCTTCTTCCGATGAAATCGGCATCGTCTCGTCGCAACTGCTGTATTTCAATTTCCGCGTCCGGCTTCTTGGTACCGGAGAGTGGGGCGACCTTGCGGACCTGGATCAGAATCGTCAGTACACGAACGGCGTGGTGTTTTCCGATGATACCTATGTTGAGCAAAGAGAAAAAGAATACCAGCTGTTTGTCGGCCGGTATCAGCGCATGATGAGCAAGAAACCCAACACCACGGCACTCATTGGATACGATGCGACGAAGCTTCTGCTTGATCAGATTGCCGGAGGATCCTCAAGACGAAACGATCTCGCAGTAGCTCTTTCGAACGTGAAACGTGTGAAGGGGTGGCATACGACATTCACGATCGGGGCCTCGCGAGTCAACACATCACTGAGCCTTCTTCAATTCAAGGATCGGTCCATCAGGAAGATCGGCGAAATCGATCTTCTGGAAGAACAACCGCAGGAAATCATCCAGCCATAGGGGGACTCATGAAGCGGGGGAATCGTGGCGCCGTCCCGGCGCCGCATGATCATTCGCCAATCAAAGAATGGCCCGAACAGGAGCGGCCGCGGGAGAAGCTTGTCCTGGAAGGATCGGGCTCAGTCAGCGAAGCCGAACTTCTTGCCATTGTGCTCCGGACGGGCAGAAAGGGAGCGACGGCTCTCGACCTGGCCCGAACGCTCCTTGTGCGGAGCGGTTCCTTGCGCAATCTCGCCCGGCTTACCTTTCATGATTTTATGGAAATGGAGCTTGGTCTTGTTCGCGCTGCGACGCTTTCTGCCGTTTTCGAATTAGCCCGACGGATTCCGGCGCGTGACAACGACAAAAAACCGTTTCTCCGCTCCCCCGAGGATGTTGTCCAGTGGTGCATGCCGAAGCTCAAGGACCTTCGTCATGAGGAATTCTGGGTATTGATGCTCTCCGCATCGAATCAGCTGATGCACCAGATGCGCGTGACGAAAGGAACTCTCAATTCTTCGCTCGTACATCCCCGAGAGTGTTTCGCCGATGCGTTGAAAATGCGCTGCGCCGGAGTGATTTTTGTTCACAATCATCCGAGCGGCAATCCCGAGCCGAGTCAAGAGGACCGTGCAATCACCCGACAGCTCGTGGAAGCCGGAAAAATTCTGGGAATTCCCGTCCATGATCATGTCATCGTGGCAGATGCGGAATTCACAAGCTTTGCTGAACGCGGGCTTTTGTAGGTGTGGCGAATGTCACGTGTTTTTTGATTTTGCCTTGACATTCTTTTTTCAATTGTTTATACTTTAAAGGCTTCTTTGCCACGCGGAAGAGGCAGATTGTTTACTCATTTAAGGAGAATTACTCATGAAGAAGTCGATGAGCCTGATGCTTGGTGCCCTGATGATGGGGGGTCTCCTGGCTTCGGGTTGCTCAAGTGGTCCCAGTGATGCCGACCTGAAACAGCTGGAAGAGCTCAAGGCCGAAGTCTCCTCGTTGGAGAGACAGGTTCAGGATTTGGAATCCCAAAAATCGGCCCTTCAGCAATCCCTCGCTGACAAGGATGCGCAACTGAAGAAATGCAACGACGACAAAGCCGTTGTGCAGCAACGTACAAAAGGCATGTAACCAGCGGATCTTAAGGAGAATAGACAAATGAAAGTACTAACATACATGAGTCTTGTGTCACTCTTGCTGATGGTGATGACCGCCGGCGTACTTGCCCAGGAATTGTCAAAGGAAGAGTGGCAGAAGCAGATAACAGAATGGACGGCAAAAAGGAATGATCTGACCAATAAGCTTTCCACTCTGCGAACCGAAATCGAAGATTTGAAAAAGCAGGATGCGGAGAAAGCGGCGGCCCTGAAGCAGTGTCAGGACGACTTGCTTGCCATGACCGGCGCGAGCCAGGATCAGATCGCGGCATACGAAGGCGACCTGAAGAAAATCGACGACAAGCTCACGGAGCTTTCCCGCCTTTCGAATCAGGACCTCTGGAACCGGCGTGCAGAATTGGATGAAGTTGGGAACTGGATCGAGGCGGCAAAGAAAAGCGGCCTGGCAGCCCTGCCCAAGTATTATGACCAGCTGGCTGATTATCAGCGGCGGCACGACGCACTCAAGAACACGTTGAAGCAGTATTCAGAGTCCGGTCAGGGAATGATGACGTACACCGTCGGGACATGGGCGAAGGATCGTGACTGCCTGTGGAACATTGCCAGGAAGAAGAAGATCTACGACAACGCGTTCCTCTGGCCGAAGATCTACCAGGGCAACCGAGACAAGATCAAGGATGCCGACGTCATCGAGCCGGGATGGGTGCTGAAGATCCCGCCGAAGGCCCCTTTGACAAACGAAGAGAAATCCGCCGAGCGATCATACTGGCGGAACAAGAAGGGAATGTAAGGAGAACAATTCTCACGGTTTCATTGAGTGAAATCTGTTCGTTAAAAACGCCCGACCGCACGAAAGTGTGTGAGTGGGCGTTTTTATTTTTTGGAGCATAGCATAAGAGGTGTAAGGGATTGACAGAAAGAAAAATCGAACTCAAGAGCGTTGACACCGTTCAACTGCTCGGGTTCAATGACGCCCATCTTCAACTGATCGAGGAGCGGTTCGATGCAACCATCACCGTTCGCGGCGATCAGATTACTCTTCGGGGGAACCAGCAGGAAGTCACAAAGCTGGAACGAATCTTCAAAGAACTCCTGTATATTCTCGCCAAGAACGGCAATCTCTCACCCAATGACGTCGATACCGTGATCGATCTGGTTTCGGTCAATGGATCCACGCCCGAGCTTCCGAAGGAAACGGATGATTCGGAGAATGCCATTCTCTATACGAAAATCGGCATCGTCAAACCCCGCACGCAGGGACAGAAACATTATGTTCAGCAAATCCGGAAACATGACATCGTGTTCTCGATCGGTCCGGCAGGAACGGGCAAGACATATCTCGCAGTTGCGATGGCTGTCGCGGCGCTGAAAAACAGGGATGTGACGAAGATTGTGCTTGCAAGGCCGGCAGTCGAGGCGGGTGAGAGTCTTGGCTTTCTTCCGGGCGATTTGAGGGAGAAAGTCGATCCCTACCTGCGGCCGCTCTATGACGCGTTAGACGACATGCTGTCGGCCGAAAAACTCAAGAGCTACATGGAAAAGCGTATTATCGAGATTGTGCCTCTTGCATACATGCGCGGGCGGACGCTCCATAATGCGTTCGTGATTCTGGACGAAGCCCAGAACGCATCGGCGATTCAAATGAAAATGTTTCTGACAAGGCTTGGCACAAATTCCCGAGCGATTATTACCGGTGACATAACCCAGATCGACCTGCCGCAGAAGACCACATCGGGATTGGTGCAGATTCAGAACGTCTTGAACGAGATTCAAGGGGTGGCGTTTGTGTATCTCGATCGAAACGACGTTGTCCGGCATCGTCTGGTGAAGGAAATCATCGATGCCTATGATCGATACCACGAACAGAACAACGGCAAGGCAAACGGAGGGTCAAATGGGGGAAAGGATTGAAAACGGAACGCGGAAAAAGGCACGGAAGAAGAACGGAAACCAGACGGAGACGCAATCCGTTCTTTTTCGGTGTGTATCATTGACGATCCGCTGCCCTCTTGACTTGCCAGTGAGGGGCTCTTACTTTCCGAGACGTTTTCCCTCGTTCCATAATCCGTCCAGTTCCTCCAGCGTCACATCTTCCGGCTTCTTTCCCTTCCCTGTAAGCTCCTGCTCGATATGGTGAAATCGGCGGATGAATTTCTCCGTCGTTTTCTTGAGTGCCAGTTCCGGATTCATATTGAGAAAGCGGGCATAGTTGACCAGGGAAAACAGAACGTCTCCCAATTCTTCCTCCTTATCCCGCTCACGGGCACTCTCAAGCTCCTGAATTTCTTCGCTTACCTTGTTCCACACGTCCTTCGTTTCCTTCCAGTCGAATCCCACTTTTGATGCTTTCTCCTGGATTCTACCTGCACGCAGCAACGCCGGCAGTTCCTTTGGAACGCCGTCCAATACTGACCGTCGGCCTTCCTTCATTTTCAATTTTTCCCAGTTTACCTTTACTTCGTGGGCACTGCTCACCTTGGTATCGCTGAAAACGTGGGGATGCCGGCGGATCATTTTTTCTGTCGTGGCCAGAATCACATCATTCATTGTGAAGGCGCTTTCCTGCTCGGCCATCACCGAATGAAGAGCCACGTGCAGCAGCAGATCTCCGAGCTCCTGTTTGAGTTCCTCCATGTCGTTGTGGTCGATTGCTTCGATGACCTCGTATGCCTCTTCGAGGAGGCTGTGCCGTATGGATTGATGCGTTTGCTCGCGGTCCCACGGGCACTCGTTTCGAAGCCGGCGGACGACGGCAACATAATGTTCAAAAAGCGTTCCGGTCTGATGATTTGCCTTCATGGGAATTCTCCTTCTCAAAAATCATATCAAAAAAAGGATGCAGAATCAAATACAGATTCCGGGAATGGACCGTACGACCAAGAGTGTCTGAAGCGGATATGACGCGCTGATCGACGGCGTGATTTGCTCCAAGTTTAACGTCTTCCTTTTGTTTGGCACCTTCGGCTACCAGGTTGAAGGAACACCGATCAAAACGTCTGAACTTGTGTCCCGAACTCAACCAGCGTGGGAAGATCTCGACAAGTATTTTGCCATCCTGTTTTCCGCCATTAGGGAGAAGTGAAGCGTGATTCTGAAAAGACGATCAGGCATTGATCCCTTGAAATCCCGCCGAGCAAGCCGGGATTCTTTTTGATTTCAGGCAGTAACTTCAGTGCTGGACGAGAGAAGGGTAATTTGAGTTGCCTCCCAGCTTGAAGTTCCGTATCTTAACCGAAAGAATTTGAAGAAATTGGTGGTTTGGGGGGCTGTGGCTAGCAAC
>DATECW010000148.1:0-31017 GCA_035286705.1 Bacteroidota bacterium
TCCATTGGCAGCGCGCAATCCGATCCGTATTGCTCGGCGGCAGGAGCTGCTGCAGCATTGTACGGACCACTGCATGGCGGAGCCAACGAAGCGGTATTGAGGATGCTCGATGTCATTGGAACAAAAGACAAGGTGCCTGCATTCGTGAAGGATGTGAAGGAAGGAAAAGGAAAACTGATGGGATTCGGGCACAGGGTCTACAAGAATTACGATCCTCGCGCCAAAATCATCAAAGAGATGGCAGACAAGGTGTTCGGAGTCATGGGAAAGAATCCGAAGCTCGAGATCGCTCTCGAACTGGAGAAGATTGCCCTTGAGGATGAGTACTTTGTAAAACGGAAACTGTATCCGAACGTGGACTTTTATTCCGGTCTGATCTATCAGGCCATGAGGTTCCCGGTCGACATGTTCCCGGTTCTGTTTGCGATTCCACGTATGTCCGGCTGGCTTTCACAGTGGCAGGAGCTCCTGATGGATCCCGAGCAGAAGATTGCCCGTCCGAGGCAGGTGTACCTTGGATACACGCATCGAAACCTGAAGAAGTAATATTTAACGATTCAACAAAGAAGAGCCAACTCAGACAACTGGGTTGGCTTTTTTGTTCTTGTACACCCCGCCGCTGCTTGTCCAACGAGATCTTTATGGAATCTTTATTCTTCGAAGGTCTCTTTTTATATCCTCTTCATTGCGTTTTCCCGCCATCATCGTCATATTTACGCCCGCCAAAACGAATCACCTCTTTGAGGATCTTATGTTTTCAAAGCACCTGCGATCAGCAATCATCCTTCTTTTGCTTCTGACATTTCTGACTGGAGTATTATATCCGCTTGTCGTTACTGGATTGGCCCAAATCGCATTTCCCGAAAAGGCGAACGGCAGTCTCATTCGGAAAGACGACGTCATTGTCGGTTCGGAGTTGATCGGTCAGCCTTTCAGCGATCCGAAATACTTCTGGGGCCGCCTTTCTGCAACAGGCCCGTTTGCATACAATGCCGGTGCATCAAGCGGTTCGAATTACGGCCCGCTGAATCAGGCTCTCCTTGACGGTGCACAAAAAAGAATTCAGGATCTAAGGGCTTCTGATTCATTGAACTACGAGCCAATCCCCGTGGATTTGGTGACGGCATCCGGAAGCGGCCTCGATCCACACATCAGTGTCGCTGCAGCTCTCTACCAGGTAGAAAGGGTTGCCCGGAGCCGAACCATGAGCTCGGGGCAGGTGCGATCGATCGTCGATCAATACACCGAGGGGAGAACACTTGGTCTTCTTGGAGAACCCCGCGTGAATGTGCTGAGACTGAATCTGGCATTGGATGAATCACAATCAATGGGGAGCAAATGAATATGGACATCATCTATCTTGGCGTTGTTGTTGCTTTCTTCCTCGCAACGTGGGGGTTGATGAAACTGTGTGACAAGTTAGCGGAAGAAAAATCAGGAGAACAATCATGACTATGCTCTACGTCGTTTCAGGAATTATCTCACTCGGACTTATCGTCTATTTGTTTGTCGCACTTCTGAAACCGGAGATATTCGAATGACGCTGAACGGAATTCTGCAAATCGCCTTCTATCTCATTGTCCTCGTTCTCGCGGTGAAACCACTGGGCAAGTTCATGGCAAAGGTACTGCGGCGAGAGCGCACTTTTCTCGATCCCGTTCTCAGGCCGGTGGAGAGGTTCCTCTACCGGGTGTCCGGAATCAACCCCGATGAAGAAATGGATTGGAAGCAGAACGCTGTTGCGATGCTCTTGTTCAACTTCACGGGGCTTGTCGTGGTGTACGCCCTGCAGCGATTTCAAGATCTGCTTCCACTGAATCCCCAGGGGTTGGGCCCGGTTTCTCCGGATTCTTCTTTTAATACAGCTGTGAGTTTTGCTTCCAATACAAACTGGCAGGGGTACAGCGGAGAAGTAACGTTGAGCTACTTTACCCAAATGCTGGCATTGACGGTTCAGAACTTCGTCTCTGCCGCGACCGGGATTGCAGTACTTGCCCTCTTCATTCGCGGGATCGCCCGGCATTCGGTGCAGACATTGGGGAACTTCTGGGTTGATATGACTCGCAGCACCCTGTACATCCTGATGCCCCTGTCTGTGATTCTCGCGCTCGTGCTCGTGTCTCAGGGAACCGTCCAGAACTTCTCACCCTGCAAAACAGCTGCGCTTCTTCAACCGACCACCGACGTAAACGGCGCCGCGGTGAGCGAGCAGGTGATCGCAATGGGGCCAGCCGCCTCACAGATTGCCATCAAGCAGCTGGGCACAAACGGCGGCGGGTTTTTCAATGTGAACTCGTCGCATCCGTACGAAAATCCAACGCCGCTTTCGAATTTCTTTGAGATGCTTTCTATTCTGCTCATTGCGGCCGCATTGTGTTACACCTATGGATCGATGGTTGGCGACACGCGGCAGGGATGGGCAATCCTCGCTGCGATGATGGCCATCTTTGTAGTGCTTCTGGGTGTGGCGGCGTGGTCTGAACAGAATGGAAACCCGCAGTTCGCATCGCTGGGTGTCGATCAGACTGCGAGCAACCTGCAACCGGGTGGCAACATGGAAGGGAAGGAGGTCCGATTTGGAGTCCCCAATTCTGCTTTGTGGGCTACTGCCACAACTGCTGCCTCCAATGGCTCCGTGAATTCGATGCACGACTCGTTTACGCCATTGGGTGGGCTGGTCACTCTGGTGATGATGCAATTGGGTGAGGTAGTGTTCGGGGGAGTCGGCTCTGGCCTGTACGGGATGCTCGTGTTCGTTATCGTGGCGGTCTTTGTCGCCGGACTCCTCGTAGGCCGAACACCCGAGTATCTGGGCCATAAGATCGAGGCCTACGAGATGAAAATGGGGTCTCTCCTGATTCTCATCATGCCTCTCACGGTTCTTGGCCTCACGGCCCTGGCAGTCGTGACAGATGTTGGCAAAGCTTCGATGTGGAACTCCGGTGCCCACGGGTTCAGCGAGATCTTGTATGCATTCACTTCTCAGGGGAACAACAACGGAAGCGCTTTTGCGGGCTTGGGTGCAAATGTGCCGTTTTACAATTTGACAGGCGGCATTGCGATGCTCATCAGTCGATATTGGCTCGCGGTTCCGACTCTTGCGCTTGCAGGATCACTCGTGCGGAAAAAACTCGTGCCGGTGAGCGAAGGAACGCTGCCAACGCACACCCCTCTTTTCATATTCTGGCTCATCGCAGTGGTTCTCATTGTGGGCGCTCTCAATTTTATTCCAGCTCTCGCATTAGGCCCCATCGTTGAACATTTGATGATGACGCAATAGAAGAATCCGGATTGAATCCCATGGTGAAAGAAACATTCAAACGACGATCTCAGGAACGTGCAATGATTCTCGATAATGTGCCGCCAATCCCCCAGACAGTATCTTCTCAACAACTCAAGAAACCTGTCCGACTCACCGGTAGGATGTATCGTCGCGCCCTGGTCGATTCGATGATCAAACTGAATCCCCGACTCATGCTCCGCAATCCGGTCATGTTCGTCGTCGAAATCGGAAGTTTGCTGACGACCGCGCTGTGGATCCAGGCATTGTCGGGCTCCGGCGAGGCGCCCGCCTGGTTCATCGGAGCCGTTTCCCTCTGGCTCTGGTTTACCGTCCTCTTTGCGAACTTCTCCGAGGCTCTGGCTGAGGGGCGGGGAAAAGCGCAGGCAGAGGCTCTCCGAAAAGCACGCAGGGACACGATGGCTAAACTCTTGCCCGATCCAAAACGACGATCGATCATCGTAGTCGTCTCCTCGGCTTCATTGAAAAAGAATGATGTTTTTCTGGTCGAAGCGCGGGACATCATCGCTGTTGACGGAGAGGTCATCGAGGGAGTAGCGTCGGTCGATGAAAGCGCCATCACCGGTGAGAGCGCCCCCGTGATCCGTGAATCGGGCGGAGACCGAAGCGCCGTCACAGGCGGCACCCGAGTGCTTTCCGACTGGCTGATCGTGCGCTCCACAGCTGAACCCGGGGGGGGATTCCTCGACAGGATGATCAAGCTGATCGAAGGCGCGAAACGGCAAAAGACACCGAACGAAATCGCCCTCAATATTCTTCTCGCTGCATTCACCATCATCTTTCTCGGCGTTTGTGTCACACTTGTTCCTTATTCACTTTTCGCCGTTTCGGCAACGGGTCAGGGAACGCCGGTCACAGTGACCGTTCTGGTTGCCCTCTTGGTGTGTCTTATTCCGACGACGATCGGAGGACTCCTCTCCGCAATCGGCATTGCGGGCATGGACCGCATGATTCGTCACAATGTCATTGCGACCTCGGGGCGTGCCATTGAAGCGGCTGGAGACGTCGACGTGTTGCTGCTCGACAAAACCGGCACGGTAACGCTTGGAAATCGCATGGCTACCGAATTCGTGCCGGCCCCGGGGGTTACCAAAGAGCGTCTTGCCGATGCGGCTCAACTCGCATCATTAGCAGATGAGACTCCAGAGGGCCGTTCGATTGTCGTGCTGGCAAAGGAAAAACACGGCCTCCGGGCCCGGGCGATCCATGAGATCTCGGCGCAGTTTGTTCCCTTCAGCGCTCAAACGCGCATGAGTGGGGCGGATATTCAGCCCGAAGGCAGGAACGGGAAGAGAATCATCCGAAAGGGAGCTGCCGATGCCATCGAATCGTACGTAGAGAAACAAGGAGGCACATTTCCCCCTGCGTTGCAGCAGACGGTTCAGGAAATCGCTCGGGCCGGTGCGACACCTCTCGTCGTGGTGGAGAACAAAGAAGTCCTCGGTGTCATCAAATTGAAGGATATCGTCAAGGGAGGCATCAAAGAACGGTTTGCCCATCTCAGGAGCATGGGAATCAGGACCGTCATGATCACCGGCGACAACAAGCTCACCGCAACAGCCATAGCCGCGGAAGCCGGTGTGGATGATTTTCTGGCAGAGGCAAAGCCGGAAGACAAGTTGAAACTGATTCGTGAACATCAGAAAGGCGGCCGCCTTGTTGCCATGACAGGGGACGGCACCAACGACGCGCCGGCCTTAGCCCAAGCTGACGTTGCAGTTGCGATGAACACAGGGACACAATCGGCGCGCGAAGCCGCAAACATGATCGACCTTGACAGCAATCCGACAAAACTGCTCGAGATCGTCGAGATCGGCAAGCAGCTCCTCATGACGCGTGGAACACTTACGACGTTCAGTATCGCGAACGATGTGGCCAAGTACTTTGCCATCATTCCCGCGGCCTTTGCGACAACGTATCCCGTTCTGAACGCTCTGAATATCATGGGACTTGCGACGCCGGAGAGCGCGATCCTTTCCGCCGTCATTTTTAATGCCCTGATCATTATTGCACTCATTCCCCTTGCGCTGAGAGGCGTCAAGTACAGGCCGGTCAGTGCCGTTCAATTATTGCGTCGACATCTGTTCATTTATGGCGTCGGCGGACTGATTGCGCCGTTTGCCGGGATCAAGCTTGTTGACCTAATTCTCGTTGCGTTGCGATTGACGTAGAGTGACCATGAAACCTTCACAATCATCAGGATTTTCCATGAGTGCGCGATTCTCGGCAAAGAGGTGCTTGCTCCTCTTTGTGGTCGGTTTGGCGCCGTTGTCCGTAGTTGCTCAGGAGCAGCCGAAAACGACTGTCAGCGGTTTTGTTGATGTCTACTATTGCTATGATTTCTCCAGGCCGCTCTCAAGGGATCGGAGCTTCACTACCCAGCCGATGCGACACAACGAGTTTACCTTGAACCTGGGAATGATCGATGTGAAATACCAGGCGGTGAATATCCGCGGAAGGTTCGCGTTTCAAACGGGAACCTATGTGCAGTCGAACCTTGCCGCTGAACCGTCGCTGCTCAAGAATGTTTTGGAAGCGAGTGTTGGCTCACAAATAGGGACCAACATCTGGGCCGACCTGGGGATTTTTCCGTCGCATATTGGCTTTGAAGGAATTGTCTCGAAAGACAATTGGAACTACTCACGTTCGCTCCTCGCGGACTATTCCCCCTATTATGAATCCGGAATAAGCGTCACTGTAAGTCTTTCCGATCAGCTGACTCTCCGCGGCCTTCTTTTGAACGGGTGGCAGAACATCGCAGAAACGAACGACAGCAAAGCGTTCGGAACGCAGATACAGTACAAGCCGTCAGGGTCGTTGCTTGCAAATTGGAGCACATTTGCCGGCAACGAGCAGCCTGACACATCGTCTTCCCGTCTCAGATTCTTCAACGACTTCTTTGCAGTAGTGACACTCTCGGACAGCTGGAGCCTTGCTGTTGTGTTTGATTTCGGGATGCAGAAGAAAGCTGCGGGCGGCTCGTACGATTCGTGGAATACATCGTCGATCATGGTAAAGCATTCCATCGACGAACGATGGGCGATCGGGGGGCGCGTTGAGCACTTCATTGACAAGCACGGTAGTATCGTACCGACGGGAACCCCGAACAACTTCCAGACCACCGGCGCATCGATAAACATTGACTACGCTCCTGTCTCAAATCTCGTGTGGCGCGTCGAAGCTCGCATCTTCAGTTCCAAAGACGCAGTATACCCGGCGAGGACGGGACTCAAGAGCGCTGACGGTTTCTTGACAGTGTCAGCCGCAGTTTCATTATGAGAACAAGCAGAGGCATACGAAGCGGAAGCAAACCGCATGACGATGGTCGTGATGGTGTTTCAGTCACGGATCTTGTCTATCTCTTGGCGGGGCGATCAGAAAAGGAACGGTCCAACGACCTCGCAGTGAGTCTGAACGCAAAGGGAAAGTCGAATGGCGGCCATCTGAGGTTGATCGCGACCGTGAATATGGCCTCAGGGACCTTTACCCGGCTCGAGACGCGCCAGATCGGAATGCTTCGGAGACTCCAGCAGAAACGTGACAGTGTCGTCGAAAGAACTGTCGCGGCCTGGAAGATTCTTCCTTCGAGACTCCGCCTTGCCGTCATCGTGACTGTAGCGCTTCTGTTGGGTATTTTGATTGGTCTTTTCGTCCAGAGTCATCGATCGACCTCTCCGTCCGAGCCAGTCTGGAAGAGCTTCACAATGTCTCGCTAGGAACATATTGGTCTTCTCACGTCCCTCAACTTTGGAAGAGGATCATGGATAACAAGAACGCTGAACAACAGCGCGAAAGATTGACAGCCCAGTGGTTTCTCGTCGGGGCGGTCATCTTCGCCGGAATCGTCTTTGCAATCATGTTTCTTCGCGGCTGAAATTCCATTCCCTCTGTCGAGCTTCTGCGAGATTCACTCGTATTGCTCACAACCCTGCAGTTTCGTACATTTCGTCAGCAATGCCAGAACATCAACGTCCAAATCCTGATTCCCTCCTCCAGTCGCTGAGGCAGCAGGAAGAGCAAGAGGTAAAAGGGAAACTGAAGATCTTTCTCGGCATGTGTGCCGGAGTAGGGAAGACGTATGACATGCTCCGCGCCGGCCATGAGGCCAAGGCAAAAGGGATCGAGGTTGTTATCGGTTTTGTCGAAACGCATAGCAGGAAAGAGACAGAAGCCCTGGTGGGGGGCCTCGAAGCAGTTCCTCGAAAACAGATTGAATACAAGGGAGCGGTTCTGGAGGAAATGGATCTGGACGCAATCCTTGCCCGCCGCCCGAAACTCGCACTTGTTGATGAGCTAGCACACACCAACGTTGAAGGTTCCCGCCACAGGAAGCGTTATCAGGACGTTTTGGAGCTGATTGACCAGGGCATCGATGTCTATACAACCGTGAATGTTCAGCATCTCGAAAGTCGGGCCGATACCGTGGCACAGATTACCGGTTCGATTGTGAGAGAGACGATCCCCGATTCGGTATTTGAAGTGGCTGATCAGGTCGAACTGGTCGATCTCACACCGGATGAACTTCTGAAACGACTCGCCGAGGGAAAAGTTTATACGCCCGAGCGATCCAGGCGGGCAATTCAAAACTTCTTCCGAAAGGGCAATCTCACGGCTCTTCGGGAAATGGCTCTTCGGCTGACGGCGGAGCGTGTCGACAAACAGCTGCGCCAGTACATGCAGGGGCAGCGGATTTCCGGTCCCTGGAAATCGGGGGAACGCCTTCTGATCCATGTCGACGAGAATCCGGACAGTGTGCGATTGATCCGCTGGGCGCGCAGGGTCGCCCAGACAATGAATGCATCATGGATTGCCCTCCATGTTGAGACTTCCCGGAGGCTCGGGGAGCCGGATAAGAACCAGCTTGCAAAGAGCATCAAACTTGCCCGGGAACTCGGAGCCGAGGTAATTTCGACGGCCGATGAGGATGTTGTGGCGGCACTGGTGAGGATTGCCAATGAGCAGAACGTGACGCAGGTTCTGGCTTCAAAGGATTGGGGCCACAAAGCCATTCTTCAACGGCTTCTCACTGAAAGTGGCAACCTCGATCTGCTGTTGCTAGGAGGGAAGGAGGAGACAGAAGGGAGGACGAAGCGGCTTCAATTCCCGGAGCTCCATTCCGGGTCTTCACAATACCTTCTTGCCGCGGGTGTGGTCATCGCGGTCTCTTCCGTTTGCTTCTTCATTCAGGACCTCATCGGTTATCAAACGGTTTCCCTCTTGCTGTTGTTCGTCGTCGTACTGTTGCCCCTGCGATTTGGGGCGGGGCCGGTGCTCCTTGCTGCCGGCCTTAGTGCCCTTTTGTACGATTTCTTCTTCCTGCCTCCCTTGTTCACATTTGTAGTTCGCCAGGCGGACGATGTGCTGATGTTAGGCGCTTTTTTCATTGTTGCTGCGGTTACGGGTGTCCTCACAGCGAGAGTCCGGGCGCGCGAAAAGGCGGTTCGAATCCGTGAAGAGCGGGCCACCGCCCTTTTCAGCCTGACCAAGGACCTATCAGGATCAAGAAGTCAGGATGAGGTCGTTTGGGCTGCCGTGGATAACATACGGCGCTTCTTCAACGCCGAGACGATCATGTATCTTGCGCAGCCGGACGGCGACATTTTCACGAAGGCGCATCCACAGAGCAATCTGCAGGTGGATGAAAAGGAGTTTGGCGTTGCAGCATGGGTATATTGGAACGAAAAACGCGCGGGGCGATTCACTGACACACTTCCCTTCACCAGCGCGACATACTTTCCATTGTCCGGCCCGCGCTACCCGCTTGGTGTCATCGGGGTCAGGTTGCCGCACAATGACTTTTCACTTGACCAGGAAACATTGCTGGAGAACTTCGTGAACCAGATTGCCTCGGCAGTGGAAAGAGAGTTCCTGAATGAAATTGCCAAGCGGGCGACAATTCTTGAAGAATCCGAAAGGCTGTACAAGACACTTTTTGATTCCGTGTCGCATGAGTTGCGAACGCCCATCGCAGCGATCATGAGTGCGACGGAAACGATCATGAGAAACAAGTGCGAAAAGGACAATGACGTATTTGCCGAAATCCACACGGCGAGCGAGCGACTCAATCGGCTAGTGGAAAACCTCCTCGACATGACCCGGCTTGAATCGGGATTGATCAAGCCGAAACTCGATTGGTGCGACGTTCGAGATGTTGTGAACGCTGCTGTGCAGAAAGTGTCGGAGGAAATTGGCGCCCACAGCATTCACGTCGACATTCCCGAGGATTTTCCTCTTCTGAAGCTTGATTTTGGGCTGATGGAACAGGCTTTGGTCAATCTTCTATACAACGCGATTCTCTATACGCCTTCAGACACGACTATTCACATTCATGTTCACTCCTCGGATGAACGCGTTTTCATGAATGTTGAAGACAATGGACCGGGATTCCCAAAGGACTCCTTGAAGAAACTGTTCGACAAGTTCTATCGCGTCCCCGGTTCGAAAACGGGGGGAACAGGACTGGGTCTTTCCATTGCGAAGGGTTTTGTAGAAGCGCAAAAAGGAATTATCACTGCAGAGAACCGCCAGGAGGGTGGGGCGAGATTCTCCATTCAGCTCCCTCTGTCGGCCGAACCCGTGTCCCCAACAGGTGTGTCCAGTGAGCAATAAGCCCACCATTCTTACGATCGATGACGAGGTTCAGATTCGGCGGCTGCTCGACATGACCCTCAGTTCTGACGGATACAGGGTCATCTCGGCGGAAACCGCAGAAGAGGGAATTCGCCGCGGGAGTACCGACAGGCCTGACCTGATCATGCTTGATCTCGGGCTTCCGGATGCAGATGGGTTGAGTGTATTAAAAAGAATCAGAGAATGGTCGACGGTGCCAATTGTCATTCTCTCTGTCAAGAGCGCGGAATCCGATATCATTGAATGCTTGAATGCAGGAGCCGATGACTATTTGGTCAAGCCGTTTCGTTCCGGCGAATTGTTGGCGCGTGTCCGGGCCGCCTTGCGGCATCACACAACAACAGACGTGGAAAAGAGTTTTCAAGTACGTGACCTTGTTGTTGACTTCACTGCCAGGATAGTGAAGAAATCAGATGCTCTGGTCCATCTGACCGCGACAGAATACAGTCTTCTCGCCCTTTTTGCCCGCAATGCGGGGAGAGTTCTGACACATCAGTTCATTCTGCAGAACGTTTGGGGACCTTCGTACGTGGAGCAGACAGAATACACGAGGGTATACGTTGGCCAGCTGAGGAAAAAAATCGAAGATGATCCTTCCAAACCGAATATCTTGCTCACCGAATCAGGCATCGGGTACAGGCTTGCCCTTGAGTGACCTCTCGCTCTGCAGACCCCGCCTTGAAACCATTCCGATTTCTCCGTACCTTCCAAAACGTCCAACGAACGATTCATATGTGAGTTGATGACGTTTTGAGAATCCCGCCGATCTATCTGTGCTTTTTACGGGAAGGCGGGATCCGGTTACCGGGTGTTCTCTTTCTTTCATTTTCCATTGTTGAGGCCCCGTAGCTCAATCGCCAAAACGTCCAACGAACGATTCATATGTGAGTTGATGACGTTTTGCGCGTCCCGCCACAGGCGGGATCTGCTGATAAAGATTCATAAGCTCCACCTTGGCCCCGTAGCTCAACCCCGACTTCGTCCCGAAGAACGGGACTACGTCGGGGCAGGTTGGATACCCGCCCGACCGAACGATATTGAGGTCCTTGTTCGGTCGTTCGGGCGGGGAGCAACAGCCTTACGGGCCCGTAGCTCAAGTGGACAGAGCAATAGCCTTCTAAGCTATAGGTTGCGCGTTCGAGTCGCGCCGGGCCTACTGCGTCACAGCCTTCTAAGTCCCAATCCGGCCCACGAGCGTCCGTGAGCTTGTCGAACGGTCAGCGAGTGGCTGCCGAATTGAGGGTTGGCGGGACTGTAGGTTCCGCGTTTTTACCCCGACTTGTCCCGATGTTTTCTATCGGGACGCTTTTTGTCGGGGCGATTCGCGGCGGGGTCACGAAGAAGTCGGATTTCGGAAGGAAGAATGCGGAAGGACTCCGCTGCGGTAACCTATAATTCCAAAATCGACATTCCGAAATCCACTCCCCGCGTACGCGGGGACCGCCATCCGCAATCTAACCTCCCTCCCCGTTTGCTATTCACCCTTCATTCCGCTAGATTCGCCTGACCGCTCCATTCTCATAGCCCAACATAAAGGGTCAATCATGGGACTGATTGCCTTTCTTCTTGTCGCCGTTCTCGTTCTGCTCGTTGTTTTTATTGCAAAAGTGTCAAACCTCTCGGGAAAACTCACGAATGCTGACTGGGAATTGAGAAAACTCAGGGGGAGAGTTGATGATCTCGAACAGGGAATGAGGCCGCCCGGGAAAAAACCAAAGGAGGCGGTTTCGCCTCCTCAGTGGGCCGCGCCGCAAAAGGTTCTTCAACGACCTCTCGCTGATTCCCGCGGGGAACCAACTCCTGCCCGTCAGATCAGCGGACCTGTGCCGGAACTGGAACGAAAACCCTCGCGGACGAGAGAAGAATGGGAAGCCCTCATCGGCGGGAAAATCCTGAATCGCATCGGCGCCCTGGCGCTCATTATCGGTATCGGATATTTCCTCAAATATGCCTTCGATAATAACTGGATCAATGAGGCGACGCGTGTGCTTATCGGCGCAGCGATCGGATTTCTCTGCCTGGCCGGCGCTTACCGCTCGCACCAGAAGGGATTCAAGGTCTTCGCCCAAGGCGTTGTGGGAGCGGGCGTCAGCATTCTTTATCTCTCTGTCTACGCATCATTTAATTTCTATTCCCTCGTGCCGCAATGGGTCGCCTTCGTTCTCATGTCGATTGTCACCATCATCGCGTTGGTGCAGGGCTTGTACTACAGTTCCTTTGCTGTGGGGCTTCTCGGGTGGGCCGGGGGATTTCTGACTCCCATCATGCTGAGCACGGGTGTGGCTAATGAAATCGGGTTGTTCACCTATGTCGCACTCCTCGCTGTGGGACTTCTTGCGATTATCTACAAGAAGCAACAATGGTGGGCCCTTGAGCCATTGACGTTTGCGGGGACATGGATCCTGTATCTTTCTTGGTACTTGGAGTTCTATGTTCCTGCTGACTTGGGCATCACGATTGTCTTCATTGCGGTGTTTTGGCTTCTCTTCTATTCTCTCACAGTACTTCAGCCCCTGCCGAATGACTCCGCCTTGGTGTCCCGCCGAATTGTCGGCGCAGCGAATGCATGGGCTCTCTTTCTCGCGCTTTATGCAATCGTTGACACCGAATACCATGAATGGATGGGGCTGTTGACGGCTGGATTGGGGCTTATCTATCTTGTCACTCTTCTCGCACGATCATCAAAGAATACTGTTTCCTCTTCCGAACAAGTGCACTACGTCTTGAGCTCGATTGGGTTCCTGGTCATTGCTTCCACTATTCAGTGGAAAGGATTTGAGGTCGTGATTGCCTGGTCTGCGGAGGCCGGGTTTCTGGTATGGATCTCGACCCGGCTCAAACTACGGTATGTCTGGCTTACCGCCTCCGGAATCTTCGCCCTTGCCATTCTCAAACTTATTTCAACTCCCGGATCGTTCTTCCATGTCCCGGCAGCAGAATTTTCACTCATTATGAACACGAGGGCGGTTGCTTTGATTGCAGGTGCCGTTTCTTTTCTTCTCAGCGCGTGGTTCTTGGACAAGGTTGCGGAAAAGAAAGATATGTGGATCGTCACTGTGTTTCGCGTCTTCTGGCCTGTTGCACTGTTTATGCTCGTTGGCACTGAGCTCAATGACATGTACCGCAGGCATATGGTCGACTCTTCGGCGGCAGCGGTGGAAGTACTCTCGTTCGAGAGAATTGTGTGGATTGGGGCTGCATGGGCAGCGTATTCTGTTCCCCTCGTGTGGGTGAGTTTGAAGTTCCGCCATGTTCCGGTTCTGGTTTGCGGCCTCCTGGCAGCGTTGATTGGCGGAGCGCTTGTGCTCATACGCGGAATTGCGTTCGATCCAATTGATGCTTTCGAATTTGTCTTTAATGTCCGTGCGGCGGCTCTTCTCATAGTGATCGGGCTTTTCGTGCTTCACGAGCGCCTGGCCGAGTGGGGCGGATCGCTGCGAGATTGGCTGCCTGATATTCGTTCGGCATTGCAGATGGCGCTGGTGGTCATGGTCTTTGGACTGCTTACCGGTGAGACCCGTGACGCGTTCAGAAAGGAGATGGTTTTCCTCGGGGATAATGCACCGGAAGAGTATAGCAAGCTGTCAAACCTTCAACAGCTTTCTCTCTCGGGGATCTGGCTGCTCTATTCCGCAGTGCTCATGGCTGCCGGACTTTGGAGAAAACTCCGTGCACTGAGAGTTGCCGCGTTTGTCCTCTTCGGCATAACGATTCTGAAGATCTTTCTCTATGATCTCTCGTTCCTTGATTCGCTGTACCGGATTTTCTCGTTCATCGCCCTGGGATTGGTGCTTCTCGCGGTTTCGTTCGCGTACCAACGGTATCGCGATGTCATTTTTGGAACGAAAGAGGGATGACAGGGGGTCGAAGATGAGGGCTTTTTACGCTCCGGTCGGGCCGCAATTGGCTTGAGCGTCTCTCCTGTCCGGTCAGGGACCGCACTTGGCTTGAGCGTCTCTCCTTTCCGGTCGGGGACCGGACTGTACAACCCAGCGCGGCTACAGCTTCCTTATCTTGATATTCCTGTAGAAAATAACGCTTCCGTGATCCTGCAGGCCGATGTATCCGGTTTTCGCCTGGCCGTAGTCAGGATAGTCTTTCCATTTCCCGCTCAACCGACGTTTGTTCCAATCATCCGACCATGGGACGAAACTCAGGGTCGATGTGCCGTTCAGCCAGTATTCAACCCTTTCGGGCGTGAAACGGATTCTGCTCTCGTTCCATTCCCCGGCAGGCTTCACGATTCTTGCCGTATCGGGAAAATACATCGCGTAGTCGGCGCCGACCGATTGCCAGGGTTCGAGTTTTTCCGGGAAGCCGATATCATCGATCACCTGATATTCCGGAGCGTTCTCGTACGCCGCATTGTACTGTTTACCCTCCCGTACGTGATAGAAGATTCCGCTGTTTCCTCCCTGAGAGAGTTTCCACTCCAGGACAAGTTCAAAGTTCTCAAACTCCTCTTTATCATACACAATGTCTCCTCCGATGTCTCCTCCCTTTCCCAGGGATTTCAGACATCCATCCTCGGCAACCCATCCCGAAAGCGGTTCCTGTCCGTTGAATCCTCTCCAACCGGAAGTAGCCTTCCCGTCAAAAAGCAGCTGCCACCCTTCCTGGATCTCATTCTCGGTCAGGAGGTTCTCGGTGATTTCTTCGGTCTTCTTCGCGCACGATGAGGTCAGCAACGATGTAACAACGACAATGGAAACGATCGTTTTCATGATCAAATGCTCCTACGACTGGACCTTCATTTTCACAGGATCCCATCGAATGGGCTTGTTTTGATTGTAGCTGTCGTTGCAGAGGAGTGCAGGAGCCGCCGCTCTGAATCCAAACTCGGGATCCTCCACTACCGATCCTTTGTTGCGGATCGCGCTGAGAAAATTCATATGATGATCGTACAGCGCCCCTTTGTACCCCTCTTCAGCTTTGTAGATCGTTTCCAAGGGCGGCAGCATTTTCTTCCTATCCTCGTACCCCTTGGCCTCTGCCTGCTTCTGTTTCATGAACGGATCATCTTCGGCAACGACTTCGTTTCTCTTTACCACCACTTCTTCCCATTTCACATCCATCGAACCCTTGCTGCCGACGAGTCGAAGATATGTTGTCCCGCTCGTGCCGTCGACGAAGTTGCATCGCAGGGAAAGGTTGAATGCCGGATGGGTTTTCGTTTCGGGATATCCGAAGGACCCGAGAAGCACGTCTGGCACTTCGCGACCGTCTTTCCAATAGCGCAATCCTCCCATGGCAAAAATCTGACTGGGGCCCGGTGAATCTGTGATGAAATGAAGACTGGAAAAAAGATGGACGAACAAATCACCGGACATGCCGGTACCATAATCCAGATAGTTTCTCCACCGGAAGAACCGCATTGCATCAAAAGGCCTCTTGGTCGTGTTGGCAACGTATCGATCCCAGTCGACCGTCTCCGGCGAAGCGTCCTCAGGAATCGGATATTGCCACGCACCCATGGGGGAATGCCGGGCCCAAAATCCTTCGGCATAATTCAGGTCTCCAATAGCGCCTTCGGCAAGAAGTTGCCTGGCCTTCTCGTTTCCCAGCGATGAAAGACCCTGGCTTCCAACCACCATGATCTTCCCCGATTTCTTCCACGCATTGACAACTTCGAGTCCCTCACCGATCGAATGGACCATCGGCTTTTCACAATACACATTCTTCCCGGCGAGCAATGCTTCGATGCTTATTTGCTTGTGCCAGTGGTCCGATGTGCCGATGATGACCGCGTCGACATCCGCCCTTTTCAGGATTTCCCTGTAATCCCTGGTGACGAAGATCTGATCGCCCCACAGTTTCTTTGCTTCGTTGATTCTTCCCTCATACAAATCGCAGACGGCCGTAACGGCGACCCCCTCGAGCGTAAGGGCCGTCTGCATGTCGACGACTCCCATTCCTCCTGCTCCAATCAACGCCATGTTGGTCGTTTTCTCGGGGGCGGTAAGGGGATCTCTCTTCATGCTGTACAAGAGTGTCTTCTTCGTGGGAGATGCCAGAAGGGAGGATGCAGCGAGCGAGGCCGAGGCAAAGCCGGCCATTTTCAAAAACGTACGTCGGTTGTTCATTTCAACCTCGTTTCGAGTTCATGTGCAGCAAATGGGGGAGAAATCACGGGCCTACTCTTCCTGAATCTCCTTCAGCAGTTCCGCGGCTTCCATTCTGTACTGCTCGTCATCTTCATCTTTGTTTGCGATTTGACCAATGGCAGCGAGATGTTTCCTGGCCATGATATAATCGTCGTCTTCGACGTAGGCGCGGGCGCAGTCGAGCCGGTACATGATGAAATCGGGTTTGAGCGAAATGGCTTTCTCGAAGTATTTGATCGCATCGTCGGTGCTGGCCCAACCGAGCCCGAGAGGCCACCGTAGAATCCTCGGTTTCTCGGTTACCTTGGCATGCACCCTTCCAAGAATATAGTTGGCGACATCGTTCTCCGGATCCAACGCAAGAGCGGTATCAACGTCGGCCTTGGTTTGTTTGACGAGACTCAAAGATTCCCAAATGCCGCGAAAAAGAGCAATTCTTCCATTGGCAATCGACCGGCGCGTATACGCCATGGAGCTCGTGCGGTTCGCTGTAACCGCTTTTTCCGAATACATCAACGCCGTTTCATAGGTCGTGAGCTGATTTTCCTTTTCCTGTTCCGTCCTGACCGGCAAATGCTCGCCGATGTCGATGTAAGCCCTGCTGATCCGCCAGAGGATCTCCACGTTCGTTGAATCATGCCGAAGGGCTTCAAGGTACTTCCCGAGGGCCAGGTTGTTTTCGAAGGCGTCGACGAGCGCATCACCTTCCTTTGTGAGCGAGGACGTTAAGGAAGAATCCGAAGGTACCGACGCTCTGACGTAAGGTGAAAGAAGAATGAAGATGATGAACGCCAGGAAGCGGGGAGGTTTCATAGAGTGTCCGATCCAGTGAATGGCAAACCAAAATAGCGTAAAAATGGAGTTGCCGCAACATGAAATGAGAGCACGGACGAGAACTGCCACGCTTGATTTCTTCAAACGGAATCCGTAGCATGGTGGGAACATTTTGCTCAATTCCCACCATCTTGAAGGTCTCTTCCCCGTTGACATCAGACCAAATCCTCCTTACACACGACCTTAGCAAGCAATTCAAGAAGCGGTGGGCCGTCACCAATCTCAATCTCGAGGTCCATCGGGGCGACATTTTTGGCTTTCTCGGACCGAACGGCGCTGGCAAAAGTACGACCATTCGCATGCTGCTTTCTCTCATACGCCCGACGAAAGGGGATGTGACCCTGTTTGGCCATCCGCTCTCCTCGCAGCGCTTCGATGCTCTTCGTCGTGTGGGCGGAATAGTCGAGAAGCCCGATTTCTATCTTTATCTCTCAGCCCGCAGGAATCTTGAAATTCTTGGGGCGCTCCAGGGGGGCGTGTCGCGAAAACGAATTCTCGAGGTTCTGAACCTTGTGGGGCTGGAGAGCCGTGTTTCAGACAAGGTCAAGACCTATTCTCACGGAATGAAGCAACGGCTGGGAATTGCCCAGGCGCTGCTGAGCGATCCGGAGCTCGTCGTTCTCGATGAACCCACCAGCGGACTGGATCCCCAGGGAATGAAGGAAGTGCGGCAGTTGATCCTGCATCTTGCGAGGGATCAAGGGAAAACGATTTTTCTGTCATCCCATCTTCTTTCCGAGATTGAAATGGTGGCAAACAGAATGGCGATTATCAATCGGGGAGAACTCGTGGTGCAGGGAGATGTTTCGAAATTGCTGGAAGGGGGAGAACACTACGTCGTTATCAAGGGAGACCCCACAGCGAAGGTACGTTCCGTCCTCCGGTCGGAAAGGAAGATTGTCCGGGAGTACAAGGAACATGACGGGCAGTTTGACGTGAGCATGCCTTTTGAAGATATTCCCGCTCTCAACAGACTTCTCGTTCAGCGAGGTGTTGCGGTTCGGGCCCTCGTGCCCCGACGCTCGCTGGAGGATTTTTTCCTGTCACTCACGGAAAGCCAGACAATCGAATGAATTGAGGATCGCGTGTTTCGTCTTGTCTATCACGAATGCATCAAGACATTTCTGAAGAAACGGACCTATCTCGGTTTCGTTATTCTTCTTGTCGTCATTCCGCTCATCGAAATCGCCGTAAAGATCGAAGGAGCTCGATTCTCGTCGGGTTTTCTGCGCTCGCTGCAGCAGGATTTCTTTTTTGTCGGTAATCTCTTCAACGGCTGGATTGTCAGTCATTGGATCATGAACAGCCTTTGGGTGCATATTCCTATCCTGATTTCATTCGTCGCCGGTGACCAGTTGGCGGGGGAGGCGACGGCGGGCACATACAGGTTGATCCTGATTCGCCCCGTTTCACGCACCAGGATCTTCTTTTCGAAGTATCTCACGACGGCTGTCTACACGATCGTGTTCGTGGTGTTCCTTGGCATTCTCAGTGTAGGACTTGCGTTGATCCTCATGGGCTCGGGGCAGTTGCTTGTGTGGGATAGCGGATTTCTCATTCTTCCCTCTTCTGATGTTGCGTGGCGGTTTTTCGCGGCGTATATTTTTGCGGCATGGTCGATGCTCACGGTTTCATCGATTGCCTTTTTCTTCTCATCCTTTGTCGAGAATGCCATCGGCCCCATTATTGCCACGATGGGTGTATTGATCGTGCTGTTGCTTGTGAGTGTGATGCCGCTTGAGTTTTTTGAGTCCATTCGTCCTTATATCTTCACAACGTACATCAACATCTGGCAGAAGGTCTTCGCTGACCCCGTTCAATGGCCCGAAATCTTGGAGGGTGTGACATGGTTGGGAGGATATTCCGCTGCGATGGTCGGCGGGGCGTGGCTGATTTTCGTTCGGAAGGATATCTTGTCGTAATCGCTCACTACTCACACAACCGGAAGGTCTCATGGATATCTATGTTGCCGCGGTCCTGATCTATCTTGTGTTTCTTGGCAGTATTGCCGTGTACAAGATGCGGAGTGTCAAGACCCAGGATGACTTCATGGTTGCCGGGCGGAAAACCACCGCCCTGTATCTGGCGGGCACCCTTGTGTGTACCTGGGTCGGATCGGGGACTTTGTTTGGTGGTGCCGGGCTCGCGTTTCGGGTGGGATTGTCCGAGCTTTGGTTCAGCGCGGGGGCATGGACGGGGATTTGCATCATCTATTTCCTGGCGCATCGGGTGCGCAGAATCTCCGAGTACACAATGTCGGATATTCTTGAGAAGCGGTACAATGCCGCGGCCCGGATCATGGGAACGACGGCGGTCATTGTTGCATACATGACGATTGCGGGATATCAGTTTCGCGGCGCAGGAAGGTTACTGAACATCCTCACAGGAATTGACCCGATGTGGGGAGGCGCTATCGCATGCGGAGTGGTGATTCTTTTCACGGTTGTAGCAGGGCTTGTCTCAATCATTAGAATTGACCTTTTCAACGGAATCATGATGGTCCTTGGAGTCCTGATTGCGCTGCCGTTGGCGATCGGTGCTATCGGAACAGAGCAGGTGGCCACACTCCCCGCCGAACAATTCGAGGTGTTTGGCGGACATAACTGGGTGTGGGTGATGGGGGTCTTTTTCCCCACGTTCTTTCTCTTGCTCGGAGAGAGCAGCATGTATCAGAAATTCTTTTCCGCAAGAGACGAGGCGACGGCCCGACGCGCAGTGGTGGGAATGATTATTGGCGTCGTCGTTATTGAAACGGCAATCAGCCTTCTCGCAATTATTGGGAGCGCAAAGTACGCCACGCTCGCCCCGTTCGCCCTTGCCGACGGAACCATCGACAAGGCGGCGACGGAAACGATTATCCTCCAATTGGCGCGTTATGACTTGCCGCCCATTGCAGGTGTGCTTCTTATTTGCGCGGCCGTTGCCATTATTCTCTCGACCGCCAACACGTTCTTAATGGTTCCCTCGACGAATATTACGCGGGACATTTACCAGCGATTCATCAATCCGGATGTCTCCGAAGTGAAAATCGTGAGGTTCCAGCGATTCTGGATTGTGGCTCTGGGCATCCTTGCGTTCGTGCTCGCAAGTTTCTTCAAAAGCATCCTCGATATGGCATTCACCGCTTACGCCATGGTCGGGGCCGGAATTACCCCTGCGCTGCTTGCAGCATTTCTGTGGAAGCGAGTGACGGTGGCGGGCGGCGTGGCATCGATCGCCTCCGGCATGGGCATGACGCTCGCGATAACAATAGCAAATCTTGCACTTTCTGAGCCGTTGATCGAGACCGACTATATCATCCTCCCCGCGGCCGCGGCCTCGCTCCTGGCGTTGTTTCTTGTGAGCTTTGCAACAGCGCCTTCGCCGCAAGAGAAGTGGAAGCCGTTCATGGAGAATATGAAGATGTAGAGAGGCGGACGAGGATCGGGAGCAGGAATAATGGATGTTGGATGAATGGAATGGCACAGGAGAGGTCAGAGATCAGAAGGAGAGGTAACGAGGCAGTTGGCAGTAAGGAGTCCGTCCCAAAACAACGGATTCCCCCCGGCCCGAAATGATGGCTCTACCGGAGCCCTTCTTGGGGCAATCTCACATCCACCCGCCCACAACACTCGCGGGCAAGATCCGGAGAGGCAGAAAACGTTTTCGGAAAACAAGAAATAGCCCACAGCTTTAGCTGTGGGATCACAAACAGAGAGATAATCGATAACCGTTTCAACGGTTTTCTAAGAGTTGAGGGAGAGCTAAGAGTACAACAGATGAAGAGCAAAGGCTTCAATATAGCCCTCGTGTTAGGGAGTTTGATTACCCTTGAGGGATTAGCTACTGCGCAGACGAAATTGGCTTCGGAGATCCTTGCGCGATGTGAGAAAAACCTGGAGGGAATCGAGGACTATGTTGTGGACCTGCAAGCAGATCTCAATATGGAAAACATCCGGATGCCCCGCATGGAAGCGACCATGTATTTCAAAAAGCCCGATAAGGTCCATTTCGAATCCCCGAGCTTTGCCATGCTGCCGCGCGAGGGATTTGGCACTCCAATCTCTTTGCTCATCGAACGATATGACGCAACATTGAAGGGGGAAGAAACCGTCGGCGATATCCGGACGCACAAGCTCCAGCTTGTGGCGAAGGATCCTGCGACGCGGCTGCAGCAGCTGTACGTGTGGGTGAACAAGACAAACTCGACAATTGTCAAAAGCGAGACCGTCCCATATCAGGGCCGGTCGGTGAAAATGGAGTTCACCTATGCACTGCAGGAAGGGCGCTACTTGCTGCCGGTTCAACTGCAGGTTGAGCTTACGGTGCCTCAAAGGGACACGATTGAAACCGGACAGGCTCTTGCTGTTCCCGGGGCGCCGCAGTTAGGCGGATTGCGACGATCGACAAGAAGCGGAAAAATTCTGATGACATATTCAAACTACCGCATTAACACGGGTCTTTCGGACGAACTGTTCAAGCCTCGGGAGGAAAAGCGATGAGACGCGTCGTTATAACGGGAATAGGAATGGTCAGTCCTCTTGGTCTGAATACAAAAGAATCTTGGGAACGGTGTGTGAAAGGGATCTCGGGCATCGATCGTATTACGCGCTTTGATGCAAGTGCCTACCCAACGAGGATCGCGGGTGAAGTGAAGGGGTTCAACGGAGCCGATTATATGGATCGCAAGGATGCCGGTCGGTACGATTTGGTGTTCCATTATTCATGGGCGGCTACGAAGGAGGCGGTCTCTGAGGCACGGTTGGTCATTCAAAGCGAAAATGCCGAAAGGGTGGGAGTGATCATCGGGTCGGGCATCGGGGGCCTGAAGAACATTTTTGACACAAGTATCGAAATTGGCAAAGAAGGACCACGGAGAGTGTCGCCGTTTTTTGTTGCCGGATCGATTATCAACACATGCTCGGGTTATGCTGCAATCCAGCTTGGGGCGAAAGGGCCGAACTACAGCGTTGTTTCCGCCTGTGCAACGGGGAATCATGCCATTGCCGACGGTTTTCACAGCATCAGACGCGACGAGGCCGATGTCATGATTGTCGGAGGAAGCGAGGCACCGATTTCCCCTCCGGGACTGGCAGGATTCTGTGCAGCGCGGGCGCTTTCGCGCCGTAACGATGAGCCTTCAAGGGCGTCGCGTCCTTTCGACAAAGACCGCGATGGTTTTGTGCTTGGTGAGGGTGCGACGGTGTTGGTGATTGAGGAACTGGAGCATGCGAAAAAACGGGGCGCTCCCATGATCGCGGAGATTCTCGGGTGTGGATTAAGCGGTGACGCGTTCCACATCACAGCCCCAGCGGAAAAAGGAGAGGGTGCCGCGCGCGCCATGAAACTCGGGATGCTATGGTCGGGGATCAGGCCGGAACAGATAGACTATATCAACGCTCACGGGACAGCAACCCCGCTCGGCGATATTGCGGAAACGGATGCTGTCAAAGGAGCATTTGGAGATCGCGCCCGGACAATCGCCATCAGTTCAACAAAATCGATGACCGGGCACCTGCTCGGGGCCGCTGCCGCCATCGAAGCTGCTTTCACAGCTCTCGCAATTCGGGACCAGATCATCCCGCCAACAATAAATCTTGAGACGCCTGATCCACAATGTGATCTCGATTTTGTCCCGAACAACTCGCGAAAAACCGAAATCCGTTTTGCCCTGTCGAACGGTTTTGGCTTCGGGGGCACTAATACATCTCTCTGCTTGTCGCGCCTTTCATAGCTCCTCTCACGCTAATCTATTCAAATTAAAGTACTTACAGACGCATGATCAGAATTCGCGGAGAATTTCCTTGACAAGTTGTTTGTCTTCGGTTACATTTAGGTGAACCTAAAACAATTTTACGGTGGGCTTCATTTTATGGCAAGCGAACAGGTCGAAAACTATCTGAAACAGATTTACAAGATCCAGGAACACGAGGGCCGTGTGACCACCTCTGTTCTCTCCGAGAGGTTGCAGATCTCTGCACCATCGGTGACTGAAATGATCAAGAAGCTGGCCGAAGAGGGAAGCGTCACGTACACACCCTACAAAGGAGTGGAGCTGACCGAGCCGGGGAGAAAGAAGGCTCTGCACATTGTGAGGAGACATCGGTTGTGGGAATTGTTTCTCGTCGAAGTCCTCAAATTCCCATGGGATGAAATTGACGATGAGGCAGAGCGCCTTGAGCATTTCATGTCGGAGAAGCTGGAAAAACGGATTGACGAGATTCTCGGTTACCCGATCCGCGATCCTCACGGAGACAGCATTCCCACGCCGGAAGGGACGGTGGAAGGTCCGAATCATCCTTCTCTCGCGGCAATGGTTCCCGGGAAGGTCGTTGAAGTAGCGAGGGTGAGCGACGAGAATCCCGAGATCCTCCAGTACCTTTCAAAACTGGGCCTTACCCTGGGAACGGAATTGACCGTGACAGACACGATGAGCTTCGATGGCTCTCTGCGTGTCAGAATTGGAGAGCAGGAACAGTTCATCAGTTCGAAGCTGGCCCAGAATATCTTTGTAACGGTTATCGAGAAAGCAGGAATCGCTTCATGAACATCTCATGGGATGTTCTTCTGCTCATCTGCGCTCTTCTGGCGGTGGTGATGTTTGTTCCACGCTCCGGGATTCTGGCGCGTCGCAAGCAGGCCCACCGTGATGCAGCACGAATTCTCCAGGAAGACGCCCTGAAGCATGTCCATCATTGCGAGTATTCAGGAATTCCCTGCACGCTCGACAGTCTCGCGGGCGCACTTGGGTTGAACCGCAACCGCGCGGTTTCTTTGCTCGAGGACCTTAGCAGGCGAAGGCTTATTTCCCACAGCGGGGCCGAAATCACGTTGACCGAAGCGGGACGGGGATATGCATTGTCGGTTGTTCGTGTCCACCGTTTGTGGGAACGTTACCTTTCGGATGAGACCACGGTCCAGGAACTTCGGTGGCATGAAGAAGCGGAAAAGCAGGAGCACCGCCTTTCCGAAGAAGAGATCCATCAGCTTTCCAAAAGGCTGGGTCATCCCCTGTTCGACCCCCATGGTGACCCTATTCCCAGTGCAGGGGGCATTGTCCCCGAGCCGAAGGGGAAACTCCTTCAGGCATTCGGAGTGGATGACACCGTTCGAATCTTTCATGTCGAGGACGAGCCGCCGGCTGTGTATGCGCAGCTCGTCGAGGCGGGGCTTTTCCCGGGAACGATAGTCAAAATTCTCAGCTCAACCCCCGAAAAAATCGTTATTGAGAAGGAAGGGAAGAATGTTGACCTCACCATGAGCCTCGCAGCCAATATCACGGCTCAACGCGTACCGTCAACACGATTTAAGAAAGAGCAGCGAACTCTCGCCTCATTGTCAATGGGCTCAAACGGCATCGTATCAGAGATTTCTCCCGCATGCCGGGGACTCCAACGGAGAAGACTCATGGATCTTGGAATTGTTCCGGGGACACAGATCGAGGCAGAGATGAAAGCGGTGGGCGGCGACCCCACGGCGTACCGGGTGCGTGGAGCAGCGATTGCACTGCGGCGCCAGGAGGCAGAACTGGTTTTTTTGAAAGAGAATGAGGAGTCACGATGAAAAAGCCCGTTGAACAATGTGAAGTGTGTCCCGTGAACAAGAATGCGAAGCTCGTGCGCATGGGCATTGATGTCGGCTCCTCCGACTACGTCGTGGCTCTGGCAGGGAATCCTAACGTCGGGAAAAGCACTGTTTTCAACGGCCTGACCGGCCTGAAGCAGCACACCGGCAACTGGCCGGGGAAGACGGTCTTGCGGGCCGAGGGTGCTTTTTCGTACGCCGGAAAGAGATTCAAGGTGGTTGACTTGCCTGGAACCTACTCGCTCCTCTCCACCAGCACTGACGAGGAAGTAGCCCGGGATTTTCTTCTCTTTGGCGAGCCCGATGTTACCGTCGTTGTCGTTGATGCAACGCGACTTGAACGGAACATGAACCTCGTCCTTCAGGTATTGGAAATTACCGACCGGGCGGTGATCTGTCTCAATCTCGTCGATGAGGCCCGACGGCACGGGATCACGATTGACACGCGATCGCTGATGCGCGAAACAGGTGTCCCGGTTGTCCCGACCATTGCGCGAACAGGGGAAGGTTTTCCGGAGCTCCTCGGCAAGATCAATGAAGTCGCAGCGGGCGAATTTGTGTGCAAACCCAGGCGCGTTTGGACGGAATCAAGGAAACTGAAGAAAGCCCTGGACGCCGTTGCTGAGCGGCTGTCGACAGAATTTCCGTCGCTTCCGAATGTCCGATGGGTCGCATTGCGTCTTCTCGAAGGAGATCAAAGCATCATCGATGCCGTCCAATCGGGTGAGCTTGCCGAAACGGCCGGCAGCAACGGAAACAAGAAAGGACAGAAGGTGGAGATTCATGGGACGGCGTGAAGAACTTCTTAAAACGGTTGAATCACTGCGGTGGGATCTCGGCGATCATTTCCATGATCACACCGTTGAAGCCATTTATGCCGAGGCGGCCCGGATTTCTTCGCGGGCGGCAATTCTTTCCGATGACGCCGGCCGCCCCAGGTTTGACAGGACTCTGGATCGACTGGTCACCAATCGGTGGACGGGATTCCCCCTTATGATCCTGGTCCTCGCGGTCGTCTTCTGGATTACCATCGAAGGAGCGAATATTCCGTCTGCGTTTCTCTCGGGAATCCTTCTGGACGGATTTCACCCCGTTCTCAAAAACGTGGGCGAGATTCTCGGCATGCCATGGTGGCTGAGCGGATTCCTGTTCGACGGAGTGTATCTCGCCATGGCCTGGGTAGTCAGTGTCATGCTTCCCCCGATGGCAATATTCTTCCCCCTCTTTACCCTGGCTGAAGATTTTGGCTATCTGCCGCGTGTTGCATTCAACCTCGACAGCATGTTCCGGAAAGCCGGGGCACACGGGAAACAGGCGCTGACGATGGCCATGGGATATGGCTGTAACGCCGCTGCAATCATCTCAACACGAATCATCGACAGTCCCCGAGAACGTCTCATCGCAATCCTGACGAATAACTTTGCGATCTGCAACGGCCGATGGCCGACGCAAATCCTCATCGCTACGATTTTCGTGGGGGCACTCGTTCCACCCTCTCTTTCCGGCCTGGTCTCTTCGGTGACCGTCGTTGGTGTCGTGATCATCGGAATTATCATGACATTTTTGGTGTCGTGGGGACTTTCAAGAACAATTCTCCAGGGGGAAGCTTCGTTCTTTAGTCTCGAGCTTCCGCCGTACCGGCCCCCGCGGATCTGGCAGACCATCTACACGTCGGTCATTGACAGAACTCTCATCGTGCTGTGGCGGGCAGTCATCTGGGCCGTTCCGGCGGGCGCAGTCATATGGCTCGTCTCCAACATTCATATCGGAGAACAAAGCATTGCCGAACATGTCGTCTCCTCCCTGGATCCGATCGGTATCGCCTTCGGTTTAAACGGTGTGATCCTTCTCGCCTATATTATTGCGATTCCGGCAAATGAAATTGTCATTCCAACGGTGTTGATGCTGACAGTTCTTGTCACGCGCATGGCCGGTGTGGGAAGCGGGGCAGGGGTGATGTTCGAGTTTGATTCAGAACTTGCGACTGCCCAGGTACTGAAAGCGGGGGGATGGACACTGCTGACAGGGATCAATCTGATGCTCTTCAGCCTTCTGCACAATCCCTGTTCAACAACGCTCTACACGATTTACAAAGAAACACAAAGCGTGAAATGGACGACTCTTTCCGCGGTGATACCTTTGGTAATCGGGTTTGTCGTCTGCTTTGCCGTTGCCGTGGTTTGGCGAATCCTGGGATAGAGTTCAGCTATTTTACAAGGATCATTTTTTTCGATGCTCTGTATTCGGGAGTGACGAGCGTATAGAAGTACACTCCGCTGGGCATGGATGAAGCGTTCCAGGTTGTGCTGTACGTTCCTGCCTGCTTTTCCTCATTGACCAATACCGCTACCTCTCGACCCAACACGTCGAAAACACTTAATTGTACTTTACTGAGAGCTGTTCCCGCCTTCGCGGGAAGCTGATAGCTGATCGCTGTCACCGGATTAAACGGATTGGGGAAGTTTTGAGATAGTGAAAAGCCGGCAGGAATGATATCATCGGTCGCGGGTACACCCGTGAGAGCGTCCTTCGCAAGCTGGATTGGACCGAGAGAGATCATCCCGCTGTCGGCACTGGACCCAGGTTGATATTGAAGCTGAATGCCTTTCAACGAAAGGAATCCATCGATTCTTCCGTTTCCCGTTCCGGCGGCTGCAGAATCGCGCTCGAGGTCCCATTCAACAAGCCTCCATCCAATCCAGTCAACCGGGGTCCACGCGCTCATTTCTTCTTCCACAACCGAACTGTCCGGTGAAACCACAAGGCTGTCACGAACAGCGAAACGAAAACGCGTATTTCCCCCATCCCCGTAGAGATAGCATTGGAGACGTGCAAGACGTTTATCCCACATGAGAGGATTGGCGGAATGATAGGGGAGGTCGAGGAGCCAATTGACGGCAGTTGTATCCCATTTGAAAGAGAGATGGGCCGCGCCCTGATATCCGTCGACAAGGAGGGGCGTCGCAGTGCTATAAGAGAGTAGAGCCGTTTGAACGCCGGTTGTGCGCGCACTCAACAGGGGAGAGGGCCAACGGCTTGCATAGTCAACCCCGAAATTCTCAATGGGAGAGTACAGGTAGGAGGAAGACGAAACTGAAAAATCCCAGGAAGAGATTCCGGGCAATAGATTACCCGCGATGTCCCGTACTCCCGAAATGGTCACCCTGTACGTCCGATTTGGCGTCAATCCGCCCTGAACGTACACGTTGATGCCGCTGCCGAGACTGCTTTCCCAATACTGCACAGATCGGGGGAGTCCAAGACCACCGACAATCTGAACTCCGATTGGAGCGCTAGAAACACTGGTTGGATCCAACGGTTCGTTGAAGCGCACAGTCATGATGTGATTGAGCGCAAGGACCGTGTCGTTTGGCATGGGGAACTGCGAAAGGACGACTGGGGGGATAATGTCGACCGGTGCAGCCCGGAACGGAAGGACGAACGAATCGCCTGGAACTCCGTCCCCGTTTGCGTCCAGCTGATATCCGCTGGCAGAGCGGGCTGAGGTATCGATACTCACAGAGTACGATTGATCAAAGACCAAAAGTGAATCCGGCGTGAATCTCAGGGCTGAGTTGTTGTAGAACCAATCGAAGGTTCCATTGGCGGGGGGAACAATAGAAAAGGCGGCTTCGACCGATGCTGTGTTCATGGAAGCTGAAAATGTGATTTCGAGGGGGCTCCACGCCGGAATCGAACTGTCAGCTTGTGCAGGGAGAGAGTGAACCACAGCGGGATATAGAAATTGCTGCACAGTCCAATCAAGAAACCTGGTCTCGGATGCCGCAAGAGTGACGGTCGTTGAGTCCTTTACGAATCCGGGAGATTCGAAAACAACCTTGTAAGATCCGACAGGCAGGTTGTCAAAAAGATAAAATCCGTTGTTGAATCCATCCCCCTGGAACACTACCCCGGTCTCCGCAAGTCTGAACCGAACATGATTGACAGGGCTACCTGCGCCGTTCTTGACGATTCCTGCAATCATGCCGAGCGGGTCGGCGGGGGCCGCGTAGTACTGAAGGAACGCGTCGCGTATCCCATAGGCCTCCATTTTTCTGTAGGAGCTGTTCATGAGCCGACGGGTCTCGGGAAAATTGTCATGGAAGGAACCCTCGGAAAGTTCGCCGGGCATGATCAGTTCGCGAAGAACTCCAAGGTTGAAGCCCACAGGATCGGGAGGTGGTCCACCGTAGAAAGTATAGTCGAGATAAACCCCGGGCATGATATTGCCGGCCGAAGCCTGCGTCCGAAGTTGTGACCGGATGTGGTTGTACACATAGCCCGACATTGTCACCGCAGGCGGAAATGCAGGCTGACGCGTCGGGATGTCTTCTTTAATGAGGACGAGAGTGCTGTTTGTTGTCGTGTTGACAGGATTCCCTGTCGCATTGCTGTGAATGGAATGGAACCAGTCGGCGTTATTTGCGTTTGCGAACGCCGAACGGGCGGTCAAGCCCGGATCCTCATCGTTCGAGTTCCGCGTCAGCAGAACTGTCGCTCCCTTTGCCTCAAGAAGCGCTTTGAGATGCAGCGCCTTTCTGAAATTGCTTTCGGACTCCCAGAAATCGGTCCCGGGATCGGGAATAACGTGACGGTCGTTGGCTGGATCATATCCGCCGTGCCCGGGATCAATGCAAAGAACGAGGCCCGACAGATCCTGCGCCTGAAGGAAAGAGAATGCAATAAGCAACAGCATGATGATTCCGGCTGTTCTCATGGGCGCTCCTCCTCGTACGTCAGGAGGTACAATTCGCCGTTCGGCGTATGAAAAACAATCATTCTTCCTGACGGAGAGCAGCTCGGGAACAATTCGAAAACATCCGGAGTCGCCGTGAGTTGCACAACCACTCGGCTCTCTGGGCTCAGACAAAAGAGATCCGAGGAAAGGAGTTGGTGGCCGTCGTCGCGTTCTTTCGTGGCAACAATCCAGGCTCCATCAAACGTCCAGCTGGGCGCGGTATATTTCCCCAGCTGGGACACTTCAGTTCCGTCGAGGCTGCAAACAAAGAGACCCTTTCCCATTTCGTAGGCGGCCAATTTGTCGGCTGAAGGGGCCAACGAGGGCCAGATATATCTCCCCCCTTCAAACGGATCGAGAACCGTCGCATGCCCCTCTCTCTCAACGGTAATCTTGGTTTTGTCAATTCCAACGGCCACTGGGATTGAAACACCTTTTTGAAGCGCTCCGCCCTGGCGGGCGGCAAATCGAGATGCGAGTCTCGGTGCAGAAACAGACATGCCCGACATTCGGATTTCTTCAATCCCGGTGTCAAGATTCTTCTCTACGATTTGTTGGAGGCGCTTTGCAGGAAACTGTGTAATCGTCCTCCGGTAGGTGATGGTTTTTTCATCGGCCGAGAGAACAAATTCATATCCCGAGCCCTTGTCCTCGGTTATTGTGACTAACCGTCGGGTATCGATGTCATACGACCATATTCCATCGTAAGAAAGCGTGGAAAAATAGACCCTTTTTCCGTCTGGCGAGAACTGTCCGTATGCCCACGACCGGCCGGAACCAAGAGTCAGCTTTTCCATGGAAATGACTTTGACCTGCCCTGCCGCATTGGAGGGAAGCAGGCCAATGACGAGACCCGTAAGCAGGCAAAGAGAAAAGGAGGTCAGAATCCCTGAGATGCTTCTATTGATTTTCATATTGATGAAGAATAGGAATCGGTCGACACAGATGCAAGCAGCGGCTTGATATGTGTCACCGGAAAAATTCTATTGCATCGCCCCGACCGGATTGATATATTCTATAAGCAATGGTTCCCGAATTTTCCTACCGATGTAAAAGCCACCCGTACGATTGAGGTTAGCATGCGACGACTACGTGTTTTTTCAATCCTCCTCTGTGTGCTTTGTTACGTTGGATTTCTTGGCGCACAAACCGGAGGAAAAATCGCCGGGAAGGTCACAGATTCACAGACAAGTGAACCCCTTCCAGGAGCCAACATTGTTATCGAGGGAACATCGATAGGGTCATCGACCGATCTTGACGGCAACTATGTGATTCTAAACGTCCCCCCGGGTGTCTTTACAGTGAATGTTTCCTTTGTCGGATATCAACGTTCTCAAATCCGCGATGTGAGAGTGTCGACCGGTTTTACGACGAGAATCGATGTTCCCCTCCCGCCCGGTGAAATCGAACTCGAGCCCGTGATTGTGCAGGGAGAACGCACTCCCCTCATCCGGAAAGATCTGACAAATCCCGTGGCTTCCCTCTCCGGTGAATCGTTCAATGAACTGCCTGTGACCGACATTGCTGAGGTGATAGGATTGCAGGCGGGAACAACGGTGGATGATGACGGGTCTATTCATATTCGCGGTGGGTATGGAAACGAGATTTCCTACACGTTGAACGGTGTGAATATCAATAACCCGTACGGGAACACGCGGTCCGTCGGATTGGCAACCAATGCCGTGCAGGAAGTTTCCGTTTCGAGCGGCACCTTTACTGCCGAGTATGGCCAGGCATTAAGCGGCGTCGTCAATTATGTTACGAAAGAGGGCGGCTCACGGTTGAGCGGGGGAGTCCGGTACTTGACGGGCGACCATATGAGTGCGCGCAATGAGCTCTTCCCGAAT
>DATECW010000149.1:0-10094 GCA_035286705.1 Bacteroidota bacterium
GGGACGGCCGGTCGAAAACGGTCGGCGGAAAAGCGGGAATGAATTTCCTTTCGGCAAAGCTGCAGCTCGAAGGGCCTGTGATGGACAAGACACAATGGTTGATCAATGCGCGGAAACTGATTTTCAACAAAACCCTCACGCGGTTCTTCGACCGTGATACGCCCGTCGATTTCTATGACGGTTTTGTCAAGATCACCAATCAGTCCGATGAGGACTCGCGCTTCGGACTTCAGGGGTTCTTCAGCGGGGACGATCTCAAGAACAATAATCCGGCAAACCCGGATTACTCATGGCGCACCTACGCGATTGGGACCATTGCGTCTGGCCTGATTGAGGAGCGATTGCTTGTCCATCTTGTCGCATATCAGAATTTCTTCGAGGGGAAAAGGATTTCGAAAGATCCCTCCAATGTGTCGCCCTCTTCCACGAGAGTGAAAGAAACGGGAGTGAAGACTGAGGCGACATACTACATGGACAACCAGGATCTGTTTTTCTTCGGTTTCGAATTCAGCTTCCCCTCGTTCGAGTACAAACTGAGAAACACCTACGGCATCGATCGCCGGCTGGCTGATGCACTTGCCGAAACGTGGATTTGGGCCCGTTATCAGACCAATGTTGGATTCTGGAAGGTCGACGGGGGTCTGCACATGGACGTGGGCTCGATGTTTGTGAGGGGATTCGACCTCTCGCTGCTCCAGCCACGGTTGAACATGAGCGTGGTGCTCATGAGCGATTGGAAGATCAAGGCGTCCTATGGACGTTTTACCCAGAACATCATTACCGTCAACAACGAGGATGATGTTATTTCGATCTTTGATGCGTGGATTCCCGTGCCAAACGAGCTCGATGTGGAGAAAGCCGATCACTACGTGGGAGGGATCGAAGGAAACATTCTCCCGACACTTTCCGCCAGCCTGCAGGCATACTACAAGCATTTCGGATCCATTGTCACCTATAATCGAGACAAAACAGATGCCCTTGACCCTGATTACATCAACAGTAAGGGTGATGCGTACGGGGCTGAAGTGCTCCTTCGTTACGGAGTTCCGCTCGTGGATATTTACACGGCATATACGCTCGGGCAGACGAGGATCAATGCCAGGGGTTTCCAGTACCCGCCCCGGTACGATCGACGCCATACGCTGCATCTCATGACCGTGTTTCATCCGATGAAATCGCTGGACCTCACGCTGCGCTGGGAGTTCGGTTCAGGATTTCCTTTTACCCAGACCATGGGATACTACGACCGTCTCGTCCTGGACAATGTCTTCGACGGAGAATTTGTCGACGAGACCGGTGATCCGTACACGCGTCTCGGAGAAAAGAACGCAGCCCGCCTTCCGGTCTATCATAAGCTGGATTTCAGCGTCGTGTACCGGTTTAGTGTTGTCGGATTGCGCGGAACGCTGGGGGGACACATTATCAATGTGTATGACCGCAAGAACCTCTTCTATTTTGACCGATCGACGGGCCGGCAAATCAACATGCTCTCCTTTTTCCCTTCAGTGACGCTGAATCTTGAATATTGAGATGTCTCCTCGGCTGCAATATCGAATACTGGCTTCGGCAGCATGTGCTTTCATCCTGGGATGCGAGGTGCCGTTTACGCCAAAGGGTGAGTTTCGTGAAGAGCCGGTCGTCTATGTTATCCTGAGCAATCTTTCCGACACACACTATGCGCGGCTCTATCGAACGTACAACCCTCTTGGATATGATCCATTCGAACATGAGACGGACAATCCGCTCACGGGTGCGACGGTACGAATTACCGACGGTGCGGCTCAATGGGATTTCCGCGACACAACGGTCGCTCGTGCAGATTCAAGCCGCTATGCATCTCCGGTTGGGGCGTACGTTTTCTCGCCCCTGCAAATGGTCCGCGGCAGGCAATATACACTCATCATTCAGCCCCCCGGCGGAGAGACCATGACAGCGACGGCGCTCGTTCCTGAATTGGGATATATCTCCATCTTCAGAAACCAGGGAGCAATCATAGGTCAAACTGTCTCCGATCATTTCATCGGGATCCGAGCAACGGTCCCGTCAACGACCAAGGGGTACCTTGTCAGATTCCATATTACGTTTGACGCGCTGGAAAATGCCGTCTGGATTCCGCATCTGATTGAGATTCCTTATTTCATCAACAGTCCGGGTCTTCCTGAGGAAACATATCAGTACTATGGCGTCACGAGATCCAACGATGGATCAGGCTCATTCGGGACAGTGATCACACATGTCGTGGATTTTCACATCGACAGCTATAACCTGGTCATTGCGAGACTCTACAAGCAATATGGGAGTGGAGCGGTTCGGTTCAAGCAAGCCATTTTTACACTCACACAGGTCGAGCAACAGCTGTACAACTACTACAATATCAGCCGCGGTTTCAGAGATCCCAATTCGATTCGTCTTGATGAGCCGGATTATACGAACATCAAGGGAGGGGCCGGCGTCTTTGGAGCGTTTGCGGTCGATTCGATAATTGTGAACTTTCCAACTACTCCCTGACCTCCCAGAGAAGTGTTCCCAGAGATAGACACCTGCCTGTGTGGTGTCGACAATCCAGCACACTTCCTCCTTTCTTTCGCCTGAAATTCCCCCAAAAACAGCCGATTTTGGCAGATTCATTGAACAAGAGCGGCATTGAAATTGTTATCAAAAGAGTGTCATCAATCATTGAGGTGTATTATGAAATCATTCCTTTTGACGGCTCTTGCACTGGGCGCCATAACATCCTTGTTTTCGGGCTGCTATACGCAGCTGATCCCGGCAGGGGATGATGACCAATACGAGACCGAGAACTATTATGAACGGCAGGATGAAGAGCAGGATACAACTGCCGCGGTCGAAGATGACGTTGATGCCTTGCAGGAGAGGCCTCGGTACGCCGTCGGTTTCGATTACTACTATCCGTGGCGGACTTCGTTCTATTGGGGCGCCTATGATCCCTGGTTCAACAGCCCGTACTACTATGACCCCTGGTACTACGACGCGTGGTATTACTATCCGTGGCACTTCCCCGGCTACTATTCATACTATCGACCATATCATTCCTACTATGGATACTATGGGGGTTACGGCTACTACCCCGGCTATTACGCATATTATCAGCCATATGTGATCAATGACCGAACATACGGTCGGCGCTCATCCGGTTACAACAGAACCGGCGATATTCGGACCGGTGGATCGCGCACTGGAGCCTATGGAAGTGCAGCTTCGCCGTTGCCCAGCGGCAGCCGGTACGGGACAACGCGCAATTCAGGTGCCTCGAGGGATGCGAGTGCCACGCGCAATCGGTCCACTGAAGGTACATCACGTCAGGCCCCCGGTTCATCGACGGGACGTACGCGCAGCTCCACCACCGGGCGGGAATCAACCAGCTCCGGAAGCCGAACTTCCACGACCCGGCGTGAATCCGGGTCTTCAACGCGCACATCGCGCAGCAGCGGTTCGACCAGGCGAAGCAACTATTCAACACCCTCTTCGCCGCCTCCTTCCCGCTCGTATTCTCCGCCGCCATCATCCTCTTCAGGAAGGAGTAGTTCGGGAAGCAGCTCTGGAAGCAGCTCAAGCGGATCGAACAGAAGCAGCGGATCGTCCAGAGGGAATCGAGGGAACTAACCATCCACGGAAGATGAAGGTGTGAAGACCATGAAACGGAATCTGGTTCATCAGACAATGCTGACGCTTCTGTTTGTTTGCCTCGGTGGTTCTACGGCGTCAGCCCAATATGCCGAGGACGTGCTGAGGTTCTCACAATTCGGACTGGCCTCCGGAGCACGGTCACTGGGAATGGGTAATGCCGCTGTGGGAATGGCGGAAGACTACTCTGCACTTTTCTGGAATCCGGCGGGTCTGGCCCAACTTCGCAATTACGAGTTCTCCGCCGGGCTGTCGTTCCTTGATTATTCGAATAGCGCAAGATTCCTCGGAACGAAGACGGGTGCCTCAAACAGTATTCTGAACCTGAACAACCTCGGCATTGTCTATCCTGTCCCAACGTCACGCGGGAGCCTGACATTTGCGTTTGGGTTCAACAGGGTCTCCAACTACTCCACTCAAACGGCATTCTCAGGTTTCAATGCCACAAGTTCCATCGTCCCTTCGCTCATACCAGATGTGGATCTCATGAGCCTTTCCGCGGCAAGCAGACAGGAATATCTCGACGACAATATTCCGTATCAATTGTTCCTGGCTGATACGTTGAATGGCCAATTCGTCACGTCGATTTTTGACAGCGTTGAACAGAGCGCCACGATTCGCGAAGGCGGAGGAGCCAATCACTGGTCCTTCGGCGGCGCCATTGATGTCGCGAAAGATCTTTCCCTCGGTGCCACGGTGAGTCTTGTCACCGGCTCGTACACGTATGACAGGGAGTTCCGCGAAAATGACACACGGAATGTCTATCAAAAGGCCCCCGGCGATACGTACGGACTCTTTGATCAATTCTCCTACGTCAGCACGATCAACAGCGATATGACAGGTTTCAATGCCCTTTTTGGGTTGATGTACCGCAAACAAGGGAAATTCAGAATCGGATTTACGGTTCGGACTCCGACATACTACACGATCAAGGAAAAATACAGCGACGAAGGACGAAGCAGATTTGATCCCAACCTCAACGGTGTGGTCGACGAATACAACATTGCGTTCGACGGTCATACCGAATACAGTGTTATCACTCCTTCGGTGCTTTCATTGGGAGGTTCCTATCAGGTCGGTGATTTCCTTGTGATTTCCGGGGACGCGGAGTACACGGACTGGAGACAAATGAAGTTCGATACCCCCAATTCCTCTCTGGAAGCAGAAAACCGTTTGATCCAGAAGATCTATCGTTCAACCGTCAATCTGCGTGGCGGAGCGGAGGTGGCGCTGTGGGATTTCGGCGTGAAACTGCGGGGAGGCATTGTCGCGAAACCGTCCCCCTATGAGGGAGATCCTTCGAGCTTCGATCAACGTTACTACACCGCGGGAGTTGGAGTGGAGCTTGACAGGAATGTTTGGCTGAACGCCGGCTATGCCTTCGGCAATTGGAAAACGTTCCGGGACAACTACTACTACGGAAATGCAGCGCAGTCCCGTACTGATGAAAGCGTCAAGACCAACAATTTGATTGTGAGTCTCTCGTTTCAGTTCTAAGTCTTGACCCCGGTAGGCCGGGACACGAATTCGGTGTTGAATACCCCTGCAAGTTTCTGTACATTGAGTCCGTTTTGAGCATCTCAGAACGGACTCTTTGCTTATGCATCCCCGGGTAAGAATTCTCATAGGTGTTGGCCTGACGATCGTTGTCGTGTGCACTGCTCTCCTGGCGATCGCCTATTTCCTCGCGACAAAATCCTTTCCACAAACCACGGGAAGCATCGTCCTTGACGGCATCCGTGAACCTGTCGAGATTCATCGAGACACCTTTGGGATGCCTCATGTCTTTGCCTCGAACGATCATGACGCCTATGTTGCTGCGGGGTTTTTGCATGCTCAGGACCGGCTGTGGCAAATGGAGCTGATCCGGCGTGCCGGGGAAGGGCGGCTTGCGGAAATCCTCGGAGAGAAGGCACTTCGCGTTGACAGGCTTTTTCGCACGCTCGGATTACTCTCTGTATCACGGCAGATTGCTTTGGGGCTGGAACCGGAAAGCCGCACGGCCCTCGAATCCTATGCGGCCGGTGTGAATGCATATATCGCCGGGCATCGCTCAAGCCTGCCGGTGGAATTCGACATGCTTGGGATCGAACCCGATCCGTGGCTGCCGGAGCATTCGATTCTCCTGAGCAAATTGATGGCATGGGAACTGAACTACTCCCGTTGGGTGGATATCACGTACGGATATGTTGTCGAGCGCGTCGGTGAATCCCGCGCACGGGAGCTCTACCCCGATTGGCCCCTCAACGCGCCCGTCATTGTGCCAAAGGAACTTCAAGGGGGGGGGATTGCTTCACTCGGTGCTGATCTGCTTTCGGCCGATCGCGCGTTTCAGGAAATCACGGGACTTGGCGGATTCGGATCAGGGAGCAACTCGTGGGTTGTTTCCGGAGCGAAAACCGTTACGGGGAAACCCATGCTTGCCAACGATCCCCATCTTATTCTGACCACGCCGGCCCGCTGGTACGAGATGCACCTCTCGACGCCGACGCTCGATGTGAGCGGTGCCTCACTACCCGGGATCCCGTTCATTGTCATTGGCCGCAACCGGTCGATCGCGTGGGGAGTGACGAATGCCATGTTGGATGATGAGGACTTCTATGTTGAGGAGGTGGATTCCGTCGAGCATCCCACCCGATATCGTACAAACGGTTCCTGGAGACCAATAGACTCTCGCGTGGACACGATTCTTGTGAAGGACCAGGTGCCTGTCGTTCTCACTTCGTATCGGACGCATCGCGGCCCGATCGTCAACCGCATTGAACCTGCGGCGGCGCTTTCTCCGCGTCTTCTGTCGATGCGATGGACAGGGATGGAGGTTTCAAGTGAAACGCAGGCATTCTACAAGATCAACCGGGCGACCAACTGGAAGCAGTTCAGAGAAGGGCTGAGATTTTTCTTCGCTCCCGCACAAAATTTTGTCTATGCGGATACAGCCGGAAACATCGGTTACTACACAGGCGGAAGAATTCCGCTCCGCAAGGTCCAAAAACTGGCTTCACCCTTCCCGGGATGGACGGATGAATACGATTGGAAAGGGTATGTTCCGTTCGGGGAGAATCCCCACTCGTTCAATCCGGCGGCCGGATTTCTCGCAACAGCGAACAACAGAATCGTCGACGCTTCATATCCCTACTACCTTTCAAACCAATGGGAGCCTTCCTGGCGAATCCAGCGCATCGAGGAGGTGCTGAAGCTTCCCGGCAAGCTGACGCTCGAAGACCTCCAGCGTCTTCAGCTTGATGTCGTTTCCCCCCAGGCAAGGATTGTCGTTCCGCACATTCTCCGCTCCTGCCCTGACACTGTGGTGACGGATGGTGATGTACGAACTGCGCTCACCTATTTTCGCAACTGGAATTTTGCAATGAGACAGGAAGACGTCGCGACGTCGCTGTTTCAGTCATTCCTGATGCGAGCGATCCACAACACGTTTGACGATGAACTGGGGGATGCGGTAGCGCAACTCTACGATACGTTGGCCGCGCGGCCGCTCATCGCCATCACCGAACTCCTGCAAAAGGATTCATCTGCCTGGTTCGACGACGTAAGGACCGACCATATCGAGACGAAGAATGAGATTATTCGGAAGAGTCTCGAAGAGGGTGTTCGCGAGCTTCGGGAACAATTCGGCGGAGAGTTGAAGGAATGGAATTGGGGGACGGTCCATCAGGTTGAGTTCAGCCATATCTTTGGTGAGAACACACTCCTTCGTGCTCTTTTCAATGTGGGGCCTTTTCCCGTCGGCGGGTCGCACTCCACGGTCTGGAAAGGAGATTTTCGAATTCGAACGCCATTCCGGAATTTCGTTGGCCCATCCACGCGACAGATCTTTGATCTGGCCGATCCCAATAACACCCGTGCAGTTACCCCGCCGGGCCAATCGGGACAACTCTATCACAAGAACTACAGCGATCAGACACCGCTCTGGCTGGCCGGTGCCTACAGAATGGTCCCCATGGACCGCGTTCGGATTGAACGGGCATCCTACGATATTCTCCGATTGTTACCCTTGGAATGAAGACTTCCAAAACAGTGAAGGAGCGAGTTTCTGGTGCAGAATCTGTGTGTGTTCTCACCGGGGCGGGGATTTCTGCTGAAAGCGGCGTTCCCACATTTCGGGGGAAAGAGGGGCTCTGGAAAAAGTTCAAACCGGAAGAACTTGCAAATGTCGACGCGTTCATGCAGAATCCAACGCTCGTTTGGGAATGGTACTCATACCGAAAAAAGGTCATCAGCGAGGTGCAACCCAATCCCGGGCACTTTGCACTGGCTGAGATGCAGAATCTCATCCGAGATTTCACTCTTGTAACACAAAACGTCGATAATCTGCATACCAGAGCAGGAAGCCGCGATGTGCTCGAGCTTCACGGCAATATCACTCGAAGCTACTGTATCCGCTGCCGAAAACCCGCCTCGGAGGAATTGCTTCAAAAATCGGAGAAGGCCGCCCCCGTGTGCGACTATTGCGGGGGATTAGTCCGACCGGATGTTGTGTGGTTTGGGGAATACCTGCCCGCGGCCGCATTCGAGGAAGCGGTGGATGCAGCGGGTCGGTGTGACTTGTTTCTCTGTGTGGGGACATCGGGGATTGTCTATCCGGCAGCATCAATTCCCATGACGGCAAAAGAACACGGCGCCTTTGTGCTTGAAATCAATCCGGAATACACCGACCTTTCATCCCGTGTCAGCGAAACGATCATCGGAAAATCCGGAGAAATCCTTCCCCTCCTTGTGCGGATAATGAAAGAAGAACACAATCATGAATCGGCCTAGACTTTTTGGACACACGAAAATCGTCTGCACGATCGGTCCCTCGTCACAGGAGGTCGATCGGTTGGTTGAATTGATACAGGCAGGCATGGATGTTGCCAGGCTCAATTTCTCCCACGGGAGTCACGAAGAGCACCTTGGAGTGATCCGCAACATGCGTGAAGCAAGCAAACAGACAGGAGAGGCGATCACCGCCCTCCAGGATCTGAGCGGACCGAAGATTCGGACCGGCGTTGTGCAGAACCACTCGGTGGAGCTGAAGGAAGGTCAGCGGTTCATTTTCACGATTGATGATATCGTGGGTGACAGCACTCGCGTTTCAACTACCTATCATGCATTGCCGAAGGACGTGCGGAAAGGTGATACCATTCTGGTCGATGACGGAAAAATCAAGATGACGGTCATCGGAGCGACAACGCGCGATGTCCAGTGCGAAGTTCTTAATGGCGGTGTTCTGAAAGACAAGAAAGGAATGAACCTTCCCGGCGTGAAGGTCAGCGCATCTTCTCTCACGGAGAAAGACCTCGAAGACCTGAAGTTCGGACTTGCCAACGACGTAGATTATGTTGCGTTGTCATTTGTTCGGAAGGCGGAGGATATCAAGAATTTGAGGGAAGTGATTATTCGGGAGGGGAAAAAGGGAATCAAGATTCCGATCATTGCCAAGATAGAGAAACCACAGGCAGTAGAAAACATTGATGCAATCATAGCTGAATCTGATGGCATCATGGTCGCGCGTGGCGATCTCGGTGTGGAGCTTCCTCCCGAAGAGGTACCCCTCGTTCAGAAGATGATCGTTCGAAAATGCAACGAGGCCGGGAAACCCGTCATCATAGCGACGCAAATGCTTGAATCAATGATCGAAAATCCGCGCCCGACCCGCGCGGAAGCCAATGATGTGGCAAACGCTGTTTTGGATGGTGCTGATGCTGTGATGCTGAGCGCTGAGACTTCCGTGGGAAGATATCCGGTGGAAGCCGTCACAACGATGGACAAAATCATTCGTAAGGCCGAAACGGTGCGCCACGATCGTTTGGATGAAGTAGAAGGAGGGATTCGGTATGCCGACCGATTCGATGCGATAGCACGTGCCGCTGCTGTGTTGGCGAAGCAACTGAACGCAACGGCCATTGTTCCGCTGACGCATTCGGGGTCAACGGCCATTCGCATCAGCAAATATCGTCCCACGGCCCCAATTCTGGCAATTACGGAGCGCGAGCGAATTCTGCGCCGCTTGAATCTGGTCTGGGGTGTCCGCGCGCTCATCGTGCCGGGATTCGAATCGGACGCCGATACGGCATTCCGGAGAATTCAGGACGAGTTATTGAAGCAGGGGTACGTTCAGAAAGGGGACTATGTCGTTTTTACCGCGGGAATTCCTTTAATGTCGAAAGGCACGACGAACACCATCAAAGTAGAGCGAATTGAATAGTTTCCACCTTCCGAAGGTGGGGGACCTTCGGAAGGTGGATGGGTCCGTCCACTATTGCATTCCCATCGCAGGTTTGTTCTTTACAAACCGATCTGCCCATTCAAAACTCTCCGCCAGAACATGGAGTATCGATTCACGTGCGGAATACCCATGGCTCTCGAACGGCAGCATCACCATCCGTGCCGTCCCGCCGTTTCCCCTGATTGCCTGAAACAGCCGCTCAGTTTGAATCGGAAATGTTCCGGTA
>DATECW010000150.1:0-19099 GCA_035286705.1 Bacteroidota bacterium
CCGAACTCATTCCGAGCGGCAAAGGCGGAAGCGAACTCGTAACGGCCGGCGGCAATATCAGATTGGCTGTTCCCGAAAACGCAAAAGTCACGATTGAGGCCCTCATCCGCATCGAAGGCCGATGGGGTTCCCGCAAATCGAAGTATGAAGTGCGGTCGGACTTCAAAGCCGACAAGTACGAGAAGGATGACGATGAGGAGGAGATCAGGGCAACATACAATCTCAACGGCGGCGGGGAAAAGATCTACCTCACAACCGTCAATTCCAACATCGAAATTCGAAAGCTCCGATAGTCATCTCCAGCTGTCTGGTTCTTCCTCAAAACCTCCGGTCATCACCGGAGGTTTTCTATTTTGATGCCATGACATCGTCGCCCGCCCGGCTGTAATCCTTTTTCCACAAATTAACACTTATTAATTATATTGATGCTTGATGAGCGAGTTGGTCTTTCTTACCTTGTGGCGCAGTTGAACAGGTAGGTTCTTCACGTGTTGTCATCAGGGAGTTGGTATGGAGGATTTACTGACCCTGGAATTAGGGCAGTTCCTGTTGTATCTCATGTTTGGCAGCTATGCCGCCGGGGCTGCCATTGGCCTTCTATTGGCTCCGCGGAAAAATCTTTCGAATGCGCGGGTATATTCCACGGCCAAGCTCGGGAGAAATCTCAGTCTCGGGCTCTCACTCATAGGCTCGCTTTCAGGGGTCATCGTTTCGTTGCTGACACTCGGGGCTGATGTGCCCCTCATCGTCCAAATTCCCGGAAATCTTCATTGGGGGAAATTTGCTTTTGAACTAGACAAGCTCTCCTCGTTCTTCGTGATGACCATCTCTTTGCTCGGGGTCGCGGTTTCCCTGTACTCGTTTCAGTACGTCTCATCGATGTTTCAGAAACGTCATCTCGGTGTATTTCTCTTTTTGTACAATACGTTCCTCCTGTCGATGGTGGGGGTGTCAACGGCCGGCAATGCAATCCTGTTTCTTATTATCTGGGAGGGAATGTCTCTTACGACGTATTTTCTCATTACGTTCGAGCATGAACAGGCCGCTTCCAGACGCGCAGGATTCCTCTACATCGCGATGACCCATATCGGAACGGCATTTCTTCTCATCATGTTTCTTCTGTTGTTTTCCGGGAGCGGTTCCTTTGATTTTGATTCCATGCGGAGCTCAGGAAGCACACTTCCTGAATCCATTCGATCAACAATCTTCCTCTGCGCCCTCGTGGGTTTCGGAATCAAAGCGGGCATCATCCCGCTTCACATCTGGTTGCCGGAGGCGCACCCGGCGGCTCCAACGAATATCTCTGCTCTCATGTCGGGTGTTATGATCAAGATGGGTATTTACGGAATGGTGCGGGTATTCTTCGATTTCCTAGGCCCCGGTCCTCAATGGTGGGGAATTGTCCTCATTATCGTGGCTGTGGTTTCGGCCGTGCTTGGCGTCCTCTATGCCTTGATGGAGCACGATCTCAAACGATTGTTGGCGTTTCATAGCATCGAGAACATCGGCATCATTATGCTGGGTGTCGGAGGGGCGGTGCTTTTCAATTCGGTGGGAAACAGGCCTCTTGCTGCACTGGCACTTGTTGCGGGGCTCTATCATGTCCTGAACCATGCCATATTTAAAGGCCTCCTCTTTCTTGGCGCTGGCTCGGTGATACACGCAACGCACACGCGGAATATCGAAGAGCTGGGCGGTTTGATCAAGAAACTTCCCTACACCTCGCTGTTCTTTCTTATTGGGGCAGCATCGATCTCGGCTCTTCCTCCGCTGAACGGATTTGTGAGCGAGTGGCTGACGTTTCAGGCTCTCCTTTTCGGTTTCGGAACACCGAACCTCGCGGTGAAGATAGCGATTCCCATGGCCGCCGCCCTCTTGGCGCTTACGGGCGCACTTGCCGCTGCGTGCTTCGTCAAGGCATTCGGTATCACATTCCTGGGCTTGCCAAGAACACTTCACGCAGAACGGGCTCAGGAAGCTCCGCACACGATGCTGGTGGCAATGGGGATTCTTGCCGCGGGCTGCGTCGTCTTCGGTCTCTGGCCCGGTTTTCTTCTCGGCATCCTCATGCCACTCAGCGGTTCCTTGTTGGGCACGAGCGCATCCATCCCCGTCGTCTACAGCGGCTCTGTCCTCTCATTACCCTTTGGGGCAGGAACGAGTATGTCCACTCTGACTGTTGCCGCCCTTCTCCTTGTTCTCTTTGGTATCGCGATTTTCGCGGGTTTTGTCCTGAAAGGCCGGCTGGTCAGACGCGAAGCTCCGACCTGGGCCTGCGGGCTTGAAGCCATCTCGCCGAGACTTCAGTACACGGCTGCTGGGTTCAGTAAACCGATCCGAATGATCTTCTCATCGGTACTTCGTGCCACACACGAAATTGAGGTTTCGGAAGATGTCTCTCCGTATTTTCAGCCAAGAATCCGGTTCGAATTGAGAACCGAATCGGTGTTTGAGCAGTACCTCTATAGACCGGTCCTCAACTTCGTTCTTCGCGGCGCACGAGCCATCCGGCAGATTCAAACAGGCCATATTCAGTCGTACCTGGCGTATATTTTTATCGCCCTCATCATCTTGCTCTGGCTTACTCGCTGGGCTACATCATGATTGACTGGATCCCCCAGCTCGCGCTCTTGCTCATTCAAATTGCCCTGGTGCTCCTTCTCGCACCTCTTGTAAGTGGCTTTATTGCCAAGACGAAGGCGCGCCTCCAGCTGCGCAGGGGTCCGCGGCTGACACAGAGCTACAGCGACCTCCTAAAGCTCTTTCGAAAAGAACCGGTCATTTCCCATCATGCGTCGTGGCTTTTCCGCGGAACCCCGTACATCGTGTTTGCCTCCACCGTCACAGTTGCACTGCTCGTTCCGACGGCCTATTCCGTTGTGCCGTTTCATTGGGCGGGAGACGCTATCACCGTTATTGCTCTCTTTGCTCTTGGAAGGTTCTTTCTGGCGCTCGCGGGACTGGATGCGGGCAGCGCGTTTGGGGGACTTGGCTCAAGCCGGGAAATGTCTATTGCCTCCATCGTGGAGCCGGCGATGATGCTGGGAATCTTCGCCGTTGCGGTAACGGCAGGCTCGACGAACCTGAGTGTCATCGTTTCTACGCTTTCTACGACGACTGCCACCATGCTGCATCCGTCGCATATCCTGGCGTTTGCGGGGCTTTTCATCGTCACGATCGCCGAAACAGGCCGCATTCCGGTGGATAATCCTGCCACGCACCTTGAGTTGACGATGATCCACGAAGCAATGGTGCTGGAGTTTTCGGGAAGATATCTTGCTCTGATCGAATGGGCATCGCAGGTGAAACTGCTGGTATTCCTCGCAATTCTTACGAATGTCTTTTTCCCCATCGGTATCGCAACGGACTTCACGTTTCTTGCACTCGCACAGGGGATAGGCGCCTTTTGCGGTAAGATCCTGCTCCTGGCTCTTGCGATTGCCGTGCTCGAATCCACGAACGCGAAACTACGCCTGTTTCGTGTCCCCGATCTCCTGATGGTCGCGTTCACGTTTTCGCTCCTTTCGCTGATCCTCTATTTTCTGATCGGATCCTGACTTATGACGTTTCTCGATATCCCGACGGGCGCGCAGTTTATCGATATCTTTGCTGCCGCGATTCTCGTAACGGCGTTCCTTATTGTTTCGAGCAAGAGCCTCGTGTTCTACGTCAGATTGTTTGCATTGCAGTCCCTTCTGCTCGGAGGAGTGGCCATGCTCGTTGTCTTCGCGTACGGCGAGACACACATCCTCATTGCAGCCGTTCTGACAATCATTCTTAAAGCAATTGTCATACCCATCGTATTATGGCGAATCATCGATCGGATCAAAATTCGGAAAGAAGTCGAATTGAGCATCAATGTTACCGTCTCGCTCCTGATTTGCGGAGCGATGGTGATCTTTGCAGACTCGATCGCGGAACCGATTCGCAACTCCAAACAGGTGTTGAATCCGATTGCGGGACGGGTCTTTCCGGTTTCGATTGCGATAATGCTCATCGGCCTCTTCATCATGATGAGCCGCAAGAAGGCGGTGACGCAGATCGTGGGACTGCTGACGATGGAAAATGGACTCTTCCTTTCCGGATTATCTATAACCTATGGCATGCCTCTGATCGTTGAGATTGGCGTGTTTTTCGACATTCTCGTTGCCGCTTTGATCCTTGGAGTTTTCGTCTTCCGTATAAACCGTACATTCGATTCAATCGACGTTGCCGATCTCAGGAGGCTCCGGCATTGAGCATCGTCATGTTTTCCGTGCTTCTTGGAATTCCCCTGATTGGCGCGGTAGTATGCGGAGTCAATACAAAGAGGAGAATCCTTGAGGTTGCAACCATCGCAACCGGCGTGATAGCGCTGGCGACGTCGCTGTGGATCGCCCGAACTGTCTCAGAACAGTCCACCCTTACCTCGCCGAAAGGCCTCTTTTTTGTCGATGCTCTTTCTGCCTTTGTCATCATCATTGTGGCCGGGAGTTTCCTGGCCACGGCGCTCTATTCTCCGGAATATCTCGGGCGTCAGGTTCAGCTCGGCACGGTCTCCCAAAAGCAGCTGCGGCTTTATTATGGTCTGCTGAACATTTTTCTCTTCACGATGCTGTTCGTGCTGGTTTCGAACAATCTCGGTTTTCTCTGGATCGGGACGGAATCAACAACTCTTGCGACGGCGTTCCTTGTCGCCTTCTATGAAAAAGAGAGTTCGCTCGAAGCCGCATGGAAATACGTGATCATTTGTTCTGTGGGAATCGCTCTCGCGCTGTTCGGTGTGATCCTGACGTATTTTGCCTCATCTTCCGTTGTCGGAAGTTCCGCCAACGCGCTTCATTGGACGGTGCTGATGTCGGTGGCAAAGAAACTCGATCCTTCAGTGTTGAGAATCGCATTCATTTTTGTTCTCGTTGGATTCGGGACGAAGGCCGGCCTGGCACCAATGCACACCTGGAAACCGGATGCGTACGGCGAAGCGCCGGCCCCCGTGAGCGGGCTCATGGCTGCCGGACTTGTCAATGTGGCCCTGTACAGTATCCTGCGATTCTACATATTAGTTCACAAGGCCCTGGGGGATGCGTATGCTTCGGACCTTCTTTTGGCGCTTAGTCTCTTTTCCATGGTGCTGGCTGTTCCGTTCATGCTGGTGCAAAAGGATTTTAAGCGGCTTCTTTCCTATTCCAGCGTCGAGCACGTCGGCATCATCACGTTTGCGATCGGACTGGCAACACCACTTGCGTACGTTGGCGCACTGCTTCACATGCTGAATAACTCCATTGCGAAATTGCTTTTATTTTTCTCGACCGGGAGTATGCGAGGTGTATACAACACGAAGATCATTCGGCGTGTTTCCGGTGCGATGCATGTTATGCCGGTGACAGCCACCGTGTTCATTCTCGCCGTGTTTGCGGTAACAGGCTGGCCCCCGTTCGGTCTGTTCGTGAGCGAGTTGACCATCTTGTCGGCAGGATTTGGCAGCGGAAACATCTGGATGAGTGTGTTTTTTATCGGTGTCATTACGACAATCTTCCTCGGCTTCTTCTACTACGCAAGCGGAATGGTCTGGGGTGAGCCGTACAGAAAGCAGGAGCCGGCCGAGAGTGACACGATGACACAGCTTCTGCTGGTCGCGTTGCTCCTGTTGTTGCTGATTCTGGGAGTAGCAATGCCTTCCGGGGTTTCCGATTTCATCCAAAAGGCAGCGAAGGTGATTGAAGGATGAAGAACGAATTGACGGCGAAACAGAAATATCTGAATATCATCCAGGCGACATGGGGTGAGCGACTGACCGTTGAGGAGTCCACAGGAGCGAATGAGCTTTATCTGACGCTCAATCCGGCTTATATCGGCAGTCTTCCCGAAATCTGCTCCATTCTTGCAAAGTCCTTTCACGCACACTTTGTTACGCTTGTTCCCAACGACGAGCGTGCCCTCGGGAGGACCGTGATGGTCTATTACGTCTTTTCTATTCCGCCCGACGACCTCTTCCTCGTTATTCGGGTACCGGTCGATCCGGGCCATATGGAATTGCCATCGGTTTCACAACACATCGAAGCCGCCAATTGGTTTGAGCGCGAGATGAAGGATTGGTTCGGTATTATCGCCTTTCCCAACATCTACAGGCTCGCGTCGCATCCGGATTGGCCGGAAGACGTTCATCCAATGTTGAAGGATTTTGACTCCGGCCGGAAAGTTCCACGCGTGCGCGGATCATTCGATTTCAAGCACGTGGAAGGCGAGGGAGTGTTCGAGATTCCTGTCGGCCCGGTCCATGCGGGAATCATCGAGCCCGGGCACTTTCGCTTCAGTGTTGCAGGCGAACCCATTATCAATCTTGATGTCCAGTTGTTCTATACGCACAAGGGAACAGAGAAAATCGCCGAGGGGCAATCTCCCGGAAGGGGAGCGTTTCTTGCCGAACGAATCTCGGGTGATTCGTCGTTTGCCCATGCGCTTGCGTATTGTCATGCGATTGAACGGATCGGCAGTATCGAGATCCCGAAGCGTGCAATCGTCATTCGGACGATCCTCGTCGAGCTGGAGCGACTCTGTAACCATGTCGGGGATATAGGCGCTCTTCTCCACGATGTCGGTTTCTCCGTGGGGGCTGCAACGGCGGCGACATTGAAAGAGCGGTTCCTCCAACTTCACGAGATTCTTACGGGAAGCAGACTCTTACGCGGGGTTGCAACAATCGGAGGCGTCCGGCGAGGCATTGAAGAAACCGCAGCGAAACGTGAGGCGTTTCGGCAAACGATAAAAGAAGGAAGAAACGCGTTTGAAGCTCTCATCGACCTTGGCCTGTCGAGCTCGTCCGTAGTGGACCGGTTCGAAACGACCGGCCTGCTCACGAGAAAGGATGCCCATCGGCTTGGCGTCGTGGGGGTCGCAGGAAGGGCTTCGGGCATCGATCGGGACCTTCGGCGGGATCACCCGCACTGCGCGTACCCCTTTCTTCAGTTCAAACCTGCACTCCAGGGCGGGGGAGACGTGATGGCGCGCTTCAATGTAAGGGTTGATGAAGTTCGTCAATCGTTTGAAATTCTTGAACAGCTTCAGCACCAGCACGTCGGGAAGCCCCTTCTCGCCGCGGGTTATTCCGTTCCTGCGAACAAGTATGGTCTTGGCTATGTCGAAGGATGGCGCGGGGAGATAGTACACTGGGTGATGACGGACGGGCAGGCCAACATCTATCGCTGGAAAATTACTGATCCGTCATTTCATAACTGGCGTGCGTTGATTGTCGCGGTGCGGGGCAATATTGTTCCCGATTTCCCCGTTATCAACAAGAGTTTCAATTTTTCCTACTCAGGAAATGATCGCTAGAGGGTATTCTTGGTGAGAGGCTGATGGGTTGGTAAAGCGGCGCTCAGGAGGGAAACTGTACCACATTCACGATACGAAAGGAATTACGCCACCGGCATGAAAAGAATCGTCAGCACTCTTGATCCGCGAAGGATCGATCTCAAGAAATACTTTCAAGAGTTCAATGTTGCAGAAAATGTTCAGTTCACCCTCAAGCATCTCAAAGGAGATCTGATCGGCGGATTAACTGCCGCTATTGTAGCGCTTCCTCTGGCGTTGGGGTTTGGACTCCTTGCGTTCAACGGAGATCCGCGCGGTGCGGTTGCGGGACTCTACGGCGCAATCTTCACAGGTATCCTTGCTTCATTCTTCGGCGGCACACCGCAGCAGATCACCGGCCCCACAGGAGGGATGACGGTTATCCTTACGACCGTGTATATGGAATACGGCGGCCCTGAGTCTCTGCTCGCCGCGTGTATTCTCGCGGGATTGTTTCAGATTGGCTTCGGTCTCCTGAAGCTTGGCCGCTATGTCCACCTCGTTCCCTATCCGGTGACGGTCGGATTCACCAACGGCATTGCAATCCTTATTTTCCTTCAACAGTTTACAACATTCAACTCCGCTCCGATCATTGCCCTCGTCACAATGGCAACCGTGTACCTGGTGCCCAAGGTCAACAAGAACCTTCCCAAATCGCTCATCGGATTGCTTGTAGGATCGATTGCGGCGTATGCGTTCTCTTCCAGCAATATTTTGAGGACAGTCTACGATTCTGACACCGGCGGGCTTGCATTCACCTCGGCCATCAAAGTCATCGGCGAAATTCCTTCAAGCTTCCAGATGCCCAGTTTCCCCGACCTTCCCTGGGAAACATGGAAAAAACTTGTCCCGGCGGGTTTTACGATTTCGTTGCTTGGCTCGATTGAAACGCTGCTCGCCTCCGTGGTTGCGGACAACGCCACTAGTAATCGTCATAACAGCAACAAAGAACTCGTGGGACAGGGTATCGGCAATTCTGTGGCAGGGCTCTTTGGAGGGGTGGCGGGCACGGGGGCAATTGTCCGGACGATGGTCAATGTTCGTTCGGGCGGAATGACCCGGCTATCAGGCATTGTTCACGGAATCGTCCTCATTCTTGTCATGTTGTTTCTCGGGAATTTTGCTTCTCAAATCCCCCTTGCAGCCCTCGCAGGCGTGCTCATGATGACGGCTATCGGGATGCTCGAGCTGGAGCCGATCAAGCTCATTCCACGAACTCCCCTCGCCGACGCCGCCGTGATGATTGCGACCATTCTCATCACCGTGTTTACCGATCTGATCACCGCGGTTGAAGTTGGCATGGTGATGGCGGCCTTTCTCTTTGTTCACCGTATGAGCGAGATGGGGATGGACAAGAAACTGCTCGAGGAGGTAAAAGGCGTAGCCCTTGACGATACCACTCATAAGCTGCTTAAGGACAACAAAATCGTCATCTTCGATGTCGAAGGGCCTCTCTTTTTTGGAGCAGCGAAGAGCTTTGTGACGGCGTTGGAACGCAATTTTGACGTAAAGGTCGTTATTCTCGATATGGAAAATGTTCCCATCATTGACACCACGGGAGCGGTGGCAATCGAGAACATCGTTGAGCGGCTCCATCGCGACAAGAAACGTCTCTTGATCGCCGGGATGCGGGACAAGGTGCGGAAAACGCTCTACGACCTTGGGGTGACACAGGAGATTGGGATTGGTAATTTTCTCTCAACGGTGAATGATGCGATTCGCTACGCGCTGGAAATTACGCGGGAAGAGGCGGAAAAGACCTATCTCGGCGGATTTGTTTCACCTTTGTTGATCATGCTGGACACCCAAGCGAAGGACCGGGAGGAACTCCTCAACAAAATGGTCGCGCAGGCACATCGTGCCGGTGTGGTGAAGAACAAGAAACAATTCTTGGAGAATATCCTGCAGCGGGAAGCGCTCACCCCGACCATCATTGGCAAGGGGGTTGCGGTGCCTCACGCCCATTCAGGTGCCAGCAACGGGCGGGTTGTGGTCATCTTCGCCCGGTTGAAAGACCCGATTCCCTACAGCGCGGAAAGCTCCGAACTCATTCACCTCGTCTTCATGGTATCGACGGGAACGAATGAGCGCGAGTATCTGAATGTCTTGAGGCTCATTGCAACAAATATCGGCACCGAGCGTGTGTACCGTCAGCTGCTTTTGGCAAACGATGTTGCCGAAGTTCATCATCTTCTTTCAGAGCTTAAAATGAATCAGCCACTCACCATGCAAAGTGAATAAGAGACCGGCCCGCTAAGCATGCTCAAGATTCTTCGACAATCGCTCCGGACCGGAATCGTTACCAACTCCTTTCCGCATGATATTGCGGAACCGCCGAATGGATTCCGCGGGAAACCGGTCATTGACTTCGCCCGGTGCACCGCGTGTGACCGGTGTTCGGCAGCATGTCCCACAACGGCGATCTCAATCAGGACGGCGAATGGGAATAGCGATGCTGCGGCAAATGAGAAGAATGAAAAAATTGTCTCGCTCAATTATGGCGATTGTATATTCTGCGGAGAGTGTGAAGCGGTTTGTCCCGAGTCTGTCCACCTGAGCAAGGAGTTCCTGCTTGCGTCGACGAATAAAGGCGACCTTACGATTCAGGCACGTTACACCGTTGACCGGGATGGGGTGTTTGCGTTTGCCGGAATGATTTCCGATCAACCTTCGGCCGATCAATCCGTCGAAGAAATCGGCAAAACGCTCAGGGAGAAAGTAGCAACACTCTTCGGACGTTCTCTCCACATTCGGGAAGTGGACGCAGGGTCGTGCAACGGTTGCGAAGTGGAAATTTCCGCGCTCAACAATCCCGTGTACGACATCGAACGTTTCGGCATTCACTTTGTCGCGTCTCCGCGGCATGCCGACATGTTGCTGGTCACGGGTCCGGTTACACGCAACATGGAGGTTGCGCTCAGGCAAACATACGACGCAACCCCCAACCCGAAGCTCGTTGTCGCCGTAGGTGCATGCGCAATCGGCGGGGGGATCTTCGGACAAAGCTATGCCTCCTGCGGGGGCGTGGATGCTGTGACACCGGTCGACGTTTATGTTCCCGGTTGTCCGCCGCGGCCTGAGGCTCTCCTGCATGGCATCCTGCTGGCCATCAATCAACTTCCGCAAAAACTTCAGAACAAGTAAAAGCCCTTTCGTCCGCAACAAGGAGCGTATCCGACACGATGATCGACGAAGAGAAACAATTATCTTTCCTCCGTGCCTTCCCCTCGTGATTTCTGTGGTTCGGTTTTTTTGCGAGGTCTTCAGAATTTCTTGTTTCTCTCGGCATTCTGCTTTATCATTAACATTTATGCCCAAAAAGACAGCAATACTCCTACTCCTTCTGACGCTTCTTCTGCCTTCCCTTATGTTGGCGGGAAGCAATCAGAAAAAAGCCACCGCAGTCAGAACTCCCCGCCCTGTGCGCATCGACGGTGTCCTGAATGAAACCGAATGGCAATTGGCAAAACCAATGACCGATTTCACCCAGTACGATCCCCGTGAAGGCGAGCCCCCAACGCAGCAAACAGAAGTCAGAATTCTTTACGACGACGATGCCCTGTACGTCGGTTGGAAACTTTACGATACCGAACCATCAAAAATTGTCGCCCGGCTCGCGCGACGAGACGATGAAGTCGAATCGGACTGGGTCTCCATCAGACTCGACAGCTATCATGATCATCAGACAGCCTTCGAGTTCACTCTCAACGCTGCCGGCGTGAGGACCGACATCATCCAGTTTAACGATGGACGTGAAGAGGATGCCTCCTGGGATGTTGTCTGGGATGCAGAGACGGCCATCACAGACGACGGTTGGTCGGCAGAAATGCGAATCCCCTTCAAGGTGCTCCGTTTTTCGGAAGAGAACCTGCAGGAATGGGGAATGCAAATGATCCGGTACATTTCCCGCGTCCGTGAAACACAACACTGGGTGTTGATTCGCAAGAGCGAAAGCGGATGGGTGTCGAAGTTCGGAAATTTGAATGGGCTGGAGAATCTGACGCGGCCCGGCCATGTGGAACTTCTGCCCTATGCTGCCGGAGGCAATCGCTTTGTACCGAAGTCGCGTACATATCCCGACGGAACCGACTTCACGACGCACATCGGGCTGGACGCCAAGATCAAACCGACCTCGGGGCTCACAATTGATGCGACATTCAATCCCGACTTCGGTCAGGTTGAGGCCGACCCCGCTGTCTTGAACCTCACAACCTTTGAGACATTCTATCCTGAAAAAAGGCCTTTCTTCATTGAAGGCTCGCAGATCATTCGGTTTACGACGTTCGGCGGTGATTTTGGTCCGGGGCTCTTTTACTCTCGCCGGATCGGACACACGATCAATGTCCAGGAACCGGACGGCGGTTACATTGAACACGAACCGCGCTATGCAACGATTCTTGGCGCAGCCAAGATTTCCGGGAAGATGGCCAATGGGCTTTCGATAGGCGTTCTAGAAGCTGTTACAGCTGAAGAACGCGCGAGGCTCGTCGATTCTCTCGGCAACAAGACGAATCCGGTCGCTGACCCGTTGACCAACTACAGCCTCATCCGTTTGCGAAAAGATGTCTTCGAAAACTCCAACGCCGGCCTCATTCTTACATCGGTAAACAGGAAAAAAGGGCTCCCGGCGTTTACCGGGGGACTCGACTGGAATCTGAAGTTCATGGAGAGTGAATACCGTGTGGAAGGTTTCCTTGCCGGATCGCATATCGATCGGAGAGGTCAGAAACTCGACGGCTCTGCCGGAAAGATTTCGTTCAACAAAGACGGAGGTGCCCATTGGCGGGGCTCCGTTTCGTATGATTTCACTTCAAAAAAATACAATATCAACGATATCGGATTCTTTCGAAGCCCGAATGACCACGGTTGGGTGGCAGAGGTATTGTACCGGGATGACGAGGTCACAGACTTGAAGCGAATCTACAACATCAGCGGACGGTACCACTTAAGGCGGAATTTCGACGGGGTTGAAATCTTCAATTCCTACGACTTGGCCGGTTACGTCATGCTCCCCAGCTATTGGGAGATCGATCTCGATGGCAGTTGGGATGACGGCCGGTTCGATCCCTTCGAAACACGCGGGAACGGATTGCTCGCGAAAGCCAGAAGCAGAAGCGTCCAGCTGTCGGTCGAGTCCGATCCGCGTCAGATTGTGGTCGCGGATTTTGGGATAGGTGTCGGTGATGACAGCCGGAAAATGAACCAGATGGAAGTAGACCTTGAGGTTGGCATCAAAGCCGCATCCAACATTTCCTTGGAGTTCAATATCGAGTACAGCAGCATCAACCGGAGGCTCTCTTGGGTCAATAATATTGTGGATCCCCTCATCTCGCCAAACCGCATTACAGTGCTCGCCGATCGTACAACGAGCGAATGGGACTTCACATCACGAGGATCATTCATTTTCACAAGAGATTTGACTCTTCAAATGTACTTCCAACTGTTCTTTGCGAAAGGTAAATACGAGAATACCGTCCGGATGGCAACCTCCGATCGGTTTCTCGCGTATTCCTATCCGGCGCCGGATTTCAGCGAGCTTTCATTCAATTCAAACCTCGTACTGCGCTGGGAGTATCTCCCCGGCAGCACCCTCTTTCTGGTATGGTCCCAATCACGCTCCGGAGACGGAGGAACATTCCGAACGCCGCTGGGCAGGGATGTTGACAATCTCTTTTCCCTCCCGATGACCAATGCAGTGCTTCTGAAAATCAGCTACTGGTTAAGCTATTGACCTTTGAACCTGGCCTGGAACAGGGGGCAATCGTTCACCTCGAAGTGACGGGTGCCGCCTTCGAAGGGAAGGCCCTTGCGCGGGTTCATGGATTCGTGGTGTTTGTTGAAGGAGCGGTACCGGGGGATGTCGTGAACGCGAAAATCATCCGCAGAAAGAAACAGTTTGCGGAAGCACGGGTCGTCGAAATCCTGCAGCATTCGCCGCATCGGGTGTCGCCCCGCTGCAGGCATTTCGGGGTGTGCGGCGGATGCAAATGGCAACATGTCAATTACTCTTCACAGCTCGAGTGGAAACAGCAGCATGTCCTCGAATCGTTTCAGCATATCGGCGGTTTTGGCCAGCTCGAGCTGCTGCCCATTGTCGGGGCGGACGAGATCTACGACTATCGCAACAAAATGGAGTTTTCGTTCTCCGACCGCCAATGGCTGACCGCTGGCCCGGCAGCCGATCCGCAACCTGACATCCACTCCCCGCGTACGCGGGGACCGCACTCCGACATCTTTCTCGGTCTTCACGTCCCCCAACGGTATGACAAAGTGCTGGACCTCGAAGAGTGTTTCCTTCAATCGGACGTTTCTACAAGAATTCTTCATTTCACGCGTGACTTTGCGAGGCGTAGGAATCTCCCCGTTTACTCGAGCAAGACCGATGCAGGGTATCTGCGTTTCCTGGTCATCCGCCAAAGCAAGCGCACGAACGAACTGATGGTCAATCTGGTGACGTTCGAAGATCGTCCTGAGGTCGTTCGGGAGTACGCGACTGAATTGTTGACGGCCATCACGGGGATTACGACCATCGTCAATACCATCAACAGCCGAAAGGCGCAAATCGCTTTCGGGGAAAAGGAAAATATTGTGACGGGGGAAGGGGTGATTCACGAGGTCCTGGGAAATCGAAAGTTCTCAATCTCGGCAGGCTCATTCTTCCAGACGAACACTTCCCAGGCCGAAAAGCTCTATACCGTGGCGAGGGATTTTGCGCGATTCAAGAAAGAGGACACCCTCTTTGATCTCTATTGCGGAACTGGGACAATTGCCCTCTTTGTGGCAGACGACGTTGCCCACGTTATTGGTATTGAATCGGTTGAAAGCGCCCTGAGAGACGCCGAACGAAATACGCGGCTCAACGGGGTACAGAATTGCTCTTTTGTTCTTGGAGATTTGAAAGACAAACTGACGAAAGATATCGAATGGATGAGGTCGTACAAGAAACCAGATGTGCTTATCATCGACCCGCCCCGCAGTGGGATGCATCCGGATGTGGTTGAAGAGATCGTGAAGCTCGGCGTCCCCCGTATTGTGTATGTCAGCTGCAATCCCGCCACCCAGGCACGTGATGCGAAGATACTATGCGCCTCGCGTTATTCTCTCCGCAAGCTCCAACCTGTCGACATGTTTCCCCACACATACCATGTCGAAAACGTGGCGTTGTTCGAGGCAACGTAAAACTTCCACATTGAACATTGATTGTTGATTATTGTCCCGAAGGGACCCTTCGGGGAATATTGCCTTCGGTGGCAACGGGAAAAAACAATTTCAAATGTTCAACTCACAATGCTCAATTTCAAAGTGGATGTATGTGGAAGCTTAACGTGGGGCCTTCTTTGTGAAGATTTGCAGGACACGATCGCTTGCCCCGGGGCCAAAGTTCGGAGCAGCGCCAACCCACCGTGAGATTTCAATCCGCTCAATCTGACTTACGTCGACGATATTATCGAGACTCCCCTGAATGTAGGCGACGTAGGCGCCATCCAGATAGATGATAAACGGCGCGCGCTCGAATGGTCGGCGAGGGTTCCTCGACAGGGATCCCGGCTCAAACGATCTCAGCACATCTGTAAGTCTGAGGGCGCCCGATCGTTTGATCTCCTCTTCCTTGATGACCGTGCTGGCATAGGTCTGGTGCAGTCGTTTCGCTTCAGCCGCGTCCGCCGACACCTCAACCTCTTCGAGTCTAATGGTCTCCGGCTCCAACTCGACCATGAGAGTGATATTTTCCCCGGGGCGAATGCGAAGAACGTGGAACCGCGGCTTGAAAGCCACGTGGCGGATTTCAAGAACGTAGAGGTCGGGCGTGATACTCCTGATTTCGTAGTTGCCGAGTGTGTCGGTCGCAGCGCCGAGGGGAGTGTCTTTGAGAACGAGATTGACAAGCCCAATGGGGGCTTTTGTCTCCATATTAACGACTTTACCGGAGACTCTCCCTTTGTACTGAGCGAGGGTCATTGCGACACACAGGATCGCACACGTCAAGACCTGGATTGTTCTCTGAAGGAACAAACTCGCACTCCCGCATTGAAGGGTGAAAAATCCCCGAATCAATTGATCGGGTCAGGGTTGGGTTGATTCGGGACCTCGCCGCCCGCACTTCGCGAAATACTTTTACTGATAAAATACATGGCGGTTCCAAGAACAACCACCGCGCCAGCCACAACGTACCATTTGTATTGGCGCCACGATGCCGTTTTTGCTTCCTGCATTTCCTGGGCCATCTCGGGAAGTACGGATGAGAGTAAGGGCTCGAACTCTCCGCTATGTTCTCTGTTTGTATCAAAGAGGATGTCGGAACTGGAAGAATTGATCACGCGAGCTCGAACAGTGTAGAGCTTGCCCCTCTTCGTCACAGAAATGTGAAAGACCCTTTGAACACCAAGGACTTTTCCCACGTCGGCAATGCAGTGCGAATACGTGCATTGGTCGAGATTTGTCATGTTCGCTTCCTTCAGGATACTCCACATGGTATCGTCACTCATTATCTCGAAACGAGTTGCGGACCGAAGCGATTTGAGAAACTCAGAGCGCAGGAGACCCGATTCATCCTCTGACAGGCCGTGAATCTCAAACGGCATCACAGCCACGACAGGAAGCTGGGGACTATGGGAAGCTGAGGCAGTCTCAACAAGCGGGTGGTGGATAAAAAAAGCAGCGGCAAGAATTGCCGAGATGCTGCGTACGACATCCGTTCTCATGGTCATGATTTTGTGCCGGGATAAATTCTTGTCAAGTTGTCAACGTCAATAGACGTAGGTCGAATCGACGAATGTGCTGTCGATGCTGAACACTCGTAGAAAGTGCATGCCGAATCGTGAAGACTGAAGAAGCAAAGTCGTGTCGAATGCAACTGTCAGGAGTTCGTACACCTGTCCGCTGGATTCTTTCCAGCGACCCCACACGCCGATTTGAAACAACGTGTCGGTCCTCGATACATTAACCCTGTCGAAGCTGTATGCGGTTGATTGTCCGATAATCCCTGCCAAATGGATATGGATGCTGTCAGCCCGGGAAGTGTCCGCAACTTCGATGGTTGTTATGGCTGCGAGAACTGCCCGGTCGAAGCTCTCTTCATAACCACTGACGCGATCACACGTTGCCAAACCGCTGGCGGCGAGGAGACCGAAAACGACCACCCGGAGCATTGATATCGCAGTTCTCAGAGAAACGTACAATCTTTTCAAAAGCGTCATCGGCAGTGACTCCATTTGAAAGTGTTAACACCGTTCTAAAAATAAGAAAGCCCCTGGAGTATTGCCAGGGGCCTTCCCAGTACTCTCCTCAGAATCTAGAACAGCGGATTTGAGGCAGGATCCGCGGGAACGTTGGGATTGGTCAGTGTTTCGCTTTGACCATAGATCCAACGTATGGGAATGCCAGCCCGCGGCAGCGGATATTCCGTGGCACGACGCATGTCGTGATAGGCTTGTCCTTCGAGATGAAGCTGGAGATATTTTTGTTTCAGCACTTCGGCTAGAAATGCCGTCGTGTTCGCAAAGTCTCCGGCGACTCTTGAAGTGAGTCCTGCAGCCGTTCGGATAGCGTTGAGATCCGCGAGCGCAGGGGCCGTAATTCCATTCACACGTCCTTCCGCCTCCGCCCGAATCAGAAGATTCTCCTGATACGAAATCAACGGGAACGAAGCATTGTAACCGCGGTATTTCACAAGGCCTGCAGCACGTGTGGTCACGAGTTCGTCTCCGGTTCCACCGAGGTCCCCATAGACATCGAACCCGACAATCGCTGTCGCACCGCCTTTGACTGCAAAATAGGCAGCTTTCCGCGTGTCGCCTGGTTCGCTATTCAACAGGTCCACGAAGTACTTCGTTGTGCGGAGCGGTTCTCCGGCCTCCGTCTGAGACCAGTGTCCCCACGGTGCATATTCACCCGCCGTGAGTGTATAGATGCTATTCACTGCAACACCCACGGTTGAGGTCAGACCGCTGTTTGCATTGGTGATGGCCAGAGCCAGGTCGCCGGCATTTGCCTTCGAAGTGTGAAGATAGTAACGCGCCTTCAGTGAGTAGGCCGCACCAACCCATCGGGCAGAGATACCTCCGAAATTAAGATCCTGGGGTATCGTGTTCGCCGCTGTGACATTTGCGGCCGTGAAGTCGGCTATGGCGCTGGTGAGCAATGACTGCGCTGTGTTGTACGCCACCTGCTGACTGACGAACTGCGGGAACGGATCGCCAGCCGTTTTCTGCACATCGATCGGAATCGATCCATAGAACGCCGCATTCTCAGCAAGAGCGAGAGCTTTATAGAATTTGGCGATTCCAAGATAGGTGCTCGCGATTTCCGGGGCGAAGCCAACGTTCCCCGCGTTATCGATGATGTTGTTCGCGAGTTTCACAACCCTGTACGCCTGAATCCATGCACGGTCAACGTGTTCGTCACGGGTCATCTTGTATGTGTTCCAGCTTACCGGTTGCGGACGTCCCAGTCCCGATGGAGCGCACATATGCATCGTCCACACGCTCGTAATACGGGACCGTTCGTCCGAATACCAATCACCCACGGCCGCCTGCATTCCAACAAGAACCGCCCGCTGGCCAAGGACCGATTGCACATTTGATTCACTGACTGCATTAGGACTATTGTTGATGTCTCCCAGATCGGAGTCACAGGCTGCAAAGAACAATATCAGCAGCGCACCGAGACTAAGGGAGAACACGAGGAATCTCTGTTTCGTCTTCATGTCTTTGTTCCTTTCCCTTAGTAGTTTATTGTGATTCCAAAGCGGTAAGTACGAACCTGGGGAAGCGTGAAGTAATCGTACCCGCGGCCCTCCGCAGTCTGGAATGTGTTGACCTCGGGATCGTAGCCAGAATAATCGCTCCACGTAATCAGATTCCGGCCCGAGAAAGTGAATACGATCGACTCAATGTCGAACATCGGGATGTTCCTCCATCGGTACGTGAGAGACACGTCACGAAGCTTGATGAACGATCCATCTTCGATGTGCGGCTCATTGATGTTGAAGCCGTTTGCATAATTGCGATAGTACACTTCCCTGCGCAGCTGCTCGCCTGGAGCATAGGTCCTTGTTCCAATGACCTTAATGGCGGTGCCATTCCAAATAACCGGCTGGCCGAGATCATTGAACCAAAGATCATCACGATCTTCTGTGTCCTTGTGCGTCCCGAAGTTGTACATCGCACCCCTTGTGCCGTTCCACACGTCGAAATCCCACACCGCGTCGAACAACACCGAAAGGGTCCAATCCTGCATGAAAGTGAAATCGCTTCGCAGCGAACCCGTCCACCCAGGATTCGAATTCCCGATTTCCTTGATGCCCGAACCCCATCGGGGAGCATTGATGACGCCGGCACCAATGACATTGTCTGCCACGGTCGCGCTTGAGTAAACGATGTTCCCCTGCGCATCCCGATCCCAACCAAGTCCATACCACATGCCAAGAGGTTTGCCCTCTTTCGCGACATTGAAAATTCCGGCAAACGCACCCGTCAGGGTGATATACGCATCCGGTGTGAATCCGTCCAGGATTCTCACTTTGTTCCTGTTCTGCGCATAGTTGGCACTGAGCACCCACTGGAAATCATCCATCCTGATTGGATTGACGTCAAGCTTCAGCTCGTAGCCCTTATTCCTCATGGCACCCGCATTCCGAAGCTGAGTCGTGTATCCTGTCGAGGCGGGCGTGGTGACAAAGAGCAGAAGGTTGGTAATGTTCTGATAGTAGTACGAGAATTCAAGATTGACTCGCCGATCCCAAAACGCCGCATCAAACCCGAATTCAGTT
>DATECW010000151.1:0-2978 GCA_035286705.1 Bacteroidota bacterium
CTACCCAGTCGGAATATCCCGCCACACCCGCCAAACAACCGGCGGGCGAGCCCGCCAGAAAACTCGGTGGGCAGGCAGCATGGCGGGCAAGCAAAGCCCTCACTGGCCTCTCCATTACTCCACTATTCCCCCGAAGGGTCCCTTCGTTGGTTCGTTGGCTCGTTGGCTCGTTGGCTCGTTTCATTCGTTCGTTGCTCCCCCCCGGCTCTTCCCCTGAATCAGCTCCCCAACCCATGCGCTCGCTACGACAATGGCAAAGGCAGCCAGAACGATTGCAAAGGCAGCGGGCAGCCGATACATCCGGATCGACAAATCCCAGGCCCTCTGCACACTGAGAAGCAGCGTGAGAATATAAAGAATGCTCGAAATCGCCGGCTCGAATATCGTTACACCGGTCGATTTGTAACCGACATATGCTCCGACGAACGTCAGCCCGAAAAACATCCATATGACCGTGCCTATATCAAGTCCGGGCGCCGACGTGCCCCTGAAGAATCCTATCATGATAATCGAGGGGAGAAGGTGAAACACAACGAACATGCAGTAACTCACTCCGACCCATTTCCAGTCCAGCCTGGAAAACGGTTTGATTTCGCTTTGACTGTTCATAAACCTGCCCTCGTGAGATTATTTGAAAGATCCCATGAATGTAATCCTTCCGTGCAGCTTGCCTTGACGGTCATAGTCACTTTGAACTCCTGCACCGGGATATTTCGTGGAGGATCCCATAATTGTGACCGATGTGTCTGTAGCCGACACCACAACGAATTCGTTTGTCTCCAGCTTCTGAAGAGAAGGAGGAACTGCATAGCCCCTGTACGATCCTCCGCCGCCGTCGTAGTTTTTGGGCAAAATCTTGTACTGATATGCATCAATAGAAACGCGCCACATCCCGCCAATGATCTGATCTCTGTTCTCGCCAAGATCCTGTGCACTTCTCATCGATGCCGCAACTCGGGGGGCCATAATTGCCCCTGCAACAGTCCCCAATACGCACATACTCAGGAAAATGACACCGAACACAAATCCGATGAGCGGGGGACTCAGCATGGATCGCTTCGGTCCTGTCAGAAGTCTGCGCCAGGAAAACAACAAAAGCGCGGGGCCGAAAACGAATCCCGCCAGCAATCCCGCAAGCATCGAAATTCTGTATGCCATTGAAATCGGCTTAAGCTGACGGCCGCTAAAAAGCTCAAGCCCCTGCTCAATGACAACTCCGCCGGCTATCGTCCATGGAACCGGCGTAAATCTCAGCTCGTCACGCGCAAAGACGTAATCGCCGAGAAATACAAACAGCAGTGTCACTATTGTCAATGAAATGAGCCACCGAAGAAACATGGGAGAGAATTCTGATTTCTTCTCATCGTTCGTTCCGGCGCCGGAGACTTCAATTTTGGGATTCATAGGTCACTCCTTTCACCGTCAGAACGGCCCTCTCCTGCACCATCCCCGACTTGCCGTCGTAGTTTTTGAATTCCGGGCTTCTGCCCTTCCCCCAGGTGCCCTGCCCAATGAGCACAACCTCATCATCGGCTATTCCGGCAATGAAGATTTTCAGAGTGTCGCTCTCCCCACCCTCTTGTCTGTAGATGTTTTTCCCGATCGTCGCTCCCGGAACAACTTCCTTAAACACCTGGCCGATTGTCTTCTTTTTCGCGGGCTGACGATGATATTTTTCCAGCGTCGCAAGCAGGTGGTCGGGCAGTTGGGAATTGAGCATTCCCTTCTGTATGACCCCAAGGATTTTGAGAAGCTGGCTCTTTTGCCACGCAGTGGTTTCCCTGAACTTCATGGAGAATGAACCCGCGGCAACGACGAATCCGACGCAGAACAGGAGAACAACAATCCGCGACTTGAGGGGAAACGGCTTGCGCGTCGTGTAGACTGAGAGGGCAAGCAGATAGACGGCAGCGACGATCGTAGCCGCGTCCAGCCCCGGCCACGGGTCAAGGCTCTTTCCCGTCAAAAAGAATACGGCAGAGACGACGACCGCTCCGACAACAAACCAGATATAGGCCATGAACACCTCCCTGGGTTGGCTGTTCCGTTAAGTGACCGCACGACTGCGACAGACCGTGAAAAGTGAATAGTTAGCAGAAATCAAAGCGTTGCAACCGCGAATCAAATCCTCCTTTACAAAAGTGGGAGAATGAACTACTCATCCAATTACGCCTCCCCCTTTGAAAAAGGGGGTCAGGGGGATTTCGGTTTGACCTGAAGAAGACCCCATTCAAAAACCTTTCTTCCTAGAATCAAATCCCCCTTACATCCCCCTTTACGAAAGGGGGAAATTACTCACCTTAGTTCCCAAAGTGTCCTCCCCCTTTGAAAAAGGGGGTCTGGCTTGTGCCGAGGGCATCACTTCGTGACTTGCCCCGCCTGCTTGCCCTGTGCTCTCCCAACGGGGTCCCGATTGTTGTTGACCGGGATGTTCTTGACGGGGCCCGCCGTGCTTCACCTTTTGGCGGGCCTGCCTCTGCCCTCTGTCCCCGCGTACGCGGGATCTGACTTCTGATCTCTGATCTCCGACTTCTGATCTCTGATCTCTGACCTCTGATCTCTGACCTCTGTCCCCGCTTTCGATCATTTCAAGTCTCGCATCCGTGTAATCAGTGTCAATCCGCGAAATCTGCATTACCGAATCAGTATCATTTTCTTCGTTTCGGTAAAGCCGGCGGATTCCAATCGCAGGAAATAGATGCCGCTTGGATGGCCGACGGCATTCCAAATGGCACGATGCGTGCCGGCCGGAAGCGTCTCGTCAACCAGAACCGCGACAGTCCTCCCCAGCAGGTCACACACCGTGAGCTTCACCCTGCTGACCTCCGACCTCTGACCTCTGACCTCTGTCCCCGCGTACGCGGGGATCTGATATCTAATCTCCGTTTCCGGATTAAACGGATTCGGATAGTTCTGCGAGAGACTCAATCCATTCGGCACTTCCGCAATCTCCGAACCAACCCACGTAATCGATGGAG
>DATECW010000152.1:0-5502 GCA_035286705.1 Bacteroidota bacterium
TATAGGATTCCCCCACTCGTGCCACATTGAGAGTATCTGTGAATCTGGAGGATTGCCCGAACAGGGCAAGAGGGAGTAGCAAGCCGGCAATAACGGGAAAGAGTCTATGCACCCATTTCATTAAGGATACTCGAAATATCACGACATTGTATCCCTAGTGCAAGCGATCTCCTCTTAGGATTGCGGCAGTGGGGGGCAAGACAGTGATTTGGCTGCCCTTCGCAAAACCCAATTACCCATTTACAATCTTCAATCTACAATTCACAATTTTCAATGTTAAGTGCCGAAGGGGGGAGTCCCCGCCCCCGCCAGACCGCTCGGCGGGCTGGCGAACGACCGACATTTATCCTCAACCCGTTCGGTCGGGCGGGGAACCCCCACTTGGGGTGAGGCCCGTAGACGGGCCAAGCCAAACCCCGTATACAACACGGGGTGAACTGTGATTTTGAGTCCAGTTTATCCCGACTTGTCCCGACGTTTCCGGTCGGGACGTTTAAGTCGGGACGCGTCTGCCTGGTCAACTCCATCAGCGCCTGTCCCCAAAACCCCTCTTATGAACTGATGACCCGGTCCACTCTTCAACAACTTCTCCCTCCTTCTCGCCTCATCCAACGTCTCATAGGTTTCGTGGTAGATCATCTCAAGCGGCCGTCGATACCTCGTTGAGGAAACACCCCCGGCATTATGCTTCTTTATTCGCTTCTCGCGGTCGCCCGTTAAGCCTATGTAAAGCTTACCGTCCCTCAGCGAACGCAGCACATAGACATCAACCATGTGCCGAAGGGGGGAGTCGAACCCCCACTTGGGGTGAGCCAAACTGGATTTTGAGTCCAGCGCGTCTGCCAATTCCGCCACTTCGGCAAAAATCGGGAGAAAATCAGCTCCCGTCCTGACGTCGGGAAAGGAAAATATGATTTCTTGCGCTTGAAAGCAAACAGCGGTTTCCGCCCGGTGTCGTTCAACACAAGAAGTACCGTGAAGGAAACATTTTCAGCGTTTTTTCCGTCGAGATGTTTAGCATTCAATTGCTTTCGTCACTATATTCGAGTTTAATGGCCACCACGAGCGCGATGTCCCCGATGCTATTGTCATCTCCCCTGTCAATTCGTTTTGTGCTGACAGTCCTCCTCCTTTCCTCTCCACTCTCAGCGCAAGGCCAGAAGACAGTCACGATCTTCCATTTCAACGATACGCACAGCTATCTCTTCCCATGGGGTGAGAAGGTTAGTGATATTCCTCAGAATGGAGCCGCTTCCCGGCTGATTCGGCATCTGAACGACCTTCGTCAAACAGCTGTCAATCCTGTTCTCCTTCACGGCGGCGATAGTTTCACCGGGGGCATGGCCTTCAACCGGTTTCTCGGAAGGGCCGAATTCGCCCTCTTCGATTCGATTGGAGTCGACGCAATGGTTCTTGGCAACCACGATTTTGACATCCGTCCGTTCCGACTTGTGAATGCCATGGTCCAATCCAATGCCCGGTTTCCGTTTCTCTCGGCCAACATCATATACAACAACGATACAAGCGGACTCGGTCAACTCGTCAAACCCTTCATTGTAAAAACCATCGGAAACGTCATACTTGGCGTTTTCGGGCTCACCACACGATCCACCGTTTCGTACGGAGAAAGCAGGCCGATCACCTTCGATTCGACGATTTCGACTGCGCGACGCATGGTTGATTCGCTCAAAGCACGCAATGTGGATTTGATCATTGCTCTGACTCATCTTGGAGTCTCGGAAGACCGACAGATTGCGCGGCAGGTCACCGGCATCGATGTCATTGTGGGAGGTCATTCTCATACTCCGCTCTCAAGTCCGATTCTTGAGCAGTCGCCATCGGGGGATTCCACCATCATCGTCCAAGCCGGGTCAAAATGGGAATATCTTGGAATGCTGGAGATGACCTTTGGTGGAGGCATGAAATCATGGACGTACAAACTTGATCATATTGGAGCACCAATGCCAGGCGATCCTGCCATTGATCCGTACCTGGAGTCATTCCGTGATTCCATCACAGCCGTGTATGGTCCGGTATTCACCGACACTGTCGCTGTTCTGACCGAAGAGTTCCCTTCCTTTGACCCGTCAAACGGAGACATGGAGTATTTTCTTCTGAACCTGGTTGTTGACGCCTACCGCTATGCGACAGGAGCTGATGTAGCCCTTGAAACGGGAGCCCTGCTTCGGCAGGAGCTTCACGCCGGACGAATCACGACATCAGAAATCCGGAACATGCTCTCATGGTCGTATGATCCTCAGCAGAACCTTGGCAAGCGACTCACCGTTGTCCGCATCAATGGCTCAACGCTGAAATTTATTCTGAATTTCACTCTCTCCTATTCATTCGGTTTCTTTGGAGGGGGAGTTTCCACAACCCTTTCATTTCAGGTTTCCGGGCTGCAATATACCATTGAAGGTTGGGGCGCCTCTCCTGCGTTAAAGGACGTCTGGATAGATGGCGTGCCTGTGTCCGATGCCGGCACGTACTCACTGGCATTGAACGAGTTCGTTGCCGACCTTGCTCGTCAGATACCCATCATACGGTTCATCAGCAGGCAGGATACGACGTTCGGGCCCGACGCGGCCGTTGCACAATATCTTCGTTCGATTTCACCGTTCAATCCCGGCGCTGTTACGATGGGCAGAATCTGGAGTAGTCAGGCCGTACCGCAGATTTCTTTTGCTTTGGAGGAGGGCAATGTTCGGGTCCAGTGGACATCAACCTCCGCCTTTTCTCTTTTCAATCTCTACCGCAGACGTTCAGATTCACCGCGGCCTCCTGTGAAGCTTAATTCCACCCCACTCACGCAGACGCTCTATCTTGATCCTGGACCGAGGCGCGGGGAACTGTATGAATACCAGATCGAGGAATTACGAGGCGATGGAGCACGGTATCTGTTGCCCCCACAGAAGTATCAAGTGGGAGGACTCCCAACAAGCGCCTATCTCCGTCAGAATTTCCCAAATCCTTTCAATTCATCAACGACGATCATTTACGGAGTTCCCTCCCCGGGTCGCACATCTCTGCGGTTATATAACGTGCTCGGACAACAAGTGAAGGCTCTGGTAGATACACAGCAAGGCCAAGGGGAATTTGAAGTCTCCTGGGATGGGAAGGACGAAACGGGACGAGACGCAGCCACCGGCGTGTATTTTCTTCTGTATTCAACGGACACATTCCAAACGACCGGCAGAATACTCCTCATCAGATGAGGAAACGGGCCATCTCGACCGCTGTAAGATCTTCCAGCCAGTATCTCTCCTTTCAACTGAAGTGGTTTCAACGGTCTCGACAAGATACCTCTTCTCTCGTGCGAACGGAGGGCAGCGACATCATCAAATGGATTCTCCCGCATAACCGTTGAATATGACCCTGACATTCCTTATCTTGGACAAAGGCTTTTCATTTTCCATTCACCACTCCAGGGTCTTTTGAAGGATCACACGTTTCACATTCCCGTCATGGGAACGGGGCATTCTATTGACACACCCATCCGAGTCGCACATCTCGGCATCTCGTCAGTCATCTCCATTATCGATGACACGCTGATCGAGCGAATCCGCGGGTTCTACAACACAAAGCACGGTCTTCCTTACAAGAAGATCTACCGCTTTGACGAGGACGCCCGCGCACGGCGGGTTACCGAATACCTTGAGACCGTCCAGAGGCTTGTCCGCCGGAACATGGAAACCGTACGGAACCTCCCCTTCTTTCACCGAAACGATAAGACAAAGTATTTTGAGCTGTTGCCGAATGAGAGTCCACTCAAACAGGAGTACCTGCGCATGCTGGCTCTTCCCCCGGGGAAGGAACGCGAGGCTCTCGAGGTATCCCTCACTGCGCGCATGGTGCCGGGCGCGATCGATGTCAACATCATGACGAAACTCGACCGGTTGAATGTGGACAAGAATGGTCAACAGTTGCCTGAGCAATTCTCTGACGCCAAATCTGCGCTGCGAGGATTCGCCAACAGCAGTCTCCAGTCCGCCGTAGAGTTCTCTGCCGGCTTCAACCGGAGTCTCTTCGCGTATCTTGCTTCCTTTCGTGATTTCTATAGAACTGAATCCGGCGAACTCAAGAAGAGGATTATCCTGAAAGTCAGCGATTTCCGCTCTGCTTCCATCCAAGGGCATATGTTGGCGAAGAAGGGTCTGGAAGTACATGAGTTCCGAATCGAATCCGGACTCAACTGCGGCGGACATGCTTTCCCTTCCAACGGCCAACTTTTACCCACCATTCTCAGAGAATTCAGGGAGAAACGGGAACAGTTGAAAGCGGAGTTCCTGCCGTTCATCCAGAGGTTCTATGAATCGATGGGATGGGAGTACCCGCATGCCGCCAAGGAAGAGCAGCCGATCCTGACAGTGCAGGGAGGAATCGGAACGCACGGCGAGGACCGCCGGATGCGAGAGTACTTCGGGATGGACCGAACCGGCTGGGCAACTCCGTTTCTCCTTGTACCTGAGGCCACGTGTGTTGACGACGCGACACGTGAGTTGCTGAGGCGCGCCAAGGAAGAAGACGTCTATGTCAGCGACGCCTCTCCGCTCGGTATATCGTTCAACAACATCAGGGGATCCGGTTCTGAGGTGTGGACACGAAAGCGAGCTGAAAAGGGGAAGCCCGGCTCTCCCTGCCCGAAAGGACACCTGGTGTCTGATACCGAATTCACGCGAGAACCAATCTGCACCGCTTCGACCCAATATCAGACCCTCAAGCTGGAACAAATCTCCGGCCTGGACATCGCGACGGAGCAGAAACAGAAAATGATCGACAATGTGCTGGTAAAGACCTGCCTCTGCGAGCATCTGGGAAACGGAGCGCTCATCACTCACGGCGTTGCACACCCCTCGCAATCTCCCCAGGCAATTTGTCCGGGACCGAACATCGCATGGTTCGACCGGATCTATACGCTCCAGGAGATGGTTGATCATATCTACGGCCGCGGATCGTCGCTCGTGCCCCAGAATCGCCCGCATATGTTTTCGAAGGAGGTCATCATGTATGTTGATTTTCTGGAGCGGCTGATCGCCAAATGCGGATACACGGAGCGTGAAGTGAGCACGCTGCGGGAGTTCAAGGACAACCTCGAGCGGGGGATGGATCTTTGCCTCCAGATCGCATCAGATGATGCTTTCCCCGGCGAAAACATTTCGACCATTGAGCCAACGGTAGAGGAACAGCGGATGCGACTTCGGGGGATGTTTGAGCAATTCGAGCTTCGTTCGGCTGCAGTTTTTGCCTAGTGGTTTACGCGATGGGAAAGCCATAGAAGAAACCGGGCCAAGCTCGGGTACCCTTCCACGCCCAACAGATTTTCCAATTTTTTCCCTTCTACACTTCACACGGCTTTCGTGCACTCACCCCGGCAAAAAACATTTGCCAGTTCATGATGCAACGGGTCGTCGCGGCAATTGTGTGATCTGAATCACCTGTTGTCAGACGATTTTGCAGGATCCTTCGCTCTCCATCGCCCCAAGGTGACGGATTTTCGCCCCC
>DATECW010000153.1:0-5046 GCA_035286705.1 Bacteroidota bacterium
CGCTTTGAAAGGTTTTATCATCAGCCAATTCACAGGCGTTAGCTGCTAACACATCTGCTAACACTTGGGATGGTTTCTCTGCTCTCAAAGGCTAGAAACAAAGCCGATTTGAACCTATCACGAGCTTTTCAAGCTCGGTACACCGGTTCGAATCCGGTTGGGGGCACTAAATATTGCAGATTGACGATTTGGTGATTGAGAATTGAAAAGCCGGCTCAGTGGGGTCGGCTTCTTGTTTTCTGGCAGATCAGTATTGCTTTCCTTCCACCATCTCCATGAGAAACTCCCTCGTTCGCTTCACAGACAAATCATTGTCAAGATCGTGCCCCGATTGTTCATAGAGAAAGATACTCTCCTTTCGGCCTGCAGCCTCCATTGCTCTCTGAAGTTCCCTCGCATTCCTGACTGACACCATCCCATCCTTCACTCCGTAATGTGCCTGAGTCCTCGGCAGGTCGCCCACAAAATAGAGAGGCGAGGAGGCAATCATGTGAAGGCGCGTCTCTTTCAGCCCGCGTTCCCCCCGAACCGCCTTTGCCAGAAAGCGTTCAATGAATTGTCCGGCAACACCACTGGGAGGCGACTGAAGTCGGAGGCCATCTTTTGCAAGTTCCCGTTGACTCCATCCCTCTGTTCCCATTTCCTCAAACCAATCTATCGGACCAACCCAATCGATAACACGCTTGATCCGCGACTGTCGCATTCCAGCGAGAAGCGCCACGCTTCCACCGCGGCTTTTTCCAAACACCGCAATTCGGGAGGTATCAGCTTCAGGTGTTACGGTCAAGGCAGCCTCGAGGAATGCAAGCGCATCATCGGTCGCACCGTCCCAGCCGTCTGTTCGGTCCCCTTCCGATGTATACTGTTTGCCGTCCACGATCATTTGTTCTCCCCTGAAACACGGAAGCAGATAGACAAACCGGCCCTGATCCGGCCCGAGGATTCGAGATGACAGGACTCCGCGGTTCAGGTCAAGCGGGAAGTAATCCCATGAGACACCTTTCGCTTCAAGGAGGACAGCTTTCTTCTCTGATGTTTGTTCCGTCGGCACAATGACGGCCCCGTAGTGCCGTTTGCCATGAATAATGTGAGAAATGATTCGAACTGTTGCACTTGTGTGTCCAAGATGCATGCGCCCCATTGAGACAATACGGACATCTTCGGGAGAAAGGTCACGGCGGCTCCAGGCATTCTTGACCTGACGTACTTCCTCGGCCGAAGGAGGAACAAAAAGATCGCCAAGACTGAAGGGAATCCTCCATCCCGTCGTGTCATCGATTGCCCCAAGACGAAAGAGCGCTGAACGGGCTTCCCCAAGGGAGGGATCTAATAAGAGAGCCTTACGAAATTCCGCAGTAGCCGGGTCTCGCCCCTTCGGGCCGGAGGCGACCAATGCCGAACCTCGTCGCGAATGAACGATTGCATTCTCCGGATACAAGTCAGCCAGCAATGAAAAATATCGCACCGCGGTCTCGGGTGAAGATGGAGAGAACCTGAGGAGTTGATTCCCCAGTTCGATCATTTCCCCGGGTGTATGCTCCTTCTTTTGGAGGATTTCTATCGTCTCTTCCGGCTTTCCGAGGAAAAGGAGCTCTGCGGCGTGGAATTCATGGGGAGGATATCGACGATAGAAAGCCGTGGGACCAATGTTCGTCAGAAAGACTCCAACGACGCGACCTTCCGTATCGCGCTTAAAACGAACGCCGCGCTCGGGCCGATCATCTACGACAAAAGAATCCGGGGCAGCGGCGCGAAGAGGCTGCACCGATGTCCAGAAAAACGGCCGCAGTGTTATTGAAGATCCGTTTTCGGCGACATAAATGAGCAACAAATCAGAGGCGGCGTATCGGCCGGCATAGCCCTTTGCCTCATCCTGCACCTGAATCAGGCCGGCAATGAGAGTTAAGAGAGAAAAAAACATCGTGACCATGAAATCGATCCATCAATTGGTGTGAGGTGCGTCTGGTTAGACCCATAAACAGGGCTCAAAGTTGCCGACGGTTGCAGGATCTCCCCTGTTCACTCACTCGTTGCCGACGACCTGTCCGCCACGCTTCTTGGCGGAAGCCGTTGTCCCCGCGCAGTCAGGCTTCTCATTTCTTGGAACAGACCTTCCAAAATGTGAAATTTTCAACAGTGTCTTTCTCCAGTTTTTGTCCAAAAATCCACAATTCTGTTCAACTAACTAATGCAATTTATGGCATATAACTTGCCCCTTTTTCGCAGTCTAATGAAGGAAAATTGCCATGAGCGCTACAGCTGTCCGTCTCGAAGAAAACGCCCCAGGGAAGTATTACGTCACCAACGCCTGCAACGGGTGCGGGATCTGCTTCTCATACGCTCTCCAGAATTTCATGTACAGCAACGATGCATCGTACTACTTCATTTACAACCAGCCAACCGACGAGCGGGAAGAGGCCGACATTCGAAGAGCGATGGATGTCTGCCCCATGAGCTGCATCAAGGATGACGGTCAACTCGTCTAGAGGAACATTCCTGAAAGCACCCCATGTTTCCAATAATCGAAAAAGAATTCCTGTCCCCAACAGTAGCACGATTTGTCGTCAAGGCCCCCTTCATTGCACCCAAAAGAAAGCCGGGAAATTTTGTTATCGTCCGCGTCGTTGAAACGGGCGAACGCATTCCCCTGACAATCGTGGACAGCAATCCGTCGGCCGGCACGATCACTCTTATCGTCCAGGGAATCGGCAAGACAACGAGACTGCTCCTCTCCAAGAATACTGGAGATGCCCTTGTTGATGTCGTGGGCCCGCTGGGAAATCCCACTGAGATTCTCCGAAATTCAACCGTGGCCTGTATCGGAGGCGGTGTTGGAACAGCAGAATTATACCCCATTGCTCAAGCGCTCAAAGGCGAGGGGAATTCGATTTATTCAATCATCGGCGCCCGAACCAAAGACCTCGTGATCCTTGAGGAAAAAATGGCTCGCTGCTCGGACCATTTGTTCGTTACCACGGATGACGGATCATACCGGAGAAAAGGGCTCGTGACCGACGCGTTGAAGGAACTGGTCGACATCGGCGTTGTATTCGATGCTGTCTATGCCATTGGTCCGCTTCCGATGATGAAAGCAGTTGCCTCAGTGACAAAAAAGTATCGCATTAAGACCTTTGTGAGTCTCAATGCTATTATGGTTGATGGCACGGGTATGTGCGGCGGTTGCAGAGTGACGATTGACGGAAAAATGAAGTTCGCCTGTGTGGACGGTCCGGAGTTCGACGGACACGCAGTGGACTTTGATGAACTGATCATGCGGAACAGGAGCTATGTCGACTTCGAGCGGATTGCTAATGAGAAGTTCGAACATTCCTGCAAGAAGGAGGCCATCGCATGACCCTTCGCAATGCGTTGAAGCCCTCCGAGCGCATGAAGATCTCCCGCCAGGAATCTCTGGAACAAGACCCGGCAGAACGCTCGCGAAATTTCCTCGAAGTATCTCATGGTTTGAACGAAGAACGGGCCCTCCTGGAGGCGAAGCGGTGTCTCGAGTGTAAGGATCCTATTTGCATTCAGGGTTGTCCCGTAACGATCGATATTAAGTCCTTTATTCAGTTGATACTCGACAAAGATTATGTCGGTGCTGTAAATAAGATCCGTGAAGCCAACTATCTCCCCGCGATTTGCGGTCGCGTCTGTCCTCAGGAAGAGCAATGCGAAGCCATCTGTACCATGGGGAAAAAGCACCCGCCTATCGCAATCGGGAAACTCGAACGGTTTGTGGCAGACTTCGAGATGGAGCAAGGACTCTTCTCCCCCCCTGAGATCAAGGAACGGCGGAATGAGAAAGTGGCGATTGTCGGGGCCGGTCCCGCCGGATTAACATGTGCTGCCGAGCTGGCAAAGATGGGATATCAGGTTACGGTGTTTGAAGCGCTTCATGCTGTCGGTGGCGTCCTCCGATATGGTATTCCCGAATTCCGGCTTCCGAGGGCAATCCTCGATCTGGAGACGGAGAGAATCAAAGCACTGGGGGTTCAGATTCACACGAACTTCCTCGTTGGGCGCACGGCAACAATCGACGAGCTCTTTGAGGAGTGGGGATTTAAGGCCGTTTTTCTCGGAACCGGAGCAGGAACCCCCCATTTCATGGGGATTCCCGGTGAGAGTTATACGGGTGTGTATTCGGCCAACGAATTCCTCACACGCATCAATCTGATGAAGGCGTATCAGTTCCCAGATTTTGACACTCCGATCAGGGTAGGCAAGAACGTTGCTGTCATCGGCGGCGGGAATACCGCCATGGACGCCGTTCGCACGTCAAAGCGCCTTGGTGCTGAGCATGCATACCTGATCTATCGCAGATCCCGCGAGGAAATGCCGGCAAGGCTGGAAGAGGTCCACCATGCGGAGCAAGAGGGAATTGAGTTCATGCTCCTCACGGCGCCCACACGAATCTTCGCCGATCACAACGACTGGGTGAGAGCCATTGAGTGCCAGAAGATGGAACTCGGGCAGCCGGATGAATCAGGGAGGCGACGGCCTGTTCCGATGAAGGGATCTGAATTCCGCCTGGAGGTCGAAACTGTCATCGAAGCAATCGGTCAATCGCCCAATCCCATCATTCAGTCGACAACACCCGGCCTGGAAACAGCAAAGAAGGGTGTCGTGGTTACCAATGAACGACAACAGACGAGCCGACCCGGGATTTTTGCCGGAGGGGATTTGGCACGCGGGGGAGCTACGGTGATCCTGGCAATGCGGGATGGAAAGATCGCGGCCGCTGCAATCCATGAGTACCTGACTCAGCCGTCTGCGGCTCCACACGTCATGACATCGGCTGAAGCTACAGCCTGACCCACCATCAACGCCCATGAGCGTCAAGCTCTGCCCAAAGATCATCCTTGAGGGGACCCGACTCACCCTTAAGACTGAAATTGCTTTTGCCCTCAACGAGCATCCACAGGTCGTCGGTGAGCGGAAGTACCGCTATCATTCCCCCATCATTTCTGCAGAATGGTGTTCCTTCACCAATTTCCCCTGGGGCCGCGGCCTGATCAACTTCGAGCCAAGTGAAGAGAACCAGGC